>NZ_JANFAK020000145.1 GCF_024721315.2 Streptomyces sp. Isolate_45
CGCTCGCCGGGGTGCTCGGGCCGCTGCTCGCCGACCGCGCGCTCGGCAGCGTCCGCAGCGCCTCGGTGGTCGACGCCGCGACGGGCCGGGTCCTGTACGAGTCCGCGCCGGGCGAGGCCATGACCCCGGCCTCCACCATCAAGATCGCCACGGCGGTGGCGGCTCTGGCGGCCCTCGGCCCCGAGCACCGGATCCGGACCACCGTGACCCCCGCGGCCGAACCCGGCCGGATCGTCCTCGTCGGCGGCGGCGACCCCTCGCTCACCGCGAAGAAGAAGAGCCCCGCCGGATCCGGCGGCAGCCTCGTCGCCCTCGCCGCGGACACCGCGCAGGCCCTCAAGGCCGCCGGCACCGACACCGTCGCCCTCGGCTACGACGACTTCCTCTACCCCGGCGCCGTCCGCCACCCGATCGGCCGCAACGACAACATCGCCCCCGTCACCGCCCTCACGGCCGACGAGGGCCGCCCCGACGACTCCGTCTCCGGCCCCGTCGAACGCAGCGACGACCCCTCGGGGGACACCGCCCGCGCCTTCGCCGGCCTGCTGCGCGAACGCGGCATCAAGGTCACCGGCGAACCCGCCCGGGTCAACGCCCCCGCCGGCGCCCAACAGTTGGCCGCCACCCAATCCACCCCGGTCGCCGGCCTCGTCGAGCGGATGCTGACCCACAGCGACAACGACATCGCCGAAGCCCTCGCCCGCCAGACCGCCGTCGCCGCCGGCACGCCCGCGAGCTTCGAGGGCGCCGAGAAGGCCGTCTCCGACAAGCTGGCCTCCCTCGGCCTCGACGTGAGCGGCCACCGCTTCGCCGACGGCAGCGGCCTCAACCGCGCCGACAAGGTCAGCACCCGCCTCCTGACCGGACTCCTCGCCAAGGCCGCCGACCCCCGCCACCCCGAACTGAGACCGGTCCTCACCGGCCTCCCCGTCGCCGGATTCACCGGCACCCTGCGCTCCCGCAACGCCGGAACCTCCCCGGCCGCGGGCCTGCTGCGGGCCAAGACGGGCACCCTGACCGGCGTGAACTCCCTCGCGGGGACCGCCGTCGACCCCTCCGGGCGGCTGCTGGCCTTCGCCTTCCTCACCGCGGGCGCCCCCGACGGGCCCGCCGCCGAGAAGGGCCTCGACAAGCTCGCCGCCGCGGTGGCCACCACACCGTAGGGGGTCCGCTCCGGCGCAGGTCCACGTACGGTTTACGCATGACGAGCATCGGTGGTGCGGAGATGGTCGACTGGAACCTCGCGGTGGCGACCGCGACCCGGCTCGTGCGGCCGGGTCCCGAGGTCAGCCGCGAAGAGGCCCGGGCCGTGGTGGCGGAGCTGCGCCGGCACGCCAGGACCTCGGAACAGCACGTGCGCGACTTCACCCGGATGATGGCCGCCCTGCCCGACGGCGGGGCCTCCGTCCCCGACACGCCCGTCCTGGTCGTCGACCGGGCCGGATGGATCAAGGCCAACGTCGCCGGCTTCCGCGAACTGCTCGGCCCGCTCCTCGGCAAGATGCAGGAACGCCGCGGCGCCGCCCCCGGCGGCGCGGTCCTCGGAGCGGTCGGCGGCAAGGTCACCGGCGTCGAGCTGGGCATGCTGCTGAGCTTCCTGGCCTCCCGGGTCCTCGGCCAGTACGAGACCTTCGCGCCCGCCGGCCTCGACCTGCCGGGCTCCGCCGCGACGGGCGGCCGGCTGCTGCTCGTCGCCCCCAACATCGTGCACGTCGAGCGCGAGCTGGAGGTGAACCCGCACGACTTCCGGCTGTGGGTCTGCCTGCACGAGGAGACGCACCGTACCCAGTTCACGGCCGTCCCGTGGCTGCGGGCCCATCTGGAGGGCGAAATCCAGACGTTCCTCGGCGCCACCGAAATGGACCCCTCCACCGTCCTGGAACGGCTCCGCGAAGCCGTCCAGTCCTTCGCCGGCGCCCGCCCGGAAGCCGAACGCGGCGACGAGGGTCGGTCCCTCGTCGAGCTCGTCCAGACCCCCGAACAGCGCGAGGTGCTGGGCCGGCTCACCGCCGTCATGTCCCTGCTGGAGGGCCACGCCGACTTCGTCATGGACGGCGTCGGGCCCGAGGTCGTCCCCTCCGTCGCCGAGATCCGCGAGAAGTTCCAGCAGCGCAGGGCCAGTGGCGCGGGCCGCCTCGACGCCGCCCTGCGCAAGATCCTCGGGCTCGACGCCAAGCTGCGCCAGTACCGCGACGGCGAGCGGTTCGTCCGCGCCGTCGTCGGCCAGGTCGGCATGGACGGCTTCAACCGCGTGTGGACCTCACCCAACACGCTGCCCACCAAGACGGAGATCGCCAAGCCCGCCGACTGGGTGGCCCGGGTGCACGGCAGGGGGAGCGAAGGGAGCGAAGGAAGGTGACGCACGGGGCGTAAACATGTCCCACTGGGGGAAGCAGCGTCACCCGTCCGAGGGACCGTGGGCCGTGGAAGGGCGTGCGATGCTCGGGGAACGGCTCGGTTCTGTCACCATCGACGCACTCTGAGTGACAACCCGCAACTTCCGGGGGTTCCTCCGCGGCCATCCCGCCGCGGACGCCGGACAGCGGACCGGTCACCACCGAGCAGCACCCCTCGCACCACCCCAACGCCTCCGAGCATCCGAACTCCACGAAGGGCACCGGACATGGGTCCCCATCCTGCGGTCGCGGCGATACGCCTGGCGGTCCGCCGCGTACTCCACGACGTCCTCACCGACCTCACCGACCGTCCCGCCGACCGTCGCACCCCGGACGGCACCCCGCCACTCGTCCTCGTCGCCTGCTCCGGCGGCGCCGACTCCATGGCGCTCGCCTCCGCCCTCGCCTTCGAAGCCCCCAAGCTCGGCATCCGGGCCGGTGGCATCACCGTCGACCACGGCCTCCAGCCCGGCTCCGACCTGCGCGCCGCCGAGGTCGTCACCCGCATGACCGCACTCCGCCTCGACCCGGTGGAGTCCGTCGCCGTGCGCGTCGGCCGCGACGGCGGACCCGAGGCCGCCGCCCGCGACGCCCGCTACTCGGCGCTCGACGAGGCCGCCGACCGGCTCGGGGCCGCCGCCGTGCTGCTCGGCCACACCCGCGACGACCAGGCCGAAACCGTCCTGCTCGGCCTCGCCCGCGGCTCCGGCATCCGCTCCCTGTCAGGCATGGCGGAGGTCTCGGGAGGACCGGGCCGCACCAAGCGCTACCGCCGCCCCTTCCTCCAGATCGACCGACAGACCGCCCGCAAGGCCTGCATGGTCCAGTCCCTCCCCGTCTGGGACGACCCGCACAACATCGACCCCGCCTACACCCGCTCCCGGCTGCGCCACGAGGGACTGCCCGCCCTGGAGAAGGCGCTCGGCAAGGGAGTCGTCGAGGCGCTCGCCCGCACCGCGCAGCTCTCCCGGGACGACGCCGACGCCCTGGACGCCTGGGCCGCCGACGCGGAGACCGGCGTACGCGACGCGGACGGCCGCCTGGAGTGCGCGAAGCTGTACGCCCTGCCCCCGGCCGTCAGGCGCCGCGTGCTGCGCAGGGCCGTCGTCGCGGCCGGGTCCCCCGCGGGTTCGCTGTTCGCCCGCCACATCGAGGAAGTCGACCGCCTCATCACCGGATGGCGCGGTCAGGGCGCCATCAACCTGCCCGGCCGCGTCGAGGCCCAGCGGCAGGGTGGCAGACTTGTCATTCGGCAGGGCTGATTGGTGCTGAAACACGGCTGAGTCCTCCGGGGGCACCCCCGGAGCCCCGGCCGACAACGAAAGTGATGCGGGTGGACGAGAAGGACATGGGCAGCGACCTCCAGTCGGTGCTCATCACCAAGGAAGAGATCGACGCGAAGCTGGCCGAGCTGGCCGCGAAGATCGACGCGGAGTACGCGGGCAAGGACCTGCTCATCGTCGGTGTGCTCAAGGGCGCGGTGATGGTGATGGCGGACCTGGCGCGTGCCTTGTCCACCCCGCTCACCATGGACTGGATGGCGGTGTCGTCCTACGGCGCCGGGACCCAGTCCTCCGGCGTGGTGCGGATCCTCAAGGACCTGGACACCGACATCAAGGACAAGCACGTCCTGATCGTCGAGGACATCATCGACTCCGGTCTGACGCTGTCCTGGCTGCTGTCGAACCTGGGCTCGCGCCAGCCGGCCTCCCTGGAGGTCGTCACGCTGCTGCGCAAGCCCGACGCCGCGAAGGTCGCGATCGACGTGAAGTGGGTCGGCTTCGACATCCCGAACGAGTTCGTCGTCGGCTACGGCCTCGACTACGCGGAGAAGTACCGCAACCTGCCGTTCGTCGGCACGCTCGCCCCGCACGTCTACGGCGGCTGACACACCACCCCTGGCCGCGCCCGCCGCGCGGAACCCGCGGCCGACGCGTCCTCGCGTCCGCCGGCCGCGGGACCCGCTCCCGACAAGACCGCGGGGAAACCTGGGGAACCTCGGGGCGATTCCCGCCGTTGGAGCATGGGAAGGCGGGTCTGTCAGCCGTCCCACGAGGCCGCGGGTGACAATACAGGGGTACATTCCGAAGAACAGTCTTTACTCAGAGCAGCATTTACCTACGGGCAGGAGGGACGGGGCGCCTGGCGTCCCGTATGGATGGACGTGAAGCGATACTTCCGTGGGCCGGTCATGTGGATCGTGCTGGCCGTCCTCGCCGTGGTCGTGTTGATGAACGTCGTCGGCTCCGGCGGCGGCTACAAGTCGGTGGAGACCAGCGAGGTCATCAAGGCGATCAACAGTGGCCAGGTGGACAGCGCCAAGCTGACCACCGGCGACAGCCAGATGATCAAGATCGAGCTCAAGAAGGACCAGAAGCTCGGCAACAACGACGGCACCAAGTTCCAGGCCAACTACATCGGGGATCAGGGCGTTCAGCTCGCCCAGAACCTCCAGACCAAGTACGAAGCCGGTCAGATCCCTGACGGATACTCCGTCACCCCGGACAAGACCAGCCCGTTCCTGAGCGTGCTGCTCTCGCTCCTGCCCTTCGTCCTCATCGTCGTGGTCTTCCTGTTCCTGATGAACCAGATGCAGGGCGGCGGCTCCCGGGTCATGCAGTTCGGGAAGTCCAAGGCCAAGCTCATCACCAAGGACACCCCGAAGACGACGTTCGCCGATGTCGCGGGTTCGGACGAGGCCGTCGAGGAACTCCACGAGATCAAGGAGTTCCTCCAGGAGCCGGCGAAGTTCCAGGCCGTCGGCGCCAAGATCCCCAAGGGCGTGCTGCTCTACGGCCCGCCCGGCACCGGCAAGACCCTGCTGGCGCGCGCCGTCGCGGGCGAGGCCGGTGTGCCCTTCTACTCGATCTCCGGTTCCGACTTCGTCGAGATGTTCGTCGGTGTCGGCGCCTCGCGTGTCCGTGACCTGTTCGAGCAGGCCAAGGCCAACGCGCCGGCGATCGTCTTCGTCGACGAGATCGACGCCGTCGGCCGGCACCGCGGTGCGGGCCTCGGCGGCGGTCACGACGAGCGCGAGCAGACCCTCAACCAGCTGCTCGTCGAGATGGACGGCTTCGACGTCAAGGGCGGCGTCATCCTGATCGCCGCCACGAACCGTCCCGACATCCTCGACCCGGCGCTGCTGCGCCCGGGCCGTTTCGACCGGCAGATCGCGGTCGACCGCCCGGACATGCAGGGCCGTCTGGAGATCCTCAAGGTTCACCAGAAGGGCAAGCCGGTCGCCCCGGACGTCGACCTGGGCGCGGTTGCCCGGCGTACGCCCGGCTTCACCGGTGCCGATCTGTCGAACGTCCTGAACGAGGCGGCCCTGCTGACCGCCCGCTCGGACAAGAAGCTGATCGACAACCACGCCCTGGACGAGGCGATCGACCGCGTCGTGGCGGGTCCGCAGAAGCGGACCCGGATCATGTCGGACCGGGAAAAGAAGATCACCGCGTACCACGAGGGCGGACACGCCCTGGTCGCGGCGGCTTCCCCGAACTCCGACCCGGTCCACAAGATCACGATCCTGTCCCGCGGTCGGGCCCTGGGTTACACCATGGTCCTGCCCGACGAGGACAAGTACTCGACCACGCGCAACGAGATGCTCGACCAGCTGGCTTACATGCTGGGCGGGCGCGCGGCCGAGGAGCTGGTCTTCCACGACCCGACGACGGGCGCGGCGAACGACATCGAGAAGGCCACCGCCACGGCGCGGGCCATGGTCACGCAGTACGGCATGACCGAGCGTCTGGGTGCGATCAAGTTCGGTGGCGACAACACCGAGCCGTTCCTGGGCCGCGAGATGTCGCACCCGCGGGACTACTCGGAAGAGGTCGCGGCGCTGGTCGACGAAGAGGTCAAGAAGCTCATCGAGACCGCGCACAACGAGGCCTGGGAGATCCTGGTCGAGAACCGGGACGTCCTGGACAACCTGGTCCTCGCGCTGCTGGAGAAGGAGACGCTGAACAAGGAGCAGATCGCCGAGGTCTTCTCGACGATCGTGAAGCGTCCGGCCCGTCCCGCGTGGACCGGCTCCTCCCGTCGCACTCCCTCCACCCGTCCGCCGGTGCTCTCTCCCAAGGAGCTCCAGCTGACGAACGCCGCCAACGGCATCTCGGCGGCCACGCCGGCCGTGTCGGTGGAGAAGGCCCCGGAGCCCTCCCCGGAGGAGCGTCCGGAGGCCTGATCAGGCCCGGAATGGATGCCGCGCCCCCCAGGTTCTAGCCTGGGGGGCGCGGCACTTTCACGTGGCCGTGTGCGCACACAGGAACGAGGATGAGATGACCGACCCAGTGACCCTGACCGGTGGCGAGGGCACGATCGGCGAGTTCGACGAGAAGCGCGCCGAGGCGGCCGTCCGCGAGCTCCTGATAGCCGTCGGCGAGGACCCCGACCGCGAGGGCCTGCTGGAGACCCCGGCGCGCGTGGCGCGGGCGTACCGGGAGATCCTGGCGGGTCTGCGGCAGTCACCCGAGGAAGTGCTGACGACGACCTTCGACCTCGGCCACGACGAGATGGTCCTGGTCAAGGACATCGAGATCGTTTCGCTCTGTGAGCATCATCTGCTCCCGTTCCACGGTGTGGCGCACGTCGGCTACATTCCCGCCGAGTCCGGCAAGATCACCGGCCTGTCCAAGCTGGCCCGGCTGGTCGACGTCTTCGCCCGCCGCCCGCAGGTGCAGGAACGACTCACCACTCAGATAGCCGACTCGCTGATGCGGATACTCGACGCCCGCGGCGCCATCGTCGTCATCGAGGCCGAGCACATGTGCATGTCGGTGCGGGGCATCCGCAAGCCGGGCGCCAAGACCCTCACCTCGGCCGTGCGCGGCCAGCTCCGTGACCCCGCGACCCGCAGCGAGGCGATGAGCCTCATCGTGGCGCGCTGAGCGTGCCCCGGGGGGCCGCTCCCCGACGCCGAGGGCGCCCACGACGGTGAGCCGGGCGCTTCTGGCCGCCGCGGTGAGGGCAGGAGGCGGACGGGCGCGGGTAGTGGCCGCACGGCGGCCCCGGGGCCGCCTCTCAGGCCGTCCCTCCGGGCCTCAGGCCGTGGCCGGGGCCTTCCCCGGGTCCTCGTCCTCCGGGAGCTTCAGAACGTGCTCCAGGAAGAGGGCGGCAGCGATGACGGCGGCGCCCGCGAGGACGGAGCCGCCCGCGTACCAGGCCTGGTCGCGGCGGGCGGGCACGTCGAGGGCGTCGGTCAGCAGGAAGACCCCGACCCCGCCGTACATGCCGGCGACCAGCGCCGCGACGAGCGCGCTGGCCTGCCCGAAGACCACGGCGCGGGCCGCCATCAGCGGCTCCACGCCCTTGGCCCCCGGGCGGCGCTCGCGCTGGGCCTTGAGCCGGGAACGCATCGACAGGGCCGTGGCGAACAGGACGGCCGCGATGACGGCCAGCACGACCGGGGCGGCCAACGGCACGCCCGGCAGGCTCCCGTACGCGTTCCACAGCCGGGCGCCCGCCCAGGACAGGACCCCGGCGATCAGGAAGATGCCCGCCAGGACCGCCGGCCTCAGTTGCTTCACTTGCCCGTTCCCCACTCTCAGCCAGTAGCAGTGAACAGGCTAACGATTACTCCGGCAGGCGGAGTTCCAGGTCGGGGCGTGCCGTGACGCCGGTCAGGCCGATTTCGGCCAGGAGCGCGGCGACCGCGCCGATTCCGGGGAGCTGGGCCTCGGGGTCGATGTCGTGCCACGGGGCGAGCACGAAGGCCCGCTGGTGGGCCCGGGGGTGCGGGAGGGTGAGGACGGGGTCGTCGGATACCACGTCGGCGTAGGAGACGATGTCGACGTCGATGGTGCGGGGGCCCCAGCGCTCCTCGCGGACGCGGTCGAAGGCCTCTTCGATGGCCTGGCCGCGCTCCAGCAGCGAGGACGGCGGCAGGGTGGTCTTCACCGCGATGACCGCGTTGAAGTACGAGGGCTGCGAGCCGGGCTCGACGCCCCACGGCTCGGTCTCGTAGACGGGGGAGACGGCCTTGACCCGCAGGCCGGGGGTGTCGCCGAGGGCGTCGATGGCGCCCTGGAGGGTCTCCAGCCGGTTGCCGAGGTTCGCGCCGAGCGCGACGACGGCCCATTTGGGGTTGGACAGCGTCACGTCCGCCGCGTCGACGGCCTCGACGACGGACGCCGGTACGGGCTGGACGGTGGGGTCGCTCTGGGCGGTCATTCCGTTGTTCATGCGCGGCTCCGGGTGATCGTGATGGTCACGTCGTCGAAGGGGACGGTGATGGGTGCGTCCGGCTTGTGGACGACGACCTCCACCTGTGCCACCGCTTCGTGCTTGAGGCACTGCTGTGCGATCCGCTCGGCGAGGGTTTCGATCAGGTCGACGGGCTCGCCCTGCACCACGTCGACGACCTCCTCGGCGACCACGCCGTAGTGCACGGTCTTCGCCAGGTCGTCCCCGGCCGCGGCCGGGCGGGTGTCGAGGTGCAGTACGAGGTCGACGATGAAGGTCTGGCCCTCTTCGCGCTCCCGGGGGAAGACGCCGTGGTGCCCGCGAGCCTTGAGGCCGCGCAGCGCGACACGATCCACGCGAATCACTCCTGCTTTCGTAGGTGCTCCGGTCCCGGGACTCCCCGGGGCCATGGGCCTACGCCGAGTGCGGTCGGCGTCGTCCGCCTTCGAATTTACCTGCGACGGCGCTCGGCCCCCGCCCTTGGGGTCAGTCGGTGCCCTCTTCTTCCTCGTCATCGGAGTCCGTGAGCACCGGAGAACCGTGGTGGGACCAGAGGAGCCACCCCTGCGGTGTGCGTCGGAACACATTGGTGGCGACGACCAGCTGACCCACCAGCGGACCCAGCTCTCCGCCGTCCTCGGCGGGTCCGCCGCTCAGGATGTTCTCGGTGCACGTGACGAGGGCGGTGTCACCTATCAGCGCCACTTTGGTGTCGGTGAGGAAGAACTGGATGTACTCCGTGTGGGACATGATCAACGCGTACGAGCGCAGTACCTCGCCCCGACCCGAGAGCACCGGCCAGCCCGGGTGGACGCAGGAGATCTCGTCGTCGAGCCAGAGCGCCGACAGCGCGTCGAAGTCCCCCCGCTCCATGGCCTCGTAGAAGGCCGCGTTGGCCTCTTCGACCGCTTCGATGTCGGTACGGCTCACCGTGCCCCTTCCCAGTACGGCCGGCGGAGGTCCGTCCGGCGGATCACAGTGCCCCTTCCACGGCGCGGGCCACCCGAACCGCGTCCGCGGTCGCCCGTACCTCGTGCACCCGCACGGCCCAGGCGCCCTGGTGGGCGGCGATGGCCGAGACGGCGGCCGTGGCGGCGTCCCGCTCGCGGGCCGGCGGCGGGGCGGTGTCGGCGGCGCCGGCCAGGACCCGTCCGAGGAAACGCTTCCGCGAAGCGGCCACGAGCAGCGGGAAGCCGAGCGCGCGGAGCTCGGGGAGGCGGGCGACGAGGGCCAGGTCGTGCTCGGCGTTCTTCGCGAAGCCGAGGCCGGGGTCGACGACGATCCGCTCGGGGGCGATGCCGCCGGAGACGACGGCGTCGACGCGGGCGCGGAGTTCGGCGGTGACCTCGCCGAGGACGTCCTCGTAGACGGCGAGGCTGTTCATGCCCTCGCTGAAACCGCGCCAGTGCATGACCACGAAGGGGACCTCGGCGGCGGCGACGGCCGGGATCATGCCGGGGTCGGCGAGCCCGCCGCTGACGTCGTTGACCAGGACGGCGCCGGCCTCGACCGCCCGGGCGGCGACGGCCGCGCGCATGGTGTCGACGGAGACGGCGACGCCTTCGGAGGCGAGGCCGCGCACCACGGGGACGACCCGGCGCAGCTCCTCCTCCTCGTCGACGCGGGAGGCGCCGGGGCGGGTGGACTCGCCGCCGACGTCCACGAGGTCGGCGCCCTGCGCGACGAGGTCCAGGCCGCGCTTGACGGCCGCGGTGGTGTCGAACCAGCGGCCGCCGTCGGAGAAGGAGTCGGGGGTGACGTTGACGACGCCCATGACCCCGCAGCGGTCCCAGTCGGGCAGACCTGTCACCCGGCCCCTGGCAGCGGCTCCGCGGTTGTTGTTCATGGGTCCCAGGGTAGAGCCCGTGCCCCGGGAGGTCCCTCCACGGGAGCCGGGGGCCGTCCCCGCCCGGTGGCGCACGGCCCCCCGCCCGGTGGTGCACGGCCCCCCACCCGGGTGGTGCATGGCCCCCCCACCCGGGTGGGGGACGGAGAAGGGCCCGGCGGTGTTGCCGCCGGGCCCTTCGGTGCGTGCCGCGCCCGGTCGTGCGTCAGGCGGGCTGGACCTCGCGCTCCGCCTGGGCCGGAACCTTGGCGGAAGGGTGCTCGTGCGCGCAGGTGCGGACCGGCTTGGGGCGGCGGCGGGCGGCGAAGAGCCGGGGCAGGGCCAGCGTCACGAAGCCCTCGGCCTGCATCGCGGCGAAGCCGATGCGGGGCAGGTCGCGGGTCTGCCGGAAGACGACGAAGCGGGGCTCCCAGCGCGGGCGGAACTTCGCGTTGAACTTGTAGAGCGACTCGATCTGGAACCAGCGCGAGAGGAAGACGAGCAGTCCGCGCCACATGCGCAGGACCGGTCCGGCGCCGATCTTCTCGCCGCGGGCCAGGGCCGAGCGGAACATCGCGAAGTTCAGGGAGACCTTCTCGATCCGCAGCGCGGGAGCGGCTTCCAGGGAGGCCACGATCAGCAGCTCGTTCATACCGGGGTCGGCGGCACGGTCGCGGCGCATCAGCTCCAGCGACATGCCGTCCTTGCCCCACGGGACGAAGTGCAGGACGGCCTTCAGGTCGCCGAAGGGGCTGGTGTCGCCCTCCTCGACGCGGTGGGCGGTGGCGATGAAGCAGTCGCCGTCGCCCGGGTCGCCGACCCGGCCCAGCGCCATGGAGAAGCCGCGCTCGGTGTCGGTGCCGCGCCACGCCTCGGCGGCGCCGCGCACCTGCTCCAGCTCGATCTCGGTCAGCTCGCTGACCCGGCGGACCTTGGTGGTGTAGCCGTTGCGCTCGATGCGCTTCACCATTTGGCGGACGTTGCGCATGGCTCGGCCCGAGAGGGAGAAGTCTTTGACATCGACGATCGCCTCATCACCCAGCTCCAGGGCGTCCAGCCCCGTCTCGCGGGTCCAGACCTCGCCGCCGGTCTCGCTGCAACCCATGACGGCGGGGGTCCACGAGTGGGCCTTGGCCTCCTCCATGAACCGCTCGATGGCGCCGGGCCAGGCCTCGACGTCGCCGATGGGGTCGCCGGAGGCGAGCATCACGCCGGAGACGACCCGGTAGGTGACGGCCGCCTTGCCGCTGGGGGAGAAGACGACGGCCTTGTCGCGGCGGAGCGCGAAGTGGCCGAGGGAGTCGCGGCCGCCGTGCTTGGCGAGCAGCTCGCGCAGCTGCGTCTCGTCGTCGGCGGTGAGGCGTGCGGCCGGGTGCTCGGGGCGGAAGGCCAGGTAGATGGTGGTGAGGGCGGTCAGCATGCCGAGGGCGCCGAGCGAGTAGCCGACGGTCCAGGACACCCGACCGGCGTAGTCGACGGGGCCCTCGAAGCCGAAGAGCCCGTAGACGACGTGGGTGATCTGCTCGTACAGGCTCGGGCTGCCGACGACCTTGCCCGGGTGCACGTTGACGATGACCAGGCCGAGCCCGATGGAGCCGGCGCTCATGAGGACGAAGTTCGCGAGCGCCTTCCAGCGGCTGCGCGGGTCCGGCAGTGCCTTGAACTCACTTTGGTGGCGCAGCAGCAGTGCGAGGAGCACCGCGGCGATGACCACGCCGATCACGGAATGCCGGTACGTGAACTGCGCGACCGCGCCCGCGGGCAGCAGGATGGCGGTGGCCCGCCAGGCCCGCCGCTTGTGCCGCTTGAGGCCGTGGGCGAGCAGCAGGAGCAGCACGCCCGCGCTGATGGACATGGCCGCGGCGAAGGGGCCCAGCGAACCGGGCAGAACTTCGGTGACCGCGTGGATCCGGCTGTGCCGGAAGCGCGGGAAGACCCCCGCCGCGATGTCCAGAAGGCCGACGATCATGACGGCCGTACCTACGAGGCCGGGCACCGACTCCGGCCGTGGACCACGGAGGATTCGGCGGACCCTGCTCGGAACCTGTCCCGACTTATCGCCATCTATCCTGCTAGACATCGCTTCCCGTTGCTCCGCGAGAGATCATGTGGCCGAAGGCCGCGACAGCCTCCGGTGTGTGGTGCGTCCATTAGGACGACGGCGACGAGGAGCGGGTTCACTCTTCCGTCGGAAATTTCCGGTCCTGCCATCAGAAAGTCGACTGACTGCTCATGGGTCTCACCAGTAATACGGTTCTGGCGCTGGCCATCGTCGCCGGAGTGCTGCTGTTCGCGGCGACGGTGTGGTTCTGGCCGAAGCTGTCGAACCGCACCTGGCGCTCGGTCGCCGGCCGGATCGGTCTCCTCCTCGCGACCCAGCTGGCGCTGTTCTCGGCGATCGGGCTCGCGGCCAACAAGTCGTTCCTGTTCTACGGGTCCTGGGCCGACCTGTTCGGCCAGGAGACGTCCATCGGCAAGGTCGTCGACCACTCGATGAGCAGCAAGGACATCAAGGTCGTCGACAAGCAGAAGTTGGACGTGCCGGGCGGTGCCAAGCCCCAGGTCGGTGGTCAGATCCTGAAGGTTGCCATAACCGGGCAGAAGTCGAAGATAACGAGTCCCGGCTACGTGTGGCTCCCGCCCGAGTACTTCCAGCCACAGAACAAGGACCAGAACTTTCCCGCGTCGATCGTGCTGACCGGCTACCCGGGCACCGCCGAGAACCTGATCAAGGGGCTCGACTACCCGATGAAGGCCTTCAGCCTGTCGAAGGCGGGCAAGATGAAGCCGATGATCCTGGTCATGCTGCGGCCGACCATCGCGCCGCCGCGCGACACCGAGTGCGTGGACATACCCGGTGGACCGCAGACCGAGACCTTCTTCGCGCAGGACCTGCCGAAGGCCATCCAGGAGACCTTCCGGGTCGGTGACAAGCCGCAGAACATGGGCTTCATCGGCAACTCCACCGGTGGTTACTGCGCCCTGAAGATCGCCGCGCACTACCCGCAGACCTTCGGTGCCGCCGCCGGTCTGTCCGCCTACTACGACGCCCCGAACGACCCCACCACCGGTGACCTGTTCCAGGGCGACCAGAAGCTGAAGAAGCGTGCGGACGTGCTGCACACGATGGCCGGCAAGAAGCCGACGGGTACCTCGTTCCTCGTCACCAGCAGCGAGAAGGGCGAGCCGAACCTCGGTGACACCCGCAAGTTCATCAAGCTGGTCAAGGGACCGGACCGGGTGTCCTCGATCATCCTCGACAGCGGCGGCCACAACTTCAACACGTGGCGCCGCGAGATCCCGCCGATGCTCACGTGGATGAGCGGACGCATCCAGGCCTGAGGCGGGTGCTCGGCCACGGAACATGACGGAGGGGCCCGACCGGGGGAAGGTCGGGCCCCTCCGTCATGTCCGGTGCGCGTTCCCGTCCTTCACCGCGCCTCGTGGGGCCGGGACTCGCGCAGGGCCTGGTGGACCGCCTCCGGGGTGAGTACGCCGACCAGCGCGCCGGAGTCCGGATCCGTGACGCCGAGGCGGCCCGAGTCCTCCTGGAGCAGGGCGGAGAGGGCCTCGCGCAGGGACGCCCCGAGCGGTACGGAGGAGGCCGGGGCGGCGCCGTCGGCGGGGTCTAGGACGGCCTCCTCGACGGGGGTGACGGCGAGCCGGCGAAGGCCCCGGTCGGAGCCGACGAAGGAGGCCACGTACGGGGTGGCGGGGGCGGCGAGGACCGCGGCCGGGCGGGCGAACTGCTCGATGGTGCCCGTCCCGTACACCGCGATCCGGTCGCCGAGCCGGATGGCCTCGTCCAGGTCGTGGGTGACGAGGAGGATCGTCTTGCGGACGGTCCGTTGGAGCGTCAGGAACTCGTTCTGCAGCCGTTCGCGCACCACCGGGTCCACCGCGCCGAACGGCTCGTCCATCAACAGCACCGGCGGATCGGCGGCGAGGGCGCGGGCCACGCCGACCCGCTGGCGCTGCCCGCCCGACAGCTGCTCCGGGTACCGGCTCCCGTGGACGGAGGGGTCGAGTCCGACGAGTTCGAGGAGTTCGGCGGCGCGCGCCCGGGCCTTGGCCTTCGGGGTGCCGATCAGCTGGGGGACCGTCGCCGTGTTCTCCAGCACCGTCTTGTGCGGGAACAGGCCGACCTGCTGGATGACGTAGCCGATGCGGCGGCGCAGCTCGACCGGGTCGGCGGCGGCGATGTCCTCGCCGCCGAGCAGTATCCGGCCGGAAGTCGGCTCGATCAGTCGGTTCACCATCTTCATGGTGGTCGTCTTGCCGCAGCCGGACGGGCCCACGAGGGTGACCAGCTCGCCCTCCGCGACCTCGAAGGACAGGTCCTCCACGGCCGTCGTCCCGTCGGGGTAGCGCTTGGTCACGTGCTCGAATCGGATCACCCGACCATCCTCGCGCACCCGGCACGGGGGTTTGGCGAAGCGATTGTCAGGAGAGTGTTGCGGGACTGCGAAGCTTTCAGGCCATTGTGGGCGCCGGGGGTTATGGTCGCTCCTGGATTGTCGGCCGGTTTGTGGGACATACGTTCGGTGAGGGGGGTGAGGAGGGATGGCCGAACAGAGCTGCCTCGTGGCGAACGACTGGCTGTGTTGGGAGTACGTCACCTCCCGCTCGCAGGAACTCACCGACGCCACCGTAGAACACGTCTGGATCACCGCCGTCTCGGTCCTGATCGGGATCGCCGTGTCCGTGCCGCTGGCGCTGCTGGCCCGCCGCGGCCGGCGTTGGGCGGCGCCCGTGCTCGGTCTGACCACCCTGCTCTACACGATCCCCTCACTCGCCATGTTCTCGTTGCTGCTGCCGCTCTTCGGGCTCTCGGCGGCGCTCGTGGTGACCGGCCTCGTGCTGTACTCGCTGACCATCCTGGTCCGCAACGTGATGGCCGGTCTGGAAGCCGTTCCCGGGGACGTACGGGAAGCCGCGCGCGGCATGGGTTACGGCCCGGCGCGCCTGCTGTGGCAGGTCGAACTGCCGCTGGCCCTGCCCGCCCTGCTCGCCGGGGTGCGGATCGCGACCGTCTCGACTGTGGCGCTGACCACCGTCGGCTCGATCGTCGGCAAGGGCGGCCTCGGCAACCTGATCGCGCCCGCCGTCAACAGCTCCTTCAAGGCCCAGGTGCTCACCGCCTCCGTGCTGTGCGTGCTGCTGGCGCTGGTCGCCGACCTGCTGCTGCTCGGCGTGCAGCGGCTGCTGACGCCGTGGACCCGCGTCGGCCGCACGTCGCGGACCTTCCGAGGCTCCCGTACCGGCCGGTCCGCCCGGCCGGTGTCCGTGAAGGGGGCCTGAGGCCGTGGGAGTGCTGGCAGGAGCCTGGGACTGGCTGGCCGACGGCGCCAACTGGGCCGGGGAGAACGGCGTCTGGCACCGGCTCGGCGAGCACGTCTACGTCAGTGGCATCGCGCTCGCCGTCGCCTGCGCGGTGGCCCTGCCCATCGGCCTGTGGCTCGGCCACATCGGCAAGGGCGGCGCCCTCGCCGTGAACGTCTCCAACGCGGGGCGGGCGATCCCGGTCTTCGCGGTACTGGCCCTGTTCATGGTCTCGCCGCTGCGCAGCGCCGGATACCTGCCGACCATCGTCGCGCTGGTCCTCTTCGCGATCCCGCCGCTGCTGACCAACGCCTACGTCGGCATGCGCGAGGTGGACCGGTCGGTGGTCGAGGCCGCCCGCGGCATGGGCATGTCCGGCCGCCAGTTGTTCCTGCGGGTGGAACTCCCGCTCGCGCGGGACCTGGTGATGACGGGACTGCGCTCGGGCGCCGTCCAGGTCATCGCCACCGCCACGATCGCCGCGATGGTCGGGCAGGGCGGCCTCGGCCGGATCATCACCGCCGGCTTCAACACGTACAACACGCCGCAGGTCGTCGCGGGGGCCGTACTGGTCGCCCTGCTGGCCCTGCTGGTGGAGGGCGCGCTGATCGCCGCGGACAGGCTGCTGCTGCGCCGTCCGGCGATCTCGCGCTGATCCGGGCCGTGTCGGTGCGCCGCGCGACCCGGACCCCCGTCCGTCCGAACGTTTCCCCTGAAGGAGCTTTGATGATCAAGTCCACGCGCATCCTCGGCGCGACCCTGGGCGCGGTGGCCCTGACCGTTTCGCTCACCGCGTGCGGCGGCGACAGCCTGGAGAAGGCCAAGGACGGCGGACCCTCCGCCCCCGCGTCCTCCTCCGCCGGCGGGGCCAAGGGGAAGCTGGTCATCGGCGCGGCCGGGTTCACCGAGTCCAACGTGCTGGCCGAGCTGTACGCGCAACTCCTCAAGGACGCGGGCTACGGCACCTCGATCACCACGGTCAACAACCGTGAGCTGTACGAGCCGTCGCTGGAGAAGGGCGAGATAGACGTCGTCCCGGAGTACGCGGCCACCCTCGCGGAGTTCCTGAACGCCAAGGTGAACGGCCCGGACGCGCCGAAGGACAAGCCTGTCGCCTCCAGCGACGCGGCCGCCACGGTCGCGGCCCTGGAGAAGCTCGCGGCGCCGCTGGGCCTGAAGGCCCTGCCGGCCGGCGAGGCGGTCGATCAGAACGCCTTCGCGGTCAGCAAGGAATTCGCGCAGAAGAACAACCTGAAGAGCCTTTCCGACCTCGGCCGGTCCGGAATCAAGGTGAAGATCGCCGCGGGTGACGAATGCGCCGTCCGCCCCTTCTGCGCACCGGGGTTGGAGAAGACATACGGAATCTCCGTCGCGGGCATCGACCCCAAGGGCGTCGGCACCCCGCAGGCCAAGCAGGCCGTCAAGGACGGCGTCGACCAGCTGGTGCTGACCACCACCACCGACGCCACCCTCGACAACTTCGGCCTGGTCCTGCTGGAGGACGACAAGAAGCTCCAGAACGCCGACAACGTCCTGCCGGTCGTCAACGCCAAGGACGCGGGCTCCCCGGAGGTCGCGGACGCCCTCGGCAAGCTCACGAAGGCGCTCACCACCGCCGACCTCGTCGAGCTGAACCGGAAGGTGGACGCGGAGCGGGCGAAGCCGGCGGACGTCGCGAAGGCCTACCTGGAGTCCAAGGGACTCCTCAAGAAGTAACAGTTACCTCGTTGATGGGAAATTGTGGGGCAGCCGCCCGGTAAGAGTTTGCCGGGCGGGTATCCCACCGACCGCCCACGCCCTGTAAATTTCTGGCCATGCCCCGTGGACGCCACCGCAATCCCGAGCCCCTGCACCGACTCCTCACGCCGACGGCCGTCGCCGGGGTTTCCGTCGCCAGCGCCGGCGCGGCCTGGCTCCTCGCGGAACCCCTCGCGCTACGCCTGCTCGTGGCCCTCACCGCGGTCGCCGGTGTGGGCGGCGCCGTCCTCATGCGCTCCTGGGACCGGGCCGCCGGCCGCCGGGTCGCGGAACTGGCCCGGGAACGGGTCAAGGACGAGTGGAGGACGGAGGAGCGGATAGCCGAGCTCGAATCCGATCTGGAGGAGGCGCGCGTCCTGCGCGCCAAGCTCGACACGAAGCTCCGCGCCAAGCGCGTCGAACTCGCGGGCCTGCGCGGCGAACACGCCGCCCTGCTGCGCCGGTACGCGACCGCCGAGACCGAGCGCGCCGGCGCCCTGGAGAAGCGCCGGCTGCTGGCGATCGAGGCCGCCACCGCCTCGGCCGCCGGGGTCAAGGAACTGCCCGCCGTGTCCGAGGAGCGCACCAGCAGCGGCGCGCCCACCCCGGTCGGCTACGCCCGCGCCCACGCGGCGATGGCCGCCCTGGTGCGCCGTGCGCAGCAGGGCCCGTCGGGCCCGTCCGGGCCGTCGAACCCCTCCGGCCCGTCCGGCCCGCCCGGGGGCAAGGCTCCCGCCGCCGCCGCCGAGCCGGTCGCCACCGACCACTCCCGCCCGGCCGCCTCCCCGGCACCGGCGTCGGCATCGGTCCCGCTCCCGGCGCGCAGGCCGGCCGCCACGATGGCCCCGTACTCGGCCGCGCGCCGTTCCGCCTCGCGCGTCGAGGGCGGCTTCGACTTCTTCGGTACCAAGACCGCCGCGCAGGCCCGCGCCGTCATCGAGTCCGTGCAGAACGAGGACCTGGCCGACGTGGTCGGCGCCGAGGCCCTCGCCGTGCACAAGGCGGAGTCCGTACGCACCGACGCCGGCCCGGAGTTCAAGCCGGTCACCGCCGAGCAGCGCGCGGTGGGCCAGGTCATCGACCTCACGGCCCACGACGAGACCGAGCCGATCGACGTGGCCCTGCTGCGCACGGCGATCTCCTAGTCCGTCCCTTTCGGATCCTGCCCGGTCCGTCTCACCGGAGCGAGTCGAACCAGCGGACGGACTGCGGGGCCGAGCGGAGCGCCGTGGCGGTGTGGTCGGCGTCGGCCCCCTGGTCGACGAGCTTCGCCCGGACCCCGTGGCCGGCCAGGTCCCGCGCGCAGGAACGGGCGTTGGCGATCGGCACGTCGGTGTCGCCGGAGCCCGCGTAGAGGCGTACGGGCGCGGCCGGCTTCCAGTCGCAGAAGCCGTCGTTGGCGGCGAGGACCTCGCGCAGCGCCCCGCGCGGGGCGCGGACGTTCTCGGCCCACTCCGGGGTGAGCAGCTCCTGCGGGGTCGCGGGCAGCGCGGCGGCGATCTCCTCCGGCCGGTGGCTGCCGTCGAACAGGCCCTCGACGGCCTGCGCGTAGGGCGCCCGGAAGACCTCGGCGGGGTCCGCGTAGAGCGGGTGGAGCCGGTTCTGCGCGGTGAGGAAGTAGGAGAGGTAGAAGACGGCGGTGGCCGGGGCGACGCGGCCGTCCGCGATGCCGGGCATCTCGGCGCCGAGCAGGTCGTGCGGACCGGCGATCGGGGCGAGGGCGCGCAGCCGGAAGCCGTCGCGGCCGCGGGAGAGTTCGCGACCCAGCGCCATCGCGACCTGGCCGCCCTGGGAGAAGCCGGTGGCGTACACGTCCCGGGTGAGGGGGCGGCCCAGCCGGTCGGCGGCGGTGCGGGAGGCCTTCAGCATGTCGAGGGACGCGGTGACGGACGAGCGGGTGTCCATGTACGGGTGGCTGCCGGGGCCGCCGCCCAGACCCAGGTAGTCCGGGGCGGCGACGGCGCGGCCCGCGGAGGCGTGCAGGTACGGGATGAGCCGGTTGTACCCGGTGGCGCCGGACGGTGCCTGATCGCGGGTGGGGACGGTTCCGTGGGTGTCGGAGACCAGGTCGAGGCGGTGCGGGCCGCCGCGCGGCAGGACGAGGAGCCCGGTGGCGGTCGTGGGGCGGCCCCGGGGGTCGACGGTGGCGTAGGTGAGCCGGTGGGCGTCGACGCCGTGCCGGACGGTCCCGGCGTCCATCCCGAATCCGGTGAGCTCGGCGGCGACCTGCGCGCGGTCGAGGCCGCCGAGCGGGACGACGGAGATCAGGGTGCCGCGGGCGGCCGCCCGGTCGCCGGCGGTCGGGGAGTCCGTCGCCGCGGTGGAGATCGGAACATCACACGTCTGAACAACAGTCACATTTGACAATCTCGTTTTGCGGCTTTTGGT
>NZ_JANFAK020000146.1 GCF_024721315.2 Streptomyces sp. Isolate_45
AAGGCCGCCACGACCGCCGACGCCGCGTCCTCGTCACCGGCGATGACCACCGACCCCGGACCGTTGACCGCCGCGACGCTCACCCGATCGGTCAACAGCGGCAGGACCTCGTCCTCCGACGCCTGCACCGCGACCATCACACCACCCGAAGGCAGCGCCTGCATCAACCGCCCACGAGCCGCCACCAACACGCACGCGTCGTCCAGCGACAACACCCCCGCCACGTGCGCGGCAACGATCTCACCGATCGAATGACCGGACACGAAGTCCGGCCGCACACCCCACGATTCGAGCAGCCGGAACAACGCCACCTCGACGGCGAACAACGCCGGCTGCGTGTACCCGGTCCGATCCAAGAGTTCCGCGTCGGTCCCGAACAGGACTTCCTTCAGCGGGACTTCCAGCAGTGTGTCCGTGTGGGCGCAGACGGTGTCCAGCGCGTCGGCGAACACCGGGAAGGTTTCGTAGAGTTCGCGCCCCATCCCGATCCGCTGGCTGCCCTGCCCGGTGAACAGGAAGGCCACCTTCTGTTCCGCGCTCGCCACGCCCCGGGTCAGCTCGGCGACGGAGTCGCCGGCCGCCAGTGCCGTCAGCGCCCCGCGGTAGTCGTCTCCGGCTCCCGCGACGATGACGGCGCGGTGGTCGAGCAGAGCCCGCCCCGCCGTGAGCGAGTGGCCGACGTCCACCGGCCGTGCCTCGTCGTGTCCGGCGAGGTGCCCAAGGAGTCGGGCGGCCTGGTCGCGCAGAGCCGCTTGCGTACGGCCCGACAGGATCCACGGCCAGGCGCCGGAGGTGTCCGTTTCCACCGTCTCGGGTACTTCGGGGACCTCGGGTGCCTGCTCCAGGATGGTGTGGGCGTTCGTGCCGCTCACACCGAACGAGGAGACGCCGGCCCGGCGCGGACGCCCGGTCTCCGGCCACGCGCGCTGCTCGGTGAGGATCTCGACGTCGCCCGCCGTCCAGTCGACGTGCGGGGTGGGCCCGTCCACGTGCAGGGTCCGCGGCAGCGTCCCGTGCCGCATCGCCATGACCATCTTGATGACACCGGCCACACCGGCGGCGGCCTGCGTGTGTCCGATGTTGGACTTGATCGAGCCGAGCAGCAGCGGTTGCCCCTCGGGCCGGTCCTGCCCGTACGTGGCGAGCAGCGCCTGCGCCTCGATCGGGTCGCCCAGCTTCGTGCCGGTGCCGTGGGCCTCGACTGCGTCCACGTCGGCGGCCGACAGACCCGCACCGGCCAGCGCCGCACGGATCACCCGCTGCTGCGAGGGCCCGTTCGGAGCGGTCAGACCGTTGCTCGCACCGTCCTGGTTGACGGCCGAACCACGCACCACCGCCAACACCGGATGCCCGTTGCGGCGAGCGTCCGACAGCCGCTCCACGAGCAGCATGCCGACCCCCTCGCCCCAGCCCGTACCGTCCGCACCCGCCGCGAACGCCTTGATCCGACCGTCCGCGGCGAGCCCGCCCTGACGGGCGAACTCGACGAACGCACCCGGCGTCGACATGACCGTCACGCCACCGGCCAGTGCGATGGAGCATTCGCCGCTACGCAGCGCCTGCACGGCGAGGTGCAGGGCGACGAGCGATGCCGAGCAGGCGGTGTCGACGGTGACGGCGGGGCCTTCGAGGCCGAAGACGTAGGAGAGTCGGCCGGAGACGACGCTCGCGGAGTTCCCGGTGCTCATGAAACCGTCGCCGCCGTCGGCGGAGTTCAGCACGAGCGAGAGGTAGTCCTGGCCGTTGGTCCCGACGAACACACCCGCCTGGCTGCCGCGCAGGGACGACGGGTCGATGCCGGCCCGCTCGAACGCCTCCCACGAGGTTTCCAGCAGCAGCCGCTGCTGCGGGTCCATGGCGAGGGCCTCGCGCGGCGAGATGCCGAAGAAGCCGGGGTCGAACTGCGCCACGTCGTAGAGGAATCCGCCTTCACGGGCGTACGGGGTGTCCTGCTCGGACCGGGGTCCGAAGAGTTCCTCCGCGTCCCAGCCGCGGTCGGCCGGGAACTCGCCTATGGCGTCGCCTCCGGCCGCCAGCAGCTGCCACAGGTCCTCGGGGGTGCGCACCCCGCCGGGGAAGCGGCAGCTCATCGCGACGATCGCGATCGGATCGTCATCGGCCGCCCCGGCCGTCGCCGCGAAGGGGGTCACCGCGGCTTCGGTGCCGAGGAGTTCGCCGCGCAGGTGGTCCGCCAGGTCGGCGGAGGTCGGGTAGTCGTAGATCAGCGTGGCGGGGAGTCGCAGTCCGGTGGTGGCTCCCAGCCTGTTGCGGAGCTCGACGGCGGTCAGCGAGTCGAAACCGAGTTCCTTGAACGCCCTTCCCGCGCCCACGCTTTCCGCGCCGGCGTGGCCGAGGACCGCGGCGACCTCCTTGCGGACGAGGTCCAGTAGCAGCCGGTCCCGCTCGGCGACGGGGAGTCCCGCCAGCCGTGACACGAGGGAGTGCCGATCGTCGCCCGCCCGGTCGGCGGATCCTGCGTCGGCCCCGCGCGCGGAGAGCGCGTGGCGGGCCTCGGGGAGTTCGGCGAGGAGATTGCCGGCGCGCGCGGCGGTGAAGCCGGCCGCGAACCGGTCCCAGTCCACGTCCACGACGGTGACGACGGTGTCGTTCGCGTCGAGGGCTCGGTGGAGGGCGTCGATGGCCGATCCGACCGCCATGGGCGGTACGCCGCCCTTGCGCATGCGGGCGTCCATGGCACCGTCGGCCGCCATGCCGCCTTCGGCCCACGGGCCCCAGGCGATCGACGTGGCGGCCAGACCGTCGGCGCGACGCTGCTCGGCCAGGGCATCCAAGTATGCGTTCGCGGCGGCGTAGTTGGCCTGGCCTGCCGTGCCCCACGTGCCCGTGACGGACGAGAACAGCACGAACGCGGACAGTTCGATGCCCAGCTCGACTGTCAGCTCGTGCAGGTTGAGGGCCGACGCCGCCTTGGCCCGCAGCACGCTCTCGAACCGCTCCGGCGTCAGCGCATCCAACACCCCGTCATCGAGGATTCCGGCGGTGTGCACGACCGCGGTCAGCGTGTCCGCCTCGGCGGCCAGGAGGGCGCGCAGCGCATCCCGGTCGGCGGCGTCGCACGCCACCACCGAAACCTCCACGCCCGTCCCCGACAGCTCGGCCACCAACTCGGCGGCGCCAGGGGCATCCGTACCCCGGCGGCTGGTCAGCACCAGACGCCCGGCACCCGCCCCGGCCAGCCACCGAGCGACCCGACCGCCCAGGGCACCCGTACCGCCGGTCACCAGGACCGTCCCGGACGGCGTCCAGGTCGGGTCTCCCTGAACGGCGGCAGCGCGCACCAGACGGCGTCCGAAGACCCCGGAGGAACGGACCGCGAGCTGGTCCTCACCAGCAGCACCACCGGCCAGGACACCCACCAGCCGGCTCATCGCCCGCTCGTCCCACACCTCGGGAAGGTCGACCAGACCACCCCAACGCTCGGGCGCCTCCAGGGCCGCGACCCGGCCCAGACCCCACACCTGCGCCTGAACCGCCGCGACGAGCCGGTCCGAACGGCCTACGCTCACCGCACCACGGGTCAGGCACCACAACGGCGCCCCCACCTTGGCATCGCCGAGCGCCTGCACCAGGGCGGCAGTCGTGACGACACCGGCGGACCCGTCCCAGGCGAGCAGCGACACCACGCCGGCCACGGCCCCCGCGTCGGACAACAACCCGGCCAGAGCCTCCCGACCGGAACCGGACCGCACCACCACACGCCGGACCTCGGCCCCGCGCCCGACCAGCGCACCCACCACGGCCGTGTCGTCCACGCCCTCGGACGGAACCACCACCAGCCAGGACCCGGACAGGGTTCCACCCGAACCGGCATCCGTCAGCGGCTTCCATGTGACCCGATAGCGCCATCCGTCGATCTCCGAACGCGTACCGGCCCCGCCGCGTCGCACCAGCGCCGCTTCCGGCCAGTACCGGGTGCGCTGGAAGGCGTACGTCGGCAGGTCGACGCGTACGGCGCCGGTCCCGTAGACCGCCCGCCAGTCGACGGAGATCCCACGGACGTGGCTGCCGGCCAGGGCGGCCAACACCGTTTCCGCCTCGGATCGTCCCTTGCGGATGACCGGCGCGAACACTGCGCCGGGTTCGGCAAGGCATTCCTGTCCGAGGGCGGACAGGACGCCGTCGGGCCCGAGCTCGACGTAGGTCGTGACGCCCGCACGCTCCAGGGCCCGCATGCCGTCGAGGAAGCGGACGGCCTCGCGGACGTGCCGGACCCAGAAGTCCGCCGAACCCATCTCGCCATCGGCGACCAGGGCACCGGTCAGGTTCGACACGACCGGAATGCGCGGGGCGGCGAACTCCAGCCCCTCCACCACCTGACGGAAGTCCTCGAGCATGCCGTCCATGTGCGGCGAGTGGAAGGCGTGGCTCACTGTGAGCCGCTTGCTCTTCCTGTCACCAAGGAACTCCACGACCGCGACGGCGGCGTCCTCGTCACCGGCGATCACGATCGCTTGCGGACCGTTGACCGCCGCGATGCTCACCCGGTCGGTCAGCAGCGGCAGGACCTCGGCCTCCGACGCCTGAACAGCGATCATCACGCCACCGCCCGGCAGCGCCTGCATCAGGCGACCACGCGCGGCCACCAACGCGCACGCGTCGTCCAGGGACAGCACCCCCGCCACGTGCGCGGCAACGATCTCACCGATCGAGTGCCCGGATACGAAGTCCGGCCGCACACCCCACGATTCGAGGAGCCGGAACAGCGCCACCTCGACCGCGAACAACGCCGGCTGCGTGAACCGCGTCTCATCCAGCGCATCCGCATCGGCCCCGAACAGCACCTCCTGCAGGGGACGTTCGAGATCGAGTCGGGCGCAGACGGCATCCAGTGCTTGGGCGAACACGGGGAAGGCGTCGTACAGCTCGCGCCCCATGTCCAGCCGCTGACTGCCCTGCCCGGTGAACAGGAAGGCAAGCTTCCCGCCGACCGGCGAGCCCGTCACCACTCCCGCAGCCGATTCTCCGTCCGCCAACGCCGCGAGGCCGGCCAGCAGGCCTTCACGGTCCGTGGCGACCACGGCCGCCCGCTCGTCGAACGCCGACCGGCCTGTCGCCAGGGTCCTGCCGAGGTCGGTCAGCGACAGCTCGGGGTCCGCGAGGAGCCGGGTCCGCAGGTTGTCGGCCTGGGATCGGAGTCCCGTCACGTTCTTCGCCGAGATCATCAGCGGCAGCGGCAGCCCCGTTCGCAGCGGCGGGACGCTCGGATCCAGGGATTCGGCGTCGTCCGTGCCAGGTGCCGGCTGCGGCGCCTGCTCGATGATCGTGTGGGCGTTGGTACCGCTGAAGCCGAACGAGGAGATGCCGGCCCGGCGCGGACGCCCGGTCGCCGGCCATGCGCGCTGCCCGGTCAGCAGCTCGATGTCGCCCGCCCGCCAGTCGACCTGCGGGGAGGGTTCGTCGATGTGGAGGCTCTCGGGGAGCACACCCTCCTGCATGGCCATCACCATCTTGATGACGCCTGCCACACCTGCGGCGGCCTGGGTGTGGCCGATGTTGGACTTGATCGAGCCGAGCAGCAACGGCTGCCCCTCGGGTCGGTCCTGGCCGTACGTGGCCAGGAGCGCCTGCGCCTCGATCGGGTCTCCGAGGGTCGTACCGGTGCCGTGGGCCTCGACGGCGTCAACGTCGGCGGCCGACAGACCGGCACTCGCCAACGCCTGCCGGATCACCCGCTGCTGCGAAGGTCCGTTCGGCGCCGTCAGACCGTTGCTCGCACCGTCCTGGTTGACGGCCGAACCACGCACCACCGCGAGCACCGGATGCCCGTTGCGGCGGGCGTCCGACAGCCGCTCCACGAGCAGCATGCCGACACCCTCGCCCCAGCCCGTACCGTCCGCGCCCGCCGCGAACGCCTTGATCCGACCGTCGGCCGCGAGTCCGCGCTGACGGCTGAACTCGATGAACGTGCCGGGTGTGGACATCACGGTGACTCCGCCGGCCAGGGCCAGGTCGCACTCGCCCTGCCGCAGCGCCTGGATCGCCCAGTGCAGCGCGACCAGCGACGAGGAGCAGGCCGTGTCGACGGTGACCGCCGGGCCTTCGAGGCCGAACACGTAGGACAGCCGGCCGGAGACGACGCTCGCGGCGTTGCCCGTGCCCAAATGGCCTTCCAGCCCGGCCGGTTCCTCCAGCAGGACGGAGAGGTAGTCCTGGCCGTTGGTCCCGACGAACACACCCGCCTGGCTGCCGCGCAGCGTCTCGGGGTCGATGCCGGCGCGCTCGAACGCCTCCCACGAGGTTTCCAGCAGCAGGCGCTGCTGCGGGTCCATGGCGAGGGCCTCGCGCGGCGAGATCCCGAAGAAGTCGGCGTCGAAGTCGGCGACGTCGTAGAGGAATCCGCCCTCGCGGGCGTACGAGGTGCCCTGCGAGCTCGGATCGGCGTCGTAGAGGGCGTCGAGGTCCCAGCCGCGGTCCAGGGGGAGGTCCGAGATCGCGTCGGTGCCGGACGCCAGCAGCTGCCAGAGGTCTTCCGGTGTGCGGACGCCGCCGGGGAAGCGGCAGCTCATCGCGACGATCGCGATCGGGTCGTCGTCGACGGCCTTGGCCGTCGGGACGGCCGCCTCGACCTGGTTTCCGAGGAGTTCGGAACCCAGGTGTGCGGCGAGCGCGGCCGGGGTCGGGTAGTCGTAGACGAGCGTCGCCGACAGCCGCAGTTCGGTGGCGGAGCCGAGCCGGTTGCGGAGTTCGACCGCGGTGAGCGAGTCGAAGCCGATCTCGCGGAAGGCCCGTCCCGCCTCGACGTCCTGTACCCCGGCGTGGCCGAGGACCTCGGCCACCTGTGCGCGCACGAGGTCGAGGAGGAAGGCCTCCCGGTCGCCGGCGGGCAGGCGCCGAAGTTGCTCGGCGAGCGAGGAACCCGCCCGCTCGGTGGAGTCGCCCGTCCGCTCCGCGCCACGGGTGACCGCTTCGGCGTCGGGCAGGTCGGCGAGCAGCTTGCCGACGCGCACGGCCGTGAACCCGGGCGCGAACCGAGTCCAGTCGAAGTCGACGATCGTCAGCGCCGCCTCGTCCGAGCCGACGGCCTGACGGAGGGCGGTGATCGCGAGGTCGGCGTTCATGGGCGGTACGCCGCCGCGGCGCATCCGGGCCTCAAGGGCCTCGTCGGCGGCCATGCCACTGTCGGCCCACGGACCCCAAGCGATTGACGTCGCGACCAGACCGGCCGCGCGGCGCTGCTCGGCCAACGCGTCGAGATAGGCGTTCGCGGCGGCGTAATTGCCCTGACCTGCCGCACCGACGGTCCCGCTCACCGAGGAGAACAGCACGAACGCCGAGAGTTCGATGCCGAGCTCGACGGTCAAGTCATGCAGGTTGAGCGCGGAGACCGCCTTGGCCCGCAGCACGCTCTCGAACCGCTCAGGCGTCAGCGCATCCAACACCCCGTCGTCCAGGATTCCGGCGGTGTGCACGACCGCAGTCAGCGTGTCCGACTCGGCGGCCAGCAACGGACGCAGCGCATCCCGGTCGGCGGCGTCACACGCCACCACCGAAACCTCCACACCCAGCCCCGACAGCTCGGCCACCAAGTCGGCGGCGCCAGGGGCATCCGCGCCCCGACGGCTGGTCAGCACCAGCCGCGAAGCACCCGCCCCGGCCAACCACCGCGCGATCCGACCGCCCAGTGCACCCGTACCACCGGTCACCAGGACCGTCCCGGACGGCGCCCAGGAGCCCATGGTCTCGGCAGCCGCGCGGACCAGACGGCGTCCGAAGACACCGGAGGAACGGACCGCGACCTGGTCCTCACCAGCAGCACCACCGGCCAGGACACCCACAAGCCGGCTCATCGCCCGCTCGTCCCACACCTCGGGAAGGTCCACCAGACCACCCCAACGCTCCGGAACCTCCAGAGCGGCCACCCGACCCAGACCCCACACCTGCGCCTGAACCGCCGAGACCAGGACATCGGAACGGCCGACACTGACGGCGCCCCGCGTCAGGCACCACAGGGGCGCCTCAATCCCGGCATCACCCAACGCCTGCACGAGAACGGCCGTGTCCACCACACCCGCGTCCTCGCCCAGGGCGAGCAGCGACACCACCCCGGCCACGGACCCGACGTCCGACAGCAGATCGGCCCAAGCAGCCCGGTCCGCGCCGGACTCGACCACGACCCGGCGCACCTCGGCACCGCGCCCGGCGAGCGCACCCACCACAGCCTCATCACCGGACCCGGCGCCGGAAACCACAACCAGCCAAGTACCCGACAGCCGAGCACCGGCACCCGCACCGGCCTCCGTCAACGGCTTCCAGGACACCCGGTAGCGCCAGCCGTCGACCGCCGACTGCTCCTGTCCCTGTCGGCGCCAGGCCGACAGGGCGGGAACGAGGTCGCTGATGCGTGCGTCGTCCGCCATGTCCAGTTCGGATGCCAGCGAGGTGAGGTCGCCGCGCTCCACCGCGTCCCAGAACCGGGCGTCCACCGCATCGACGGCCGGCGCGGAGGCGACGGTGCCGTTCCAGAGGATGGTCTCGGGCCAGTAGCGCTGCCGCTGGAAGGCGTACGTCGGCAGCTCCACGCGCCGGGCGCCCGTACCGGCGAAGTAGGAGGACCAGTCGACCTCCACACCCCGCACGTGTGCCTGGGCGACGGCGGTGACGAGCGTCTCCGCTTCTCCCCGGTCCGCACGCAGAACGGGGACGAAGGCGGTGTTCGCGTCGCCCGTCAGGCAGTCCTGTGCGAGCGCGGACAGCACGCCGTCCGGGCCCAGTTCCAGGAACGTCGTCGCACCCGCCGCTTCCAGGGCGCGGACGCCGTCGAGGAAGCGGACGGCGTCGCGGACGTGCCGGACCCAGAAGTCCGCCGTACCCATCTCACCCTCGGTGACCAGGGCGCCGGTCAGGTTCGACACGATCGGGATGCGCGGAACCTCGAAGGAGAGCCCTTCCACCACCCGGCGGAAGTCGTCCAGCATGGCATCCATGTGCGGCGAGTGGAACGCATGGCTCACGGTGAGGCGCTTGCTCTTCCGACCGCCGAGGGATTCGACGACCGCAACCGCGGCGTCCTCGTCACCCGCGATCACGACCGACCGCGGACCGTTGACGGCGGCGATGCTCACCCGGTCCGTCAGCAACGGCAGGACCTCGTCCTCCGCCGCCTGAACCGCGATCATCACGCCACCCGCCGGCAGCGCCTGCATCAACCGGCCACGCGCCGCCACCAGAGCGCACGCGTCCTCCAGCGACAACACACCCGCCACATGCGCGGCGGCGATCTCACCGATCGAATGACCGGACAGGAAGTCCGGCCGCACACCCCACGACTCGACGAGCCGGAACAACGCCACCTCGACCGCGAACAACGCCGGCTGCGTGAACCGCGTCTCGTCCAGCAGACCGGCATCCGACCCGAACAGCACGCCCCTGAGCGGCAGTTCCAGCACCGCATCCAGGTACTCGCACACCGCGTCGAGCGCAGCCTTGAACGCCGGGAAGGCGTCGTACAGTTCGCGTCCCATCCCGAGCCGCTGGCTGCCCTGGCCGGTGAACAGGAAAGCGAGTCCGCCGCTCGACGCCACGCCCTGTACGAGACCCGGTACCGGTTCTCCCGCGGCCAGGGCGGTCAGGCGGCCGAGGAGGGCGTCGCCGTCCGACGGCGGGGCGAGCACGACCGCGCGGTGCTCCAGGGCGGCGCGGTGGGTGGCGAGGGTGTGGCCGAGGTCGAGTGCGCCGCGGGCTCCCGTGGCGGCCACCGCGTCGGCCGCGGCGGGGCGCAGCCGCTCCGCCTGGGCGTGGAGGGCGGCCGCGGTGCGGCCGGAGACGAGCCACGGCAGCACCGGGAGGCCGGGCGTGGTCGGTGTCTCCGGCGCGGGGTCGTCGGCGTGTTGCGGGGCCTGCTCGATGACGGCGTGGGCGTTGGTGCCGCTGTAGCCGAACGAGGAGATGCCGGCCCGGCGCGGGCGGCCCGTCTCGGGCCATGCGCGCTGCTCGGTCAGCAGCTCGATGTCACCAGCCGTCCAGTCGACGTAGGGGGTCGGCTCGTCGATGTGGAGGGTTTGGGGCAGCACGCCGTGCCGCATCGCCATGACCATCTTGATGACGCCTGCGGCGCCGGCGACGGCCTGGGTGTGGCCGATGTTCGACTTCACGGAGCCGAGCAGCAGCGGTCGGTCGGCCGGTCGGTCCTGGCCGTAGGTGGCGAGGAGGGCCTGGGCCTCGATCGGGTCGCCGAGGCGGGTTCCGGTGCCGTGGGCCTCGACGGCGTCGATGTCGGTGGTGGTCAGGCCGGCGTCGGCGAGGGCCTCGCGGATGACGCGCTGCTGCGAGGGCCCGTTGGGGGCGGTGAGGCCGTTGGAGGCACCGTCCTGGTTGACGGCGGTGCCGCGGACGACGGCGAGTACCTGGTGGCCGTTGCGGCGGGCGTCGGAGAGCCGTTCCAGGAGGAGCAGGCCGACGCCCTCGGACCAGATGGTGCCGTCGGCGGCCGCGGCGAACGCCTTGATGCGGCCGTTCTCCGCCAGGCCTCGCTGGCGGCTGAACTCGGTGAACGCGCCGGGCGTGGACATGATGGTCACGGCGCCCGCGAGTGCCATCGCGCACTCGCCGCTGCGCAGGGCCTGCGCGGCGAGGTGCAGGGTGACGAGCGACGAGGAGCAGGCCGTGTCGACGGTGACGGCCGGGCCCTCCAGGCCGAAGGTGTAGGAGATGCGGCCGGAGACGACGCTGGCCGCGTTGCCGGTGCCGAGGTGTCCTTCGAGGCCGTCGCCGTCGTTCAGCCACAGCTGGAGGTAGTCCTGGGCGTTGGATCCGATGAACACGCCGGTGCGGCTGCCGCGCAGCGTGGTCGGGTCGATGCCGGCGCGCTCGAACGTCTCCCAGGTGGTCTCCAGCAGCAGGCGCTGCTGCGGGTCCATGGCGAGGGCCTCGCGCGGGGAGATCCCGAAGAAGGCGGCGTCGAAGGCGGCGGCCTCGTGGAGGAATCCGCCCTCGCGGACGTAGCTGGTGCCTTCGCGGTCGGGGTCGTCGCTGTAGAGGGTGTCGAGGTCCCAGCCGCGGTCGGCGGGGAAGGCGGTGATGCCGTCGCGGCCCTCGGCGAGCATCCGCCACAGGTCCTCGGGAGAGTTGATGCCGCCGGGGAAGCGACAGTTCATGGCGACGACGGCGATCGGGTCGTCGTCCTCGGCCGCGGTGGCGGCGGCCGTCCTTCGTGTGGTGGGGCCGGTCGCGCCGGTGCTCGCGTCGTCCGCGAGGTCGCCGATGATCTCCTGGCGGAGGTACTGGGCGAGGGCGGTGGCCGTCGGGTAGTCGAAGACGAGGGTGGCGGGCAGGCGGCGGCCGGTGGCCTCGCCGAGGAGGTTGCGCAGTTCGACCGCGGTGAGCGAGTCGAAGCCGAGTTCCTTGAACGACCGGCCCGGCTCCACGGAGGCGGCGCCCGGGTAACCCAGTGCCGAGGCGACCTGCTTGCGCACGAGGTCGAGGAGCGTACGGTCCTGCTCGGCGGCCTGGAGGCCGGCCAGGCTCGCCCGCAGGCCGGAGGCACCCGCCGCGGCGGCCGTGGCGCCGGCGGAGCGGCGTACGGGGACCCGTACGAGTCCGCGCAGCAGCGGGGACAGGGCCCCTGCGCGGGCCTGCGTGCGCAGGCCGGGCAGGTCGACGCGCATCAGGACCGGTACGGGTTCGTCGATGCGGTGGGCGAGGTCGAAGAGGTCGAGGCCCTCCGCCGTGGTGAGCGGGGGCAGTCCGCCGCGGGTCATGCGGCCGACGTCGGCGTCGGTCAGGCTGCCGGCCATGCCCGACCCGTCAGCCCACAGGGACCAGGCGAGGGAGGTGGCGGGCAGGCCGAGGGAGCGGCGGTGCCGGGCGAGCGCGTCGAGGAAGACGTTGGCGGCCGCGTAGTTGCCCTGGCCGGCGCCGCCGAGGATGCCGCCGATGGACGAGAACAGCAGGAAGGCGGACAGGTCGAGGTCGCGGGTCAGTTCGTGGAGGTTGCAGGCCGCGTCGGCCTTGGGTCGCAGTACGGCCGACAGGCGTTCGGGCGTGAGGGAGGTGATGATGCCGTCGTCGAGGACGCCGGCGGTGTGGACGACCGCGCCGAGCGGATGCTCGGCGGGTATCGCGTCCAGTACGGCGGCGAGGGCGTCCCGGTCGGCGACGTCGCAGGCCGCCCAGGTCACCGATGCTCCGGCGGTGGCGAGTTCGGTGGTGAGCTGCTGCGCTTCGGGGGTGGATCCGCCGCGGCGGCCGACGAGCAGCAGGTGCCGTACGCCGTGCCCGGCGACGAGTCGGCGGGCGATCAGTCCGCCGAGGAGCCCGCCGGCGCCGGTGATCAGTACGGTCGATTCCGGCGCGTACTCGACGCCCGTCGTGGCCGGCGGTTCCGCGTCGGCTTCCGGGGTGTCGCGGGCCACCCGGGTGAAGCGCGGTACGAGGACGGTTCCGGCGCGCAGGGCGAGCCGGGGTTCGCCCGCGGTGAGGGCGGTGGCGAGGGCGGCGGGCAGGGCGTGAGCGGAGTCCTCGGTTCCGTCGGTGTCGAGCAGCAGGATCCGGTCGGGGTGTTCGGCCTGCGCGGAGGACAGCAGGCCCCGGACGGCCGCGTGGACGGGGTCGGTGACCGTGGCGTTTCCGGCGTCGACGTCGCCGGCCGCGACGGTGCCGCGGGTGAGGACGACGAGGCGGGTGGTGGCGAACCGGTCGCCGGCGAAGGGCTCGGCGTCGAGCCAGGTTCGGGCTAGGTCGAGGGCGTGGTGCGCGGCCCGGTGCACGGCCGCGGCGGAGAACTCCGGCACGGTGGTGCGGGGGCCTTCGGCGTACGGGCCTTCGGCGTGCGCGCTCCCGGTGTCGGAGCCGTCGGCGTCCCGGCTGTCGGTGGCCGCCTGCCCGTAGGCGGTGAACACGGCGTCGGGGACGGGTGCTCCGGCGTCGACGGCGGCCGCCAGTTCGGCCAGGTCCGCGTGGACGGTGATCGTGGCGGCGGCCGCGCCGGCGCCGAGGAGGGCGGCGGGGACCGCGGCGCCCAGGACGGCCCAACGGCCGGCGGTCGGGGCGGGGGCGGCGGGCAGCGGTGTCCACTCCGTGCGGAACACGGACTCGTGGTGGGCGGTGGCCGCCGCCCGGACCTGCTGGGCCGACACGGCCCGCAGGACGAGCGAGTCGACGGTCGCGACGGGCGTGCCCGTCGCGCCGGCGATCTCCAGGCGGATGCCGCCGCCCCGGCCCGTCGGGGTGAGGCGCACGCGCAGTGCGTCGGCGCCGTTGGCGTGGAGGGTCACACCGCTCCAGGCGAACGGGAGGCGGCCCTCGCCCTCGGTTCCGCCGAGGACTCCGAGGCCCAGCGTGTGGAGCGCGGCGTCGAGGAGGGCGGGGTGCAGGCCGAAGTCCCCGGCCGTGGTGGCGGTTTCCTCGGGCAGGGTGACCTCGGCGTAGACGCTGTCACCCTGTTGCCAGGCGGCGGTGAGGCCGCGGAACACGGGCCCGTAGCCCATGCCGACCTCGGCGAGGTCGGCGTAGAGGCTTTCCGTGGGGAGGGGCTCGGCACCGGCGGGGGGCCACGGTCCAGCCGCGAACGGTGTCGGGGCCGCCGCGAGGGCGGCGGGCGCCAGTGCGCCGCCGGCGTGCCGCGTCCAGGGCTCGTCGGGTGCGCTGTCCTTCGGGCGGGAGGAGAGGCTGAGGGAGCGGCGTCCGCTTCCGTCGGCGTCGGGCGCGCTGACGTGCATCTGGAGCTGTACGCCGCCGCGTTCGGGCAGGACGAGCGGTGCTTCGAGGGTGAGTTCCTCGACGGTTGCGCAGCCGACCTGGTCGCCGGCCCAGATCGCCAGGTCGACGAAGGCGGTGCCGGGGAGCAGGACGCTGCCCATCACGGCGTGGTCGACGAGCCAGGGGTGGGTGGTCGACGAGAGCATCGCGGTGAAGACGAGGCCACCGGAGTCGGCGAGGGCGACCGTCGCGCCGAGCAGCGGGTGCGCGGCGCCTTCCAGTCCGGCCGCGCCGAGGTCACCGATCGGGCTGCCGGGCTCGATCCAGTAGCGCTGCCGCTGGAAGGGGTAGGTGGGCAGGTCGTCGACGCGTCCGGCACCGGTGTCGGAGAAGAAGGTCTGCCAGTCGACCCGGGCGCCGTGGACGTGGGCCCGTGCGAGGGCGGTCACCAGCGTCTCGGCCTCGGGACGGCCCTTGCGCAGGACGGGTGCGAAGACGGTGTCCTGGGTGGCGGAGTCCTGGGTGAGGCAGTCCTGGGCGAGGGCGGAGAGGACGCCGTCGGGGCCGAGTTCGAGGTACGTCGTGACCCCGGTGGCCTCCAGGGTCCGGACGCCGTCGAGGAAGCGGACGGCGTCGCGGACGTGCCGGACCCAGAAGTCGGCCGTACCCATCTCACCCTCGGTGACGAGGGCGCCGGTCAGGTTGGAGACGATCGGAATGCGCGGGGCGGCGAAGGACAGGCCCTCCACGACCCGGCGGAAGTCGTCCAGCATGCCGTCCATGTGCGGCGAGTGGAACGCGTGACTGACGGTGAGGCGCTTGCTCTTGCGACCGGCGAGGGACTCCACCACCGCGACGGCGGCGTCCTCGTCACCGGCGATCACGATCGACCGCGGACCGTTGACGGCGGCGACGCTCACCCGCTCGGTCAGCAGCGGCAGGACCTCGTCCTCGGACGCCTGGACGGCGATCATGACTCCGCCGGTCGGCAGCGCCTGCATCAGCCGGCCACGCGCCGCGACCAGAGCGCACGCGTCGTCCAGGGACAGCACCCCCGCCACGTGCGCGGCGGCGATCTCACCGATCGAGTGCCCGGATACGAAGTCCGGCCGCACACCCCACGATTCGAGGAGCCGGAACAGCGCCACCTCGACCGCGAACAACGCCGGCTGCGTGAACCGCGTCTCGTCCAGCAGACCCGCATCGGATCCGAACAACACGTCCTTCAGCGGCAGTTCAGGACCCATGGTCTCGCACACGGCATCCAGCGCGCCCGCGAACACCGGGTAGGCGTCGTACAGTTCGCGCCCCATCCCCAGCCGCTGGCTGCCCTGCCCGGTGAACAGGAAGGCGAGTTTCCCACCGGTCGGGGAGCCCGACACCACTCCTGCCGCCGGGGTGTCCTCGGCCAGTGCCGCGAGGCCGGCGAGCAGGCCGTCGCGGTCGCCCGCGACCACCACCGCGCGGTCCTCGAACACCGCCCGGCCGACGGCCAGCGAACGGGCGATGTCCACGGGGCTCGACCCGGGGTGTTCCGCGGCGTGCGCGAGCAGACGCCCGGCCTGTGCGCGCAGGGCGCCGCGGCCCTTCGCGGAGAGCAACCACGGTACGACCGGGGCAGCCGCGGGCGCCGGGGTTCCGGCCCCGTCCTCGGGGGTCCGGTCGGCCTCCGGGGCCTGCTCGATGATCGTGTGCACGTTGGTGCCGCTGACGCCGAAGGCGGAGACGCCGACCCGGTACGGGCGACCGGTAAGCGGCCAGGGCTGCTGCTCCGTGAGCAGCGAGACCGCGCCCGCGGACCAGTCGACGTGCGAGGTCGGCTCGTCGACGTGGAGGGTGCGGGGCAGCACGCCGTGCCGCATCGCCATGACCATCTTGATGACGCCGGCGATACCGGCGACGTTCTGGGTGTGGCCGAGGTTGGACTTCAGGGAGCCCAGCCACAGCGGCCGGTCCGCCGGGCGGTCCTGCCCGTAGGTCGCCAGGAGGGCCTGGGCCTCGATCGGGTCGCCCAGGGTGGTTCCCGTGCCGTGCGCCTCCACGGCGTCGATGTCACCGGGGGTGAGGCGGGCGCTTTCGAGGGCCTGACGGATGACGCGCTGCTGCGCGGGGCCGTTCGGGGCGGTCAGGCCGTTGGACGCGCCGTCCTGGTTGACGGCCGAGCCCCGGACGACGGCCAGGACGCGGTGGCCGTTGCGGCGGGCGTCGGAGAGGCGTTCCACCAGCAGGACGCCGACGCCCTCCGACCAGCCGGTGCCGTCCGCCGCCTCGGCGAAGGACTTGCAGCGGCCGTCGGGAGACAGCCCGCGCTGGCGGCTGAACTCGACGAAGACCTCCGGCCCGGCGAGGACGGTGACGCCGGCGGCGAGCGCCAGCGAGCACTCCCCCTGGCGCAGCGCCTGGACGGCCATGTGCAGGGCGACGGAGGACGACGAGCAGGCCGTGTCGACGGTGGCGGCGGGGCCCTCCAGCCCGAAGACGTAGGCGAGGCGGCCGGAGACCACGCTGGAGGCGGTACCGGTGAGGAGGTGCCCCTCGACGCCGTCGGGCAGTTCGCCCGAGCCGGCGCCGTAGGCGTTGGCGGACGCGCCGACGAACACCCCGGCGCGGCTGCCGCGCAGGGTCGCCGGGTCGATGCCGGCCCGTTCGAAGGCCTCCCACGAGGTTTCCAGCAGCAGGCGCTGCTGCGGGTCCATGGCGAGGGCCTCGCGGGGGGAGATCCCGAAGAAGGAGGCGTCGAAGTCGGGTGCCTCGTGGAGGAACCCGCCGTGGCGGGCGTACGTGGTGCCGGCGTGGTCGGGGTCGGGGTCGTACAGCGACTCGATGTCCCAGCCGCGGTCGGTGGGGAAGCCGGAGATGGCGTCGCCGCCGCTCTCGACGAGCTTCCACAGGTCCTCGGGGGATCCGATCCCGCCGGGGAAGCGGCAGCTCATGCCGACGATCGCGATGGGTTCGCGGGAAGCGTCGGTGAGCTCCTGGTTCCGGCGGCGCAGCCGCTCGGTTTCCTTGAGGGAGGCCCGCAGCGCTTCAACGACTTTTTCGTTCGGGGTGGTCATCACTTACTCCGCACTTCGGGCAGGTCAGAAGTTGCTGTTGCTGGTGGTGTCGCCGGTGGGGCCGTCGTCGTCGGGCCCTCCACCGTCGAGGGCGAGGTCGAGGAGGTCCTGGAGGTCCATCGTGTCGATGGACCCCGCGGCGTCGGCGGCCTCCGGACCCGGGCCGGAGGCCGTGGGGTCGGGGGCGGCGAGCCTGAGGAGGGTGTCCAGGAGTCCCGCTTCGCGGATCCGGCCGATCGGGATGCCGGCCAGGGTGCGGCGCAGTTCCGCGTCCTGTGGGTCGCTGTCCAGGTCCGTGACGAACGGAACGCCCGTGGCGCCGCTGCCGCCGGGGAAGAGGGTGTGCAGCAGGTGGCGGGTGAGGGCCTGCGGGTTGGGATGGTCGAAGACCAGGGTGGAGGGCAGTCGCAGGCCGCAGGCGGCGCCCAGGCCGTTGCGCAGTTCGACCGCGGTGAGCGAGTCGAAGCCCAGGTCCTTGAAGGCCCGGTCCGGTGCGACGGCGTCCGCCGAGGGGTGGCCGAGTGCCGCGGCCGCGTGCTCGCGCACGAGGTCGAGGAGGGCCGCGTCCCGGTCGTCGCCGGACAGGTCGGTGAGCCTTCGCAGTACGGCCGCGGCGGCGTCGGCCGCCGTGGTGCCGGTGTCGGTGGCGGCGCCGCCGCCGGGTGCGTCGCCGCGCAGTGCGTCGCGTACCTCGGGCAGGTCGCCGATGAGGGGGCGGGGGCGCGCCGCGGCGAACACGGGGGCGAACCGTGCCCAGTCGACGTCGGCGACGGTGACGGTCGCGTCCCGGCCGGCCAGGGCGCGTTCCAGGGCCGTGAGGTTCGTGCCGGGGGCGACGGGCGGCAGCCCGCGCCGGGTGAGCTGTTCCTCCGCGTCGCCCTCGGCGGCCATGCCGCCGTCCGCCCACGGTCCCCAGGCGACCGCCGTGGCGGCGAGCCCGCGGGCGGCGCGGCGCTCGGCGAGCGCGTCGAGGAAGGTGTTGGCGGCGGCGTACGCCGACTGTCCGCCGCTGCCCCACGTACCGGCGATGGACGAGAAGAGGACGAACGCGTCGAGGGAGTCCGGCGCGTCGAACAGGGCGTCGAGGTGGACGGCGCCCGCGGTCTTGGCGGTGACGACCCGGGCGAAGCCGGGCAGGTCGGTGCCGGTGCCGGGCGGCTGGGAGATGCCGGCCGCGTGCACGACGGCGCGTACGGGAGTTCCGTCGGCCTCCAGGCCCGCGACGAGTGCCCTCAGGGCTTCCAGGTCGGTGACGTCGCAGGCGGCCAGGGTGACGGCCGCACCGAGCGCTTCGAGTTCCGACCGGACCTCGCAGGCGCCGGGTGCGTCGGCTCCGGCCCGGCTGACGAGCACGAGGTGCCGCGCGCCGCGTTCGGCGAGGCGTCGGGCCACGTGGCGGCCGAGGGCGCCCGTGCCGCCCGTGATGAGTACGGTGCCGTGCGGCGTCCAGCGGGCGGCGGTCGTGTCCGTCGGGACGCCGGCGCGTACGAGGCGTCGTACGAACGGGCCGGCGGCGCGGAGGGCGAGCTGGTCCTCGTCCCCGGCGGCGGTGAGGACGGCGGGCAGGCGGGTCAGTACGCGCTCGTCGCACACCTCGGGGAGGTCGAGGAGTCCGCCCCAGCGGTCGGGGTGCTCCAGCGCGAACACCCGGCCCAGCCCCCAGACCTGGGCCTGGCCGGCGCCGCCGAGGGCGTCGCCGGGGACGGCGGCGACGGCGTCCCGGGTGACGCACCACAGGGGGGCGTCGGCGCATCCGGTGTGCCGTGCCTCCGGGCCGGAGGTGAACTCCTCCGAGGTGAGTACGGAGGCCAGGGCGGCGGTGAGGGCGAGCCCGACGGGTACCCCGGGGTGTTCGGGGTGCGGCCGCTCGTCCAGTGCCAGGAGCGACAGGACGCCGGTGACCGGTCCGGCAACCAGGTCGGCGGCGGCTTCGCGGAGCCGCTCGTCGAGGTGGGCGCGCAGGACCGCCGGGTCGCCGTGGGCGACGTCGAGCGGGAGCGGCAGGATCGTGGCGCCGCCACCGTACAGGCGGTCGGTCAGGGTGCGGACCCACGGGTCCGCCGCCTGCGGAGCGGGTACGGCGACGAGCCATGTACCGGCGGCCGCCGGGCCCCTGTCCGGGCCCTGGCCGGCCCACGGCTGCCAGGTGACGCGGTAGAGGAGCGAGTCGGCCTCCGCCTGCGCCTGCCGGTCCCGCCGCCAGGCGGACAGGGCGGGCAGTACGGAGCTGAACGGCCGGTCGCCGTCGACGTCGAACTCGTCGGCGAGCGCGGTCAGGTCGGCCCGCTCGATGACGTCCCAGAACCGGGCGTCGGCCCCGTTCCCGGCGGCGGACCCGGCCTGCGCCACCGCACCGGCGGGCTCGGCGGCGGGCTCGGGCCAGTGGCGTCGGGACTGGAAGGGGTAGGTGGGCAGGTCGACGCGCCGGGCGTGGTTCCCGGTGGCGGCGAAGTAGGCCCGCCAGTCGAGGGCGATGCCCCGGGTGTGGGCGTGCGCGAGGGCTGCGGTGACGGTCCCGGCTTCGCCGCCGGGCCGGCCGGCGCGCAGGACGGGCACGAAGGCGACGTCCACGGCCTCGGTGAGGCAGTCCTGGGCGAGGGCGGAGAGGATGCCGTCGGGACCGAGTTCGAGGTAGGTGGTCACGCCGGCGGCTTCCAGGGTGCGGACGCCGTCGAGGAAACGCACGGC
>NZ_JANFAK020000147.1 GCF_024721315.2 Streptomyces sp. Isolate_45
CCGGGGCGGGCGCCGCGGGTGCGGCGGGGGCCTCGGCGACGACCGGCTTGGGGGCCGGTGCACCGGGCTTGGGGGCAGCGGGACGCGCCGGGGCGGGAGCCCCGGGCTTGGCGGGTGCGGCGCTGCGGGGCGCACCCGGCTTCGCAGCGGACTTGCCGGCGTTGCCGCCGGGCCCCTGCAGTGCGTCGGTCAACTTGCGTACAACCGGCGCCTCGATCGTCGAGGACGCCGAACGGACGAACTCACCGAGTTCCTGGAGCTTGGCCATGACGACCTTGCTCTCAACTCCGAACTCCTTTGCGAGTTCGTATACCCGGACCTTAGCCACTTCGCTCCTTTTAGGTCCGGGTTACGCCGGACCGTCGCTACTTCATGGGCGTACTCATCGCGTACTCATCGAGTGCTCATCGCAATCTCGACCTACTTCCAACTCGCGAGGTACCTGACCGCACGGGTTTACCCGTGCCGTTCTTCTTGCTCTTACGGTGTCGCCTCGGCCGGTACGGCCAAAGCTGTGCGCAGTTCCGCCGTGTCGAGCGCTCCGGCGGACCGGAGGGCCCGGGGGAACGCCCGGCGGCGGACCGCCTGGTCGAGGCAGACCACGGCGGGGTGCACGTAGGCACCCCGGCCGGGCAGCGTACCGCGTGGATCGGCGACGCATTGGTCACCGATCGCCACGATGCGCAGCAGATCGCTCTTGGCCGCTCGCTCCCGACACCCCACACAGGTTCGTTCGGGGCATGCGCGGGCTTGCGTCCGGCCAGACACGCCTAAGTCTACCTCCCCGTAGCGACCTCACCCCTTCAGGTGAAAAATCGAACGGACGTCGTGGTGATCCTCAAGGGACTCCGAGGTTTCGGAGTCCCTGTCTACCGGCCGGAAACCCCCGACCGGTACCGATTTATTCCCGCCCGCGTCCGTGGTCGCGGCCGCCGTCACGGTCGGAGCCGCGGTCGGAACCACGGTCCGAGCCGCGGTCCGAGCCGCGGTCGCGGTCGTCCCCGTCGGCGGCCGGCTCGGTGTCCGGACGGATGTCGATGCGCCAGCCGGTGAGCCGAGCGGCGAGGCGGGCGTTCTGGCCCTCCTTGCCGATGGCCAGCGACAGCTGGTAGTCGGGCACGGTGACCCGCGCGGAGCGCGTGTCCCAGTCCACGACGTCGACCGCGCTCACCCGGGCGGGTGACAGCGCGTTCGCGACCATCTCCGCCGGGTCGTCCGACCAGTCGACGATGTCGATCTTCTCGCCGTGCAGCTCGGCCATGACGTTGCGCACACGGCTGCCCATCGGGCCGATGCAAGCGCCCTTGGGGTTCAGGCCGGAGCGGGTCGACCGGACGGCGATCTTGGTGCGGTGACCGGCCTCACGGGCGATCGCGGAGATCTCGACGCTACCGTCGGCGATCTCCGGGACCTCCAGCGAGAAGAGCTTCTTCACCAGGTTGGGGTGGGTGCGCGACAGGGTCACGGACGGACCGCGGACACCCTTCGCCACCCGTACGACGTACGCCTTCAGGCGCAGGCCGTGCGTGTACTCCTCGCCGGGAACCTGCTCCTGCACCGGCAGGATGGCCTCCAGTTTGCCGATGTCGACGAGGACGTTCTTGGGGTCCTTGCCCTGCTGGACGACGCCGGTGATGACGTCGCCCTCGCGGCCGGCGAACTCGCCGAAGGTCAGGTCGTCCTCGGCGTCGCGCAGACGCTGGAGGATCACCTGCTTGGCGGTCGTCGCGGCGATGCGCCCGAAGTCCGACGGCGTGTCGTCGAACTCCTTGGGCTCCTGGCCCTCTTCGAGGTCCCTCGGGTCCTCCGTCGCCCACACGACCACGTGACCGTTGGTGCGGTCGAGCACCACGCGGGCGCGGCGGAAGCTGCCCTCGGTGCGGTGGTACGCGATGAGGAGGGCCGACTCGATCGCTTCGACGAGCAGGTCGAAGGAGATCTCCTTCTCGCGGACCAGACCCCGCAGGGCACTCATGTCGATGTCCACGGCTACGCCTCCTCTTCCTTCTTGTCCTTGCGGTTGAACTCGATTTCGACACGCGCCTTGGCGATGTCGGCGAACGCGATGCGGCGGGTGGTCGCCTTGCGGCCCTTCACACCCGGAACTTCGAGGTCCATGCCCTCGTCGTCGACGTCGAGGATGCGGGCGATCAGTTCACCGGCACCCTTTTCACCATCGGCGGCCAGCTGAAACTTGACGAGACGGCCGGTCGCCCGAACGTAGTGACGGTGCTCGGTGAGCGGGCGGTCCGCGCCCGGGGAGCTGACTTCGAGGACGTACTCGTCCTCGCCCATCACGTCGGAGGCGTCGAGCTGGTCGGACACCTCACGACTCAGCTCGGCACAGGCGTCGAGTTCCACACCCTCATCGGAATCCACGATGACCCGCAGCATCCGGCGCTTGCCCGCCTTGGACAGCTCGATCTCCTCGAGGTCCAGGCCCTTGGCGGCGACGAGCGGCTCCAGCAGTCCGCGCAGCCTGTCGCTCTGGGTGGTGCTCATCCGGGTGACTCCTCGGCCGCGTGTGCTGTTGTGGTTTTCCGTCGCGTGTCAGGTCAAAGGGTATCCGGTCGCGGGGGGTGTTGCCGTCCGCGCTGCGGACGCGCCCCCCGGGTACCGTGATCACACCCTGTCCCGCCATCACCCCGAGGACGACGCCCGTGCCCTGGACCCTGCCCTTGAGGCCCTCGCGTAGGCGCCTGCTCGTCGGAGCCGCCGGTGCGGCCGGGGCCGTACTGCTCCCCGGGTGCTCCGGCGGGGGCGACCCGTCGGACGCCGACACCGGCGTTCCGCTCGAACGGCGCATCCGGGAGGGCGCCGTTCGTGACAGCGAGCGGCTGCTGGAACGTTACGACGCCACCACCGCCGCCCATCCGGCCCTCGCCGCCCGCCTCGCGCCGCTGCGTACGGCCGTCGCGGCGCACGTCGCGGCCCTGGCCCTGCCGGGCCCGACCGCCCGTACGCCGTCGGCCACGACCGAGCCGCTGTCCGCCGGCGCCTCCGCCGCCCCCTCGGGGACGCCGTCGGCGCGCCCCGACCCGGTCCCGCCGAAGGAGGCGGACGCCCTGACCGCCCTGGCGGACGCCGAACGGGACCTGTCCGAGGCCCGCACGGTGTCGCTGGCCGGCGCGCCCGGGGAACTCGCCCGACTGCTGGCGTCGGTGGCCGCGTGCGGGGCCGTCCACACCCACCTGCTGACCTCCACCCCGACCCCGGGAGCCGCTTCGTGAAGCCCGAACCCTCCCCCGCCGGCCGCCCCCTGGAGGCGGCGCAGGCCGCGCTGGCCGCCGAGCACTCGGCGGCGTACGCCTACGGGGTGATCGGCGCCCGCGCCTCGGCCGCCCGGGCCGCCGAGGCCCGCGAGGCCTACGGGGGCCACCTCGCCCGCCGGGACTCCCTGACCCGGACGGTGCGGGAGCTGGGCGGCTCGCCCCGGCCCTCGGAGGCGGCGTACGCCCTGCCCTTCGAGCTGCGCGGCCCGGCGGACGCCGAGCGGCTGGCCGCCGAGATCGAGGACCGGGTGGCGGGCGCGTACTCGGATCTGGTGCGGGCGGCGGACGGTCCGCTGCGCCGCGAGGCGGCCGACGCGCTGAGCGCCGCGGCCGTCCGCGCGGCACGCTGGCGCGGTGTCGGCGTAGCCTTCCCTGGGCTCACGGAAAAGCGCTGAGGAGGCGCGACGGGGCCCGGCACAGCTGAAAGGGACCACGCACGCATGGCTTTCGAACCGCCGCAGCGGCTTGTACGGGCGCTCGGCGAGATGCCCGGGACGGCGCAGGACACCGACTGGCTGGGGCAGTTGCCCCGGCTCGCCGAGGAGGCGCTCGCCCGGCGGGACGTATCGGCGCAGCGGGTCCAGGCCCCCGGCGGCCGCAGCAGTCTGGTGCTCCTCGTCCACTACTCCGACGGCACGCCGGCGGCCCTGAAGATGGCCCCGCCGGCCGCCAGGCCGGACCGGGAGCTCGCCGCGCTGGCGCACTGGGGCGGTTTCGGAGCCGTACGGGTCCTCGACTCGCGCCACCACGAGGACGACGGCGGGCTGCTCCTGGAGCGGCTCCATCCCGAGGTGTCGCTGCGTTCGCTGCCCGAGGCGAAGGCCCTGCTGGAGGCCTGCGGCACGCTGCGGCGGCTGTGGGTGGAGCCGCCGAGGGAGCACGGCTTCGAGACGGTGGCCGGGCGCACGGCCCTCCAGTGCGAGGCCCTGCGCGCGGCGCCGCCGGAGCTCCGGGCGCTCGCGGACACGGCCGTGGCGCTGCGGGGCGAGCTGACGGCCGTGCCGGGCGAGGAACTCCTGCTGCACGGCAACTTCCGGCAGGGCAAGGTGCTGGCCGGGGAACGGGCGCCGTGGCTGACGGTGGGTCCGGATCCGCTGGTCGGCGAGCGGGCCTACGACCTGGCCCGGCTGGTCCGGGACCGGCTGGAGGACCAGGTCGCCTCCTCCACGGGGGCCGCCGGGGCCCGGCGGCGGGTGAACAAGCTGGCGGACTCGCTGGAGGTGGACCGCGAGCGGCTGCGGGGCTGGACGGTGTTCCGCGCGGTGGAGTCGGGCAACCGCGCGCTGGCCGCCGGGCGGCGACGGGACGCGGAGCTGTTGCTGGAGTTCGCGGCCTGGTTGTAGGGCATACCGTAGGTAGGAAGGTATGTCCGGCAGGGGGCCGTCATGGTCGAGGAACTGCTGACAGCGGCGATCGCCGCGGGCATCGGGGTGGCCGCGTACGCGGTGGCCGCCGCCCGGGTGGTGAAGCAGTACGAGCGGGGCGTGGTGTTCCGTTTCGGTCGGGTGCGCGAGGGCGTGCGCGGCCCCGGTTTCACGCTGGTGGTGCCGGGGGTCGACCGGCTGCGCAAGGTGAACATGCAGATCGTGACGATGCCGGTGCCGGCCCAGGAGGGCATCACCCGGGACAACGTCACGGTGCGGGTCGACGCGGTCGTCTACTTCAAGGTCGTCGACGCGGCCGACGCGATCATCGAGGTGGAGGACTACCGGTTCGCGGTCTCCCAGATGGCGCAGACGTCCCTGCGGTCGATCATCGGCAAATCGGACCTGGACGACCTGTTGTCGAACCGCGAGCAGCTGAACCAGGGGCTGGAGCTGATGATCGACAGTCCGGCGGTCGGGTGGGGCGTGCAGATCGACCGGGTGGAGATCAAGGACGTGTCGCTGCCCGAGACGATGAAGCGGTCGATGGCGCGGCAGGCGGAGGCGGACCGCGAGCGGCGCGCCCGGGTGATCAACGCGGACGCGGAGCTGCAGGCGTCGAAGAAGCTGGCGGAGGCGGCGGCGGTGATGTCGGAGCAGCCGGCCGCCCTGCAACTGCGCCTGCTGCAAACGGTGGTCGCGGTCGCCGCGGAGAAGAACTCGACGCTGGTGCTGCCGTTCCCGGTGGAGCTCCTGCGCTTCCTGGAACGCGCCGCGCCCAGCGCGCCGGGCACCCCGCAGCCGCCCCCACCGCCCCCACCGCCGCCCCCGCCGTCCCCGCCGTCCCCGCCACCGGAGGTGGAGGCCGGCGCGGAGAGCGGGACGGAGGACACCGGCGGGAGCCCGCCCGCGCCCGCTGCCTAGGGCCTGTCGCCGGGGAAGGTTCGCCGGTTCGCGGTGTCCGGTGCGGTGCATCGCAAGGCGGAGGGCCGCGGCGTGTACTGGACGTACTTCCGTGGTCCGACAACGCGGCGAGGTGCCGTGCCGGGCACCGCGAACCGGTGGACCTTCCCGGTCACAGCGCTAGGCGTTCGTGAGGCGGGCCAGGGCCTCCTCCAGGGGGAGTTCCTCGCGGGTGCCGGTGGCGCGGTCCTGGAGTTCGACGACGCCGTCGGCCGAGCGGCGGCCCGCCACCAGGATGTGGGGGACGCCGATCAGTTCGGCGTCGGTGAGCTTCACGCCGGGCGACAGTCCGGGTCGGTCGTCGAGCAGGATCCGCAGGCCCGATTCGGCGAGCGCGGCGGCCGCCCGTTCCGCCAGGGCGAGCGGGACGGCCTTGCCGGCGGCGACCACGTGCACGTCGGCCGGGGCCACTTCGGCGGGCCAGCACAGTCCGCGGTCGTCGGCGGTCTGCTCCGCGAGGGCGGCGACGGCGCGGGAGACCCCGATGCCGTAGGAGCCCATGGTCACCCGGACCGGCTTGCCCTCGCGGCCGAGGACGTCGAGGCCGAAGGCGTCCGCGTACTTGCGGCCCAGCTGGAAGATGTGTCCGATCTCGATCGCCCGGTCGAGCCGCAGCCCGGCGCCGCAGGCCGGGCAGGGGTCGCCCGGCTCGACGACGACCACGTCGAGGTACCGGTCCACCTCGAAGTCGCGGCCGCAGACCACGTTCCGGGCGTGGGTGCCCGCCCTGTTGGCGCCGGTCACCCAGGAAGTGCCGGGCGCCACGCGGGGGTCGGCGAGGTAGCGGACCTTCTCCAGGCCCTGCGGGCCCACGTAGCCGCGTACCAGGTCGGGACGGTCGGCGAAGTCCTCGGCGGTCACGAGTTCCACGACCGCGGGGGCCAGGTGCTCGCCGAGCTTGCCGAGGTCGACCTCGCGGTCGCCGGGGACGCCGACGGCCACGATCTCCCCGTCGACCTTCACCAGGAGGTTCTTCAGCGTCGCCGACGCGGGGACGTCGAGGAAGGCGGCCAGGGACTCGATGGTCGGGGTGTCGGGGGTGTCCAGCTCCTCGACGGGGCCGTGTTCGCCCGAGGTCGGGGCGAGGGCGAAGGTGACGGCCTCGGTGTTGGCCGCGTAGTCGCAGGAGGGGCAGTCGACGAAGGTGTCCTCGCCGGCCCCGGCGGGCGCGAGGAACTCCTCGGACGCCGAGCCGCCCATGGCCCCGGACACCGCCGACACGATGCGGTGGTCGAGCCCGAGCCGCCGGAAGATCCGTACGTACGCCTCGCGGTGGAGGCGGTAGGACTCGGCGAGGCCCTCGTCGGAGACGTCGAAGGAGTACGAGTCCTTCATCTGGAACTCGCGTCCGCGCAGCACCCCGGAGCGGGGGCGGGCCTCGTCGCGGTACTTCGTCTGGATCTGGTAGAGCATGACCGGCAGGTCCTTGTAGGAGGTGCACTGGTCCTTGACGACGAGGGTGAAGATCTCCTCGTGGGTGGGGCCGAGCAGGTAGTCGGCGCCCTTGCGGTCCTTGAGCCGGAACAGCAGGTCGCCGTACTCCGACCAGCGGCCGCTGACCTCGTACGGTTCCTTCGGGAGCAGCGCGGGGAGCAGCACCTCCTGCGCGCCGATGGCGTCCATCTCCTCGCGGACGACGCGCGTGACGTTGTCCAGGACCCGCTTGCCGAGCGGCAGCCAGGTCCACACGCCGGCGGAGCTGCGCCGTACGTAGCCGGCCCGGACCAGGAGGCGGTGGCTGAGGGTCTCGGCGTCCGCCGGGTCCTCGCGGAGGGTCTTGGCCATGAGGCGGGACATGCGCTGCACGTGTTGCGTAGACATGTCGGGAGGCTACCGGGGTCGGCGGGGGCCCCGGCAACCCGTTTCAGGGCCGGAGCAGCGGCAGGGGCGCGCCCATGACGGCGTACGGGAGGCTCGCGCTCGGGAACTGGACGCGGCGGGCGAGGTCCCGGTAGCCGAGGGCGGTGTAGAGGCCGCGGGCCGGGCTGTCGGTGTCGATGGCGGAGAGGATCGAGCGGGGTTCGTCGGCGCTGTCGGTGATCCGGGTGATGAGGGTGCGGCCGACGCCGCGTCCCTGGAAGCCGGGGTGGACGTGCAGTTCGGTGATGACGAAGGACTCGTCGAGCCAGCCGTCGGCGCCGCCGGCCCGCAGGTACGGTTCGACGATCGTGGACCACCAGTGGCCGCGGTCGTTGGGCATGCCGTAGACGAAGGCGGCGAGGGCTCCGTCGTCGGTGAAGGCGCCGAGCGCGCGGGCGCCGCGGCTGGTCATGTGGCGCTGGACGATGTAGCGCCGGATGCCGACCTCCTCCTCGCTGAGCCCGAAGGCCACGGCCTGCACGCGCAGGGCCTCGTCCACGCGCTCGGCGAGGTCGAGGGGGCCGACGCGGAGTCCGGCGGGCCGTGCGGGGTCGTCGCCCCCGGTGGTAGGCAGCATGCGGCGACCTTACTTCGGGGTAGGGGCGGTGCGGTACGGCTCGGGTGGCGAAAGCGGCCACGGGCGGGGCGGTGGCGGCGGGCTCAGAACAGGACGCTCATGAACGCGCCGGTCTCACGGAAGCCGACCCGCCGGTAGGCGGCGCGCGCGGCGGTGTTGAAGTCGTTGACGTAGAGGCTGACGACGGGCGCCACGTCGCGCAGGGCGTAGGCGACGACGGCGGCCATGCCGGCCTCGGAGTGGCCCCGGCCCCGGTGGGCGGGGTCGACCCACACGCCCTGGATCTGGCAGGCGCGGGAGGTGGCGGCGCCGATCTCGGCCTTGAAGACGACCTTGCCGTCGTCGATGCGGGCGAAGGAGCGGCCGGTGCCGACGAGCTCGGCGACGCGGGCCTGGTAGAGGAGTCCGCCGTCGCCGGCCATCGGGGAGATGCCGACCTCCTCGGTGAACATGGCGACGCAGGCGGGCATGATCAGGTCCATCTCGTCCCGGCGGACCCGGCGGACGCGGGGGTCGGCGGTGACCGTGGTGGAGGGCTGTTCCATGACCATCAGCGGCTGGCGGGAGCGGACGTCGCGGGCGGGGCCCCAGCTGGGTTCCAGGAGCTGCCACAGCAGTCGGGTGGCCTCGGCGGGGCCGACGATGGAGGAGCAGCGGCGGCCGGTGCGGCGGGCGCGTTCGGCGAAGGCGCGTACGGCGTCGGGTTCGGCGCAGACGGGGACCAGGTTGGCGCCGGCGTAGCAGAGGGAGCGGAGCTCGCCGTCGGTGTACCAGCCCCACATCTCGCCGCCCAGGCGCCAGGGGTCGAGGCCCGCGACCTGGACCCGGGAGGCGACGAAGGCGTTCTCGACCGGCGCGCGCCCGAGGACTTCGAGGGCGGCGTCGAGATCACTGGGCTCAAGGACCCGGGTGGTGGTCTGCGTCAACACTGGGGCCTCACCATGCAAGTCTGCTGATCTCCGCACTGTACCCGGCGGGGCCTTGGGATGCCGCTTCCACGGTCACGAAAAGGCCCCGGCCCCGGCCCCGAGCTGGGGGAACGGGGCCGGGGCCACGGTTGCGGGTGCTACACGCCGATGGCGACGGTCGGCTCGCCGGAGGTGATGCCGTCCTTCTCCATCTGCTCGGCGATCTTCATCGCCTCTTCGATGAGGGTCTCGACGATCTTCGACTCGGGGACGGTCTTGATGACCTCGCCCTTGACGAAGATCTGGCCCTTGCCGTTGCCGGAGGCGACACCGAGGTCGGCCTCACGGGCCTCGCCGGGGCCGTTGACGACGCAGCCCATGACGGCGACGCGCAGCGGGACCTCCATGCCCTCCAGGCCCGCCGTGACCTCCTCGGCCAGCTTGTAGACGTCCACCTGGGCGCGGCCGCAGGAGGGGCAGGAGACGATCTCCAGGCGGCGCGGCTTGAGGTTCAGCGATTCCAGGATCTGGTTGCCGACCTTGACCTCCTCGACCGGCGGCGCGGAGAGGGAGACGCGGATGGTGTCGCCGATGCCCTCGGAGAGCAGCGCGCCGAAGGCGACGGCGGACTTGATGGTGCCCTGGAAGGCGGGGCCGGCCTCGGTGACGCCCAGGTGCAGCGGGTAGTCGCAGGCGGCGGCGAGCTGGCGGTAGGCGTTGACCATCACGACCGGGTCGTTGTGCTTGACCGAGATCTTGATGTCGCCGAAGCCGTGCTCCTCGAACAGGGAGGCCTCCCACAGCGCGGACTCGACCAGCGCCTCGGGGGTGGCCTTGCCGTACTTCTTGAGCAGGCGGGCGTCGAGGGAGCCGGCGTTCACGCCGATGCGGATCGGGGTGCCGGTGTCCTTGGCGGCCCGCGCGATCTCCTTGACCTTGTCGTCGAACTGCTTGATGTTGCCCGGGTTCACGCGGACGGCGGCGCAGCCGGCGTCGATCGCGGCGAACACGTACTTGGGCTGGAAGTGGATGTCCGCGATGACCGGGATCTGCGACTTCTTCGCGATGACGGCGAGGGCGTCGGCGTCGTCCTGCGTGGGGCAGGCGACGCGGACGATGTTGCAGCCGGAGGCGGTCAGCTCGGCGATCTGCTGGAGCGTGGCGCCGATGTCGGACGTGCGGGTGGTGGTCATCGACTGCACCGAGATGGGTGCGTCGCCACCGACGGCCACGGAACCGACCTGGATCTTGCGGCTGACCCTGCGGTCGGCAAGCTTCGTCGGCACGGCCGGCATTCCGAGTGAGATGGCAGTCATCTGCTGTGCAACCCCAAGGTGTGGATCGAGGTCCCGAGATCGGCGGGCTCCAGTCTTCGAGATTACGCCAATCAGCACGTGCCCCTTGCATCCGAGGGGGTGTGCCACCCGAACGTAGGGAGCCGGGCACGATGCGTGCCCGGCTCCTTCCGGCCTGGTGTAGGGAAAGCGGCGGCTAGGTGATCTTGATGGGGTTCACCACGTCCGCGACGAGGACCAGCAGCGTGAAGCAGACGAAGAGCCCGGCGACCACGTACGCGGCGGGCATCAGCCGTGCCACGTCGAACGGGCCGGGGTCGGCGCGCCGCAGGAGCCGTGCCACATTGCGCCGCAGGGACTCCCACAGGGCGCCGGCGATGTGCCCGCCGTCCAGGGGCAGCAGGGGCAGCATGTTGAACAGGAAGAGCGAGAGGTTGAACATGCCCAGGACGTTCAGCATGATCGACATCCGCTGTTCGCCGGGGATGTCCAGGGTCGCGATCTCGCCGCTGATGCGGGCCGCGCCGACGATGCCCATCGGGGAGTCCTGCTCGCGTTCGGCGCCGCCGAAGGCCGCGTCCCACAGTGCCGGGATCTTCGCGGGGAGCTGGATCAGGCCCTGCACGCTGCCCTCGACGATCCCGCCCATGTGGTCCACGGACTCACCGAATCCGAGGGCCGCGATCTCGCTCTTCGGGCTGAAGCCGAGCCAGCCCGCCGTGACGTACTCGCCCTTGACGTAGCCGCCGTGCCCGTCCGTCTTGGCGACCTTGTTCTCGATCAGGTTCACCGGCAGGGTCACCTCGCGGCCGTCGCGCACGACGGTGACCGTGGCGGGGCCGACGGTGTCGCGGATCCGCTGTTGCAGGGCGGACCAGTCGGCGACGTCTCGGCCGTCGAAGGCGACGATGCGGTCACCGGCCGCGAGGCCGGCCTGCTTCGCCGGGGCGACCGGGTCGCTGTCCTTGCACACCTCCCGGTTCTCGCTCTGCTGGATCACGCAGGGCGAGACGGTGGCGACCTCGGTGGTGGTGCGGTTGATCCCGAAGGTCATCCAGACGCCGAAGAAGATCGCGAGGGCGAGCACCAGGTTCATGAAGGGGCCCGCGAACATCACGATCACGCGCTTCCACGGCTTGCGCGTGTAGAAGAGCCGCGTCTCGTCGCCGGGCTGGAGTTCCTCGTAGGCCGCCGAGCGGGCGTCCTCGATCATCGACCGGAACGGCGACGTGGAGCGGGCGGTGACCTTGCCGTCCTCGCCGGGCGGGAACATCCCGATCATGCGGATGTAGCCGCCCATCGGGATGGCCTTGATCCCGTACTCGGTGTCGCCCTTCTTGCGCGACCAGATGGTCCGGCCGAAGCCGACCATGTACTGGGGCACGCGGATGCCGAAGAGCTTGGCCGTGGAGAGGTGGCCGAGCTCGTGCCAGGCGATCGAGAAGAGCAGGCCGACCACGAAGACGACCACACCGATCAAGGTCAGCAGTATCGTCATGCGCTTGCCTCCACGGCGGCGCGAGCCGCCATCTCCCGTGCCCGGGCCCTGGCCCAGGTCTCCGCTTCCAGGACGTCCGTGACGGTCAGCGAGGTTCCCGCTCGCGGCGTCCCGTGTTCATCGACCACGGCAGAGACCGTATCCATGATTGCTGTGAACGGCAGCCGACCGGCCAGGAACGCCTCCACGCACTCCTCGTTCGCCGCATTGAACACCGCGGGGGCCGTGCCGCCCAGGGTGCCGACGTGGCGGGCCAAGCCGACCGCGGGGAAGGCCTCGGTGTCCAGGGGGAAGAACTCCCAGGTCGACGCCTTGCTCCAGTCGAACGCGGGGGCCGCGTCCGGGATCCGCTCGGGCCAGCCGATGCCGATCGCGATGGGGCCCCGCATGTCCGGCGGGGTGGCCTGGGCGAGGGTGGAGCCGTCCGTGAACTCGACCATGGAGTGGACGAAGGACTGCGGGTGGACGACGACCTCGATGCGCTCGAAGGGGATGTCGTAGAGCAGGTGCGCCTCGATGACCTCCAGTCCCTTGTTGACCAGGGTCGCCGAGTTGACGGTGATCACCGGGCCCATCGCCCAGGTCGGGTGCGCGAGCGCGTCCTGGACGGTGACCCCGGCCAGCTCCGCGCGGGTGCGGCCGCGGAAGGGGCCGCCGGAGGCGGTGACCACGAGCTTGCGGACGTCGGCGCGGGTTCCGCCGGCCAACGCCTGGAAGAGCGCCGCGTGCTCGGAGTCCACGGGGACGATCTGCCCGGGCTTCGCGAGGGCCTTGACCAGCGGGCCGCCGACGATCAGCGACTCCTTGTTGGCCAGGGCCAGGGTCCGGCCGGCCCGCAGCGCGGCGAGGGTGGGCGCGAGGCCGATGGATCCGGTGATGCCGTTGAGGACGGTGTGGCACGGCGAGGCGGCGAGCTCGGCGGCCGCGTCGGGCCCCGCCAGGATCTCGGGCAGCGGCTCGGACGGGCCGTACTGGGCGCCGAGCGCCTCCTTCAGGGCGGGTACGACGTCCTCGCGGGCGACGGCCACCGTCCGCACCCGCAGCAGCCGCGCCTGCTCGGCGAGCAGTCCGACGCGCCCACCGGCGGCGGACAGCGCCGTGACCCGGAAGCGGTCCGGGTGGCGCAGGGCGAGATCGATGGCCTGGGTGCCGATGGACCCGGTCGACCCGAGGATGACGATGTCCCGGCGGCCGGCCGAGGCGTCGAAGAGGAGGTGCGGGTCGGCGAGGGGGGCTGGACTGTCGGTCATGCCCCCCATTGTGGCCGCAACTCAGGAGCGCTTGGACACGGAGTCCCCGTCGGTGACACGGGCGAGGAGTTCGGGGAGCGTTCCGGCGAAGTCGGGAAGCGCACGGGCCGCCCGCCACCAGGCCCTCGGATCGTTCCCGAGCGCGGCGTCGAACAGTCGGTCGGCCTCCGCCCGGGCGGAGAGGACGGCCGCGGGCCGGTCGTGGCGGTCCGGGTGGCCGATGTCGCCGAGCCACTGGTCCTCGTCGAGCGCCCAGCAGGCGGGGACCTTGTGCCGGACCACGTCGGCACCGGTGATCAGCCCGCGGTCCAGGCAGTCGCGGACCCAACGGACGTCCTCCTCGACGGTCTCCATCGGGACGGCGAGGCTCACCAGGGCCAGCTCCCGCTCCCAGCCGCCCGTCGGCTCCGCCGTGGCCGTGTCGGGGGCGAGTCGGCGCACGGCCCGGCCCAGCGCCGGGTCGTGCCGTACGAGGCCCAGCGGTGGCAGGGAGTCGGCGGCCAGCTCGGCGGCCAGCTCGGGCAGGGTGCCCCGGTAGCCGGGGGCCCGGCGCGGCAGCTCGGCCCACAGCCGCGGGTCCTCCCCCAGCGCGGGCCGCAGGGCCCGCTGCACCGCCGACTGCATCTCGGCCTGCTCGGGCAGGCTCCAGCGGAGCCCGCGCGTCACGGGCAGGTGCCCCAGCAGCAGCGTCCGGGCGGCGGGGGCCACGGCGGCGACGAGCTCGTCGCAGGTCAGCAGGCCGGCCCGGACCGCTCGGACGGCGGGCCGGTACCAGTGGCGCCCGTACGGGTCACCCGCGCGGGCGTCGAGCAGCGCCGGGCAGGCCTCCCGGGGCAACCCGGCCGCCAGCAGCAGGGCCTCCACGGCTCCCGGCGGCAGCGGGGCGCGGGCGTGCTCGCGCAGCAGTTGTTCCGGGTCGAGGTCGTGCGGCATGCCGAGCAGGGTGAGCGGGACCCGGGGCCGGCGGGCGTGCCGGCGCAGCAGGGCGATCAGCCCGGCGGAGTCGAAGGGTCCCGGTCCCGTCGCCCGGAGCAGCTCCGGGGAGGGGCCGGGGCGGGCGGCGTACCGGGCCGTGCCGGGCAGGCCGGGCAGCGGGCGGCCGACGACGTGGGGGTTGCGGGCGATGTAGTGCCGATCCGCCTCGGCTCCCCCGCGCAGCAGCAGGGTGACGGCCGAGGCGGGCAGCCACTGGTCGCGGCACAGGTACTTGCGCGTCGGCCCGTCGAGCCGGTCGAGCAGCTCGCCCACCACCTGCTGCGGCGCGTGCCGCAGCAGGTGGGCCACGCACCAGGCCAGCCGCCTGCTGACCCGGTCCTCCTCGGCCGTCGGCATCGTCCTCGCCCGCCTCGCGCTCGTACCCGCGCCCGGGGTCGCACATCAGTCCGGGCTACTGCCGATGATGGCAGGTCAGCGTAGGGGGCGGTGGACGTTTTCGTGCACCGACGGGCCCGGAGTGGCGTCCGCGATCCAGGGGCCGTCGCCCGAGGGGTCGAGGACGCCCTCCTCCAGCCAGGTGTAGGCGCCGCCCAGGACCCCTTCGACGACCTTGCGGTCGAGGTCGTCGGTGTTGGACCAGAGCCGGCCGAAGAGCTCCTCGACGCGGATCCGGGACTGTCGGCAGAAGGCGTCGGCGAGCTGGTAGGCCTCGCGGCCGTGCTCGCCGGCCGCCCTCAGGTGCTCGGCGCGCACGCAGGCCGCGCTCATCGCGAAGAGTTCGGCGCCGATGTCCACGATCCGGCCGAGGAAGTTCTGTTTGGTCTCCATGCGGCCCTGCCAGCGGGACATGGCGTAGAACGTCGAGCGGGCGAGTTTGCGGGAGCCGCGTTCGACATAGCGCAGGTGGGTCGCCAGGTCGGGGTGGCCGGTCGGGTGGAAGTCGCGGTAGGTGCCGGGCAGTTGGCCGGCCCCGGTGGCCAGTTGGGGCAGCCAGCGGGCGTAGAAGCCGGCCGCGCGGGCGCCCGCCCTGGCCTTGTCGCCGAGGTCCTTCTCGGGGTCGATGATGTCGCCCGCGACGGCGAGGTGGGCGTCGACGGCCTCGCGGGCGATGAGCAGGTGCATGATCTCGGTCGAGCCCTCGAAGATCCGGTTGATCCGCAGGTCGCGGAGCATCTGCTCGGCGGGGACGGCCCGTTCGCCGCGCGCGGCCAGCGACTCGGCGGTCTCGAAGCCGCGGCCGCCGCGGATCTGGACGAGCTCGTCGGCCATCAGGCAGGCCATCTCGGAGCCGTACAGCTTGGCGAGGGCCGCTTCGATGCGGATGTCGTTGCGGTCCTCGTCGGCCATCTGGGACGCCAGGTCGACGACCGCCTCGAGGGCGAAGGTGGTGGCGGCGATGAAGGAGATCTTGGCGCCGACGGCCTCGTGCCGTGCGACCGGGCGGCCCCACTGCTCGCGAACGCCGGACCATTCCCGGGCGATCTTCAGGCACCACTTGCCGGCGCCGACGCACATCGCGGGCAGGGACAGCCGGCCGGTGTTCAGAGTGGTCAGCGCGATCCTGAGGCCGGCGCCCTCGGCGCCGATCCGCTGGGCGGCGGGCACGCGGACGCCGTGGAAGCGGGTGACGCCGTTCTCCAGGCCGCGCAGGCCCATGAAGGCGTTGCGGTGCTCGACGGTGATGCCCGGCGAGTCGGCCTCGACGACGAAGGCGGTGATCCCGCCGCGGTGGTTCTCGCCCTTCGGGACGCGGGCCATCACGACGAGCAGGTCCGCGACGACCCCGTTCGTGGTCCACAGCTTCACGCCGTCGAGGACGTACGCGTCCTCCCCGTCCGGCACGGCCGTGGTGGCCAGCCGCGCCGGGTCCGAGCCCACGTCGGGCTCGGTGAGCAGGAAGGCGCTGATGGCGGTGGTGGCGCAGCGCGGGAGGTAGGCGTCCTTCTGCTCCTGCGTGCCGAACATCTTCAGCGGCTGGGGCACGCCGATCGACTGGTGCGCGGAGAGCAGGGCCCCGATGGCCGGGCTCACCGAGCCGACGAGGGCGAGCGCCTTGTTGTAGTAGACCTGGGTCAGGCCGAGGCCCCCGTACTTGGGGTCGATCTTCATGCCGAGGGCGCCGAGCTCCTTGAGCCCGCGGACCGCCTCGTCGGGGATCTTCGCCTCCCGCTCGATCCGGGCGGCGGTTCCGTCGGCGAGCATCGCCTCGCAGAACTCCCGCAGCCGGGCCAGGAAGGCCTCCCCGCGCCGGACGTCCTCGTCGGCGGGGAGCGGATGGGGGTGGATCAGGTCGAGCCGGAAGCGGCCGAGGAAGAGCTCCTTGGCGAAACTGGGCTTGCGCCAGTCCTGCTCCCGGGCCGCTTCCGCGACCCGCCGCGCCTCGCGCTCGGTCACCTTGGGCTGTACGGGCCGTACGGGCTGTGTTGCGGACATTCGGGTACTCACCTCGCCGCATCGGGACACTACCGATCGGTGCTACCTGTGAGTCGTACCCGATTCCGGGGCGCGGGAAAAGGCCGCGTGGGCCGTCCGGGCGTCCGCCCGGTCCGTCCGGGGAAAGGGGGACGGCCGGAGCCCCCGCACAGTAGGCTCCGGCCGTCGGTCTGGGACCGTACGAGATCAGATGTCGAGGCCGGTCAGGACCAGGACGCGCTCGTAGGTGTAGTCGTCCATCGCGTAGCGGACGCCCTCGCGGCCCACGCCGGACTGCTTGACGCCGCCGTACGGCATCTGGTCGGCCCGGTAGGAGGGCGCGTCACCGATGATCACGCCGCCGACCTCGAGCTCGCGGTGGGCGCGGAAGGCGACCTGGATGTCGCGGGTGAAGACACCGGTCTGGAGACCGAACTTCGAGTCGTTGACGGCGGCGAAGGCCTCGTCGGTGTCCTCGACGCGCAGCAGGGTCAGGACCGGACCGAAGACCTCCTCGGTGGCGAGCTTCACGCCGGCCGGGACGTCCGCGATGACGGTCGGCTCGACGGTGGCGCCGTCGCGCTTGCCGCCCGTGAGCAGCTTCGCGCCGGCGGCGACGGCCTCGTCGACCCAGGCCTCGACGCGCTTGGCGGCGTCCTCCGAGACGAGGGGGCCGACGTCGGTGGCGGAGTCGGAGGGGTCACCGGTGACCTGCTCACGGACCTTCGCGACGACCTTCTCGGCGAGGCGGTCGTAGACGGAGGCGTCGGCGATCACGCGCTGCACGGAGATGCAGGACTGGCCGGCCTGGTAGTTCGAGAAGGTCGCGATGCGGGTCGCGGCCCATTCGAGGTCGGCCTCGGAGGACCAGTCCGCGAGGACGACGGCGGCGGCGTTGCCGCCGAGCTCCAGGGTGCAGTGCTTGTGCGGCACCGACTGCTGGATGGCGTAGCCGACGGTGTCGGAGCCGGTGAAGGAGATGACGGGCAGGCGCTCGTCCTTGACCAGCGCCGGCATCTTCTCGTTGGCGACCGGCAGGACCGACCAGGAACCGGCCGGGAGGTCCGTCTCGGCGAGCAGCTCACCGAGGATCAGACCGGAGAGCGGGGTGGCCGGGGCCGGCTTCAGGATGATCGGCGCGCCGACGGCGATGGCCGGGGCCACCTTGTGGGCGCACAGGTTCAGCGGGAAGTTGAAGGGCGCGATGCCGAGGACGGGACCCTTGACGAAGCGGCGGGTCAGGGCCAGCCGGCCGACGCCACCGGCGTCGGTGTCCAGGCGCTGGGCCTCTCCACCGTTGAAGCGGCGGGCCTCTTCGGCCGCGAACCGGAACACGGACACCGCACGGCCGACCTCGCCGCGGGCCCACTTGACCGGCTTGCCGTTCTCGGCGGAGATCAGCTGCGCGATCTCCTCGGTGCGCTCGGCGAGGCGGCGCGACACGTGGTCCAGGGCCGCCGCGCGTACGTGGGCGGGGGTGGCGGAGTACTCCGCCGTCACGGCGTGCGCCGCGGCCACGGCCTCTTCGACCTGGGCGTCGGTCGGCACGCTGACGGTACCGACCAGCCGGCCGTCCCACGGGTTGTGGACGTCGAAGCTGTCCTCGCCGGAGGCCTGGCGGCCGGCGAGCCAGAAGGCGTGGGTGGAGGTCATGCGAATCCCGGCCCTTCGGATTGTGCGGGGGTACCTCGCAGCGGCAGCCGGAGGCGGGTCCTGTCCCCACCACGGTAGGACGCCGTCGGGGTTTCGTTGTTTATCCGACCTGGAGCGGCGACCTGTCCGGCTTCGCCGGTTTGTCAGTGTCGTGGGCCGCACCGGGCGTGCGGAGCGACCGTGCGGGGCGGTCGCGCCGGGCCGGGCGCCGGGGTCAGGTGGCGGGGGTGGCGGCCTTCAGGGCGAGCCAGAGTTCCATCCGGACGTCCGGGTCGTCCAGGGAGCGCCCGAGGATCTCCTCGACCCGCTTCATCCGGTACCGCAGCGTGTGCCGGTGAACGCCCAGGTCGGCCGCCGCCGCGTCCCACTGGCCGTGGCGGGAGAGCCACGCCTGGAGCGAGGCCACCAGGTCCCCGCGGCCGGTCGCGTCGTGCTCCCGCAGCGCCCTGAGCGTGCCGTCCGCGAAGGCCCGTACGGCGTCGTCCGCGAGCAGCGGCAGGACCGAGCCCGCCGCGAGGTCCTCGTGCTCCACCATCGGCCGCCCCCGCCGCCGGGCCACGGCGAGGGCCTGGTCGGCCTGCTTGACGGCGGCGGCCACTGCCGTCGCGGCCGCGGGCGCCGACAGGCCCACCACCAGTTCGTCCGGCTCGGGGCCGGTCGCGTCCCGGCCGCGCCGGGCCTCCAGGGCCTCCGCGTGGTCGGCGCACGCCTGTACGGCGGACCCGCCGTCGGCAGCGAGCACCACGAGGCGGCCCTCCTCCGGGACGACCAGCAGCGCCTCGCCGGTACGGGCCGCCGCCGACTCCACGGCGTCGGCGAGCAGCGCGAGCCCCTCCGGCTGGGCCGTCCCCGGCAGCGCCGGCTCGGCCGTGACGATCCGGAACGGCGCCTCCAGCAGGGCCCCGTACAGGTCACCGGCCACCGCCCGGGCGTGCTCCGCCTGCCCCTCCAGCAGCATCCGCAGCACGGCCGCGCCGAGGCGGGACTCCGCGTCGTGCAGCGACCGCGAGCGTTCCGTGGTCAGGGTCAACAGGGCGACGGCCGAGTGCACCGCGTACCGCTCGGCGGTGCCCAGGGGGGCTCCCGTACCGACGGCGAGCGCGCCCCGGGCCCGGCGCCCGGTGCCCAGGGACTGGAGTTCCACCCGGTCCTCGGAGCCGCCCACGACCGCGCTCGCGGGCGCGGGCCGCTCGCGCAGGCGCTCCACGTCGGGGGTGAGCCGGGCGGCGCGGC
>NZ_JANFAK020000148.1 GCF_024721315.2 Streptomyces sp. Isolate_45
TCGGCAAGTAGGGGCCGCCGGTGGGGTGGGGGTGTGGGGGGGGTTTTGGTGGCCGTGTTTAAAGGCTGCGGGACCGGGGCCCCGGGGGCCCCCGCGCCCCCCCCCCCCGCCCCCCCCCCCGCCACCGCCGTTTCCGGGACGGCGGCCGGTCCGGCCGGGGCCGTCCCGCCCTGCGCGGCTTCGGCCGGGGCCCGGCCGAGCAGCGCCGCGAGGGCGCCCACCGATGCCGCCCGGAGTACCGTCCTTCGTCCGACCCGCAACCCGACCACTCCGCTCGCCTCGCGCTCCCGCGGCCGCCCGACCGTACGACCGGCCCGTCAGCCACACGAACGATCAACGCCGGGCTCCGGCAACGGGCCCCGCGCGGCGGGCGTCCGGCCGGGGTCGGGACGCGGCGGCCCGTGGAGGGTCCGGGCCGCGAGGGCGGCGACGGCACACAGGAGCACGGGCAGCAGGAGGGCCAGGTCGAGGGAGACCAGGTGGGCGAGGGGGCCGATCACGGCGGGCCCGGCGAGCATGCCCAGGTATCCGAGGCCGGCCACGCGGGCGACGTTGGCACCTGCGCGGTCCGGTTCCGCGTGTCCGGCCGCGCTGAAGAGCTGCGGGACGGTGCCGGCCAGGCCCGCACCGAAGAGGGTCCAACCGACCAGGGCGGGCACGACCGCGGGCGCGGCGATGGCGAGGGCCAGACCGGCGGCGGCGAGGGCGCAGCCGTAACGCAGAACGGCGGCGGGTCCGACCCGTGCGCTCAGCCGGTCGGTGAGGAGGCGGCCCACGGTCATTGCGGTGGCGAAGGTGGCGTAGGCGAGGGCGCCGGTGGCGGCGGACGCGCCGAGGGCGTCCCGCAGGTGCAGGGCGCTCCAGTCGTTGGCCACTCCCTCGCACAGCATGAGCATGAAGGCGAGGACCGCCAGCACCCCGATCCGCGGGGCCGCGTCCCGCCCGGCCCGGACGGCGGGCTCCGGGTCCGGGGCGGGCTCGATGCGTCCGGTGGGCGCCGGCGGGAGCAGCGCGGGGGCGGCGAGGACGGCGACGGCGAGGCCGCACAGGGCACCGGCGACCAGCGCCGCGGTGACGCCGATGCCGCGGCCCAGGGCCACGGCCCCGGCCAGGGCGGCGAGGACGCCGCCGATGGAGAAGACGGCGTGGAAGGCGGACATGACGGGCCTGCCGTACGCGCGCTCCACCTGGACGGCGTGGGTGTTCATGCCGACGTCGAGACAGCCGTTGCCGAAGCCGAGCACGAACAGGGCCGCGGCCAGGGTCCCGGGGTCGTGGGCCAGTGCCGGCAGGACCAGGGCGGCGCTGCACAGGGCGGCGCCGGCGGGCACTGTCGTCCTGGCACCGAACCGGTCGGTGAGCGGACCGGCCAGCCGCATCCCGGCGAAGGCCCCTCCGCCGAGGACCAGGAGGAGCCAGCCGAGCAGTGCGTGTCCGATGCCGGTGCGCGCTTCCACGGCGGGGATGTGGACGATCCACATGCCCATGACGAAGCCGTTCAGGGCGAAGTAGACGAAGGTGGCCGCTCTTCCGCGGCGCAACGCTGTATCCATGCGATCGAACATAACAAACGCATTCATTGTTCGATACTTGCCTTTCGAACATCACTCCTGTTCACTTCAGGTATGAGTGCAGACCGCCTGAGGCAGATCACCGACGCCGTGCGCGACACCGGCCGGCGGAGCGTCGCGGAGCTCGCGGAGCTCACCGGCGCCTCCGAGATGACCATCCGCCGCGACCTGGAGTCGCTGGCCGAACAAGGGGTGTTGGAGCGGTACCGGGGCGGCGCGCGGAGCCTGCTGCTGCGCGGGGAGGAGGTCCCGTTCGCGCTGCGCGCCCGGGAGGGGACCGAGGCCAAGCGGCGGATCGCCGCCGAGGTCGCCGCCCTGATCGCGGACGGCGAGTCCGTCGTCCTGGACAGCGGCACCACCTGCCTGGAGGTGGCCGGCGCCCTGCACGACCGCCGGCTGACCGTCGTGCCCCTTTCCCTGCACGCCGCCAACACCCTCGCCGACGCGCCCCGGTTGACGCTGCTGCTGCCGGGGGGCGCACCCCGCCGGGGCGAACTCGCCCTGACCGGACCGCTCACCGAGGCCTCACTCGCCGCGCTGCGCTTCGACACCGCCGTCATCGGCTGCTGCGGCCTGACCGCGGCCGACGGCCTCACCGCCCACGACCTGGCCGACGCCGCCGTCAAACGGGCCGCCATCGCCTCGTCCCGTCGTGTCATCGCCGTCGCCGAAGGGGCGAAGTTGTCCCGCACGGCCCTCGCGCACGTCCTGCCCGCCGGGGCGCTGCACGCCGTCGTGACCGACGAGACGGCTTCCGCCGACGCGGTGGACGCGCTCACCGCCGCGGGCGTCACCGTACGGCAGGTGTGACGAGGTGTCCTCGACCCTGCTCTTCGGCGTCATCGCCCGCCACCAGTCCCCCGAGGGCCGGGAGCGCCTCACGAAGGCTGCGGGCGTGGCACCGGATCCCTTCTGGGAGGCCTACTGGACGCTGCGCCCCGACTACGACCGCGGTGACGTCGACGGCCCCGGCTACTGGAGCCGGGTGGCCGGCGCACTCGGTACCCGGTTCGACGCGGGGACGACCGCCCGGCTCGTCGAGGAGGACGTCGCGAGCCGGAGCCTGGTGGACGACCGGATGGTGGGCCTGATCGGCGAACTCGCCTCCGCAGGCCGACGGATCGCGCTGCTGTCCAACATCCCCGAGGAACTCGCGGTCCACTACGAACGGCATCAGCCGTGGTTGGCCCGGTTCGAGGTACGGGCCTTCTCCTGCCGCATCGGCCACGCCAAGCCCGAACCGGAGGCCTACCGGTGGTGCCTGTCGGCGCTCGGCGCGGAACCGGACGGCGTCCTCTTCGTGGACGACCGGCAGGAGAACGTCGACGCCGCCCGGGCCCTCGGCATGCGCGGCCACCTCTTCACGGGCGCCGACGCGCTCCTCGCGGCGCCGGCCCTGCGCTGACCCGGGTCAGCGCCTGCGGGCGAGGAAGAGGTCGCCGAACTCCACGAGGCCGATGCCGCCGTGCGCGTCCAGCACCCGGGCGGTGTCGGCGAGCAGTTCCTCGCGACGCGCCGGGGGCAGGACGCGGTAGCAGGAGAGCGAGGCGAGGTGGCCCAGGTAGCGGGCGGCGTCGTAATCGCGGTCGACGCGGAAGCGGGTCGAGCGCAGCTCGGTGAACCGCCCGTCACGTCGGCACTGCGCCTCCGGCCAGTCCGGTGGTCCGGCCCGGTGCCCGGCCGCGTCGCCGTACGAGGAGGCCAGGGTCGCGTGCGGGGCCTCCGTCATCCCGTGGCGCGCGTCGACCTCGGCGAGCGCGGCGTGCAGTCCCCGGTCGCGCACCCCCAGCGGGTTCCAGAACAGGGCGACGGCTCCGCCCGGTTCGAGGGCGTCGTGGACGAGGTCCCAACGCCGCTCCGGGTCCACCCAGTGCCAGGACGTGGCGGCCAGGACCAGCCCGAAGCGGCGGCCCCGCCGCTGCCACTGTTCGAAGCCGCCCTCCTCGACGCGGACCGCGGGCAGGTGCGCGGTGTTGCGGCGCAGGACCGCCGCCATCCGCGGGTCGGGCTCGACGCACACCAGCGCGGCGCCCGCCTCGGCGAACGGAACCGTCGCCTTTCCGGTCCCCGCGCCGATCTCCAACGCCGGTCGGCCGTCCAGGGCCGCGTACTCCAGCACCCGGGCCACCAGGGCGTCCGCGTAGCCCGGGCGGGAGGCGTCGTACAGCTCGGCGGCCTCCCCGAACACCTGGGCGCGTGCCCGGTCGAACCCTGATCCCGCACTCATGCGGCTCCCCTCGATACCTGTCCGGAGGACCGCAACCCTAAGGCTTCGGCGACGAAGTCGCCGAAGCCTTTTGGGCGCGCGACGATGGGGGGATGGAGGGCTCCCTCAGCGATGTCAGCACCCCGGGGCGGATCGCGGACGACGGGGAGGGCATCAGCGGGCAGGAGCTCGCGCTGGCCGCCCGCAACCACGGGCTGCCCCTGGAGGCACTGCGCTACGACGTCACCCCGCCCGGGCTTCACTACGTACTGGTGCACTACGACATACCGCCGGCGGACGCGGACACCTGGCGGCTGTCCGTGGGCGGGCTGGTGCGCACGCCGCTGGAGCTGGACCTGTCGGCGCTCCGCGCCCTGCCCGCGGTCACGCACCGGGTCACGATGGAGTGCGCGGGCAACGGCAGGGCCCGGCTCTCGCCCCGACCCGTGAGCCAGCCGTGGCTGGTCGAGGCGGTGGGCACCGCGGACTGGACGGGCGTGCCGCTGCGGACGGTGCTCGCCGAGGCCGGGGTGCTGCCGGAGGCCGTCGAAGCCGTCTTCACGGGCGCCGATCACGGGGTCGAGCGGGGCGTCGAGCAGGACTACCGGCGCAGCCTGCCGCTGCGGGTGGCCACCGACGAGGACCCGCCGGTGCTGATCGCCCACACCATGAACGGCGGCCCGCTGCCGCCGCAGCACGGGTGCCCGCTGAGGCTGGTCGTGCCTGGCTGGTACGGCATGGCGCACGTGAAGTGGCTGCGGGACATCACCCTGACCGACGTTCCGTTCACCGGCTTCCAGCAGAGCGTGGCCTACCGGTACCGGCAGGCCGGCGACCTCCCCGACGATCCCGGCGTACCGGTCACCCGGATCCTGCCGAGGGCCCTGATGGTTCCGCCGGGCTTCCCCGACTTCATGTCACGGGTCCGCGTCGTGCGACCGGGCCCGGTGCGGCTGGAGGGGCGCGCCTGGTCGGGCGCCGGGCCCGTCGTACGGGTCGAGGTGAGCGCCGACGGGTGCGCCTCCTGGGTACGGGCCCGGCTGGCGGACCGGGAGCCGGGCGGGTGGGCCTGGCAGGCGTGGCACTGCGATTGGACGGCCACGCCCGGCCCCCACACGCTCACGGCCCGCGCCACCGATGTCGAAGGGCGCACCCAGCCCCTGGAACAGCTCTGGAACCGCGGGGGGTTCGGCAACAACCTGGTCCAGCACGTCCCGGTGCTGTGCTGCCGCTGAGGTGCGGCGATGGCCTCCGGAGCCGGTCGTCCTACGCGTCGACCAGCAGCTCGGGGCCGTTGTTTCGGACGTTGTTCACGGCGGTGGACACCGCTCGGACGTCCAGCCTGCCGCCGGAGGGGGTCGCGAGGAGGGCGCGCAGGGCGTGCGGGTCCTGGTGGGCGGGGTCGAGCCAGGTGTCGTAGTCGGCGGGGGCGAGGGCCAGCGGCATGCGGGGGTGGATGCGGCCGGCGGCGTCGGTGGCCTCGGTGGTGATGACGGTGCAGGTCGCCCACCAGGCGGCCGGGTCGTCCGCGTCGGCGACGGCCGGGTCGCGCCAGAACTCGTACAGGCCGGCCATCGCCATGACCTCGCCGTCCTCGGGGCGGATGAAGTACGGCTGCTTGTACGCCTTGGCCCGGTCGGTGGCCGCGACGGGCTGCCATTCGTAGAAGCCGTCGGCGGGCAACAGGCAGCGGCGCTTGGCGAACGCCCGACGGTAGGCGGGCTTCTCCTCGACCGTCTCGACCCGGGCGTTGATCATCTTCGCCCCGCCGGTCGGCGTCTTCGACCAGGACGGCACCAGCCCCCAGCGCAGCGGGCGCAGCTGCCGCTCCAGTACTCCGGTCTCGCGGTCCGCGCGCTCCAGCACCGCCCACACGGGGTCGGTCGGGGCGACGTTCCAACTGGGTGGGACCACCAGGTCGGCATCCCGTCGGGTGACCCCGAAGAGGCCGGTCAGGTCCTCGGGGCCGCGGGTGGAGACGTATCGGCCGCACATGCCCCCAGCCTGCCACGACCGGCGCCCCGGGCCCGGACGGCTCGGCGGAGCTTTCCGGTCACAGCACTAGGCTCGGTGGCATGAGCGATGATCTCGGATTCACCTGCGCCCGCTGCGGCGCGCACCATGCCGAGCTGCCGATGAACTACACGTCGCCGGCGCCGGCGGTGTGGGACGCGGCGTTCGCCGACGCGGAGGGCTGCCTGCTCTCCTCGGAACAGTGCGTGATCAACGCACAGCACTATTTCGTCAAGGGCATGATCGAGATACCGGTCATCGGCAGCGCCGAGGTGTTCTCCTGGGGCGTCTGGCTCTCCCTCAGCCCGGAGAACTTCTCGCGCACGGCGGACCTGTGGAACACGCCGGGGCGGGAGTCCGAGAGTCCGTACTTCGGCTGGCTCACCACCGACCTGCGGCTCTATTCGCCCACCACCCTCAACCTGAAGACCCACGTCCACACCCGCCCGGTCGGCCGGCGCCCCTCCGTCGAACTGGAGCGCACCGACCATCCCCTCGCCGTGGAGCAACGTACGGGTATCACCTTGGACCGCGTACGCGAGATCGCCGCGGCCTTCCTCCACCCGACCGGCGACGGCCCGTGGTGACAGCCCCCGGAACGGGGCTCGCGCGGTACCGGTCCGACCGGGACCGCCGGCGAGCGGCCGCATGAACCACGACGGCCCCGAGTCGCCGGAGCCGGCCGAGCACCTGCGGTTCGCGGCACACCTGCGGGCGCTGGAGCAGGTCGGCGACGCCGACGAGGTCGACCTGATCATCGAGGTGCTCACCGACCCGGACCCGGTGATGGCCCGCTCCGCCGTCGTACGACACCTGGACCGCCGGGCCGGCGAACTCCACCCCGGACCCGCCTGGGATCCATGGGCCGCTTCGATCGCCCCGGCCGTCATCCGCGATCCCTTCCTGACCGGGCGCATACGGGAATGGGCCCTCTTCCGCGCCATCGCGTTGCGGCAGCCCTGGCAGCCGAACGCCCTGCCGGCCGCCTCCGACCGGCTTCAGCTCAAGACCGCCGGCGCGGCGAACCCGGACGCCCTCGCGCTCCTCGCCGAGCTGGGCCGCACGAGGCGGATCCGCGACACGGCCCGGGCCGGCCTCCAGCAACAGCGCTTCGGCAGGGCCTGACCACCGGTCCGCGCCGGGGGTCGGGCGGTGTCCGGATGCGGGTGCGGGAGCGTGGCGGGAGGGTGGGGGGATGGAGCACGCCCCGATCGTCGTACACCGCGTCTCGCCGTCCGGGGGTCGTCGGGTGACCCTGCGCACCCCGGCTGGTGAGACGGTCCTCGGTGTCGCGCACGAGGACCGCGACGTGATCGAGTTCCTGCGCCGCGCGGAGGTGCCCGACCCGGACGACCTCGTACTCGGCGGGGACTCCACCCTGCTGGAGTGGCAGGGCGACGCCCCGCACGTCTACGAGGCCGAGGCCGAGCCGATCCCGTCCGACCTGCCCTGATCGGCGCCCGCCGGTTCTCCGGGGCAGCCCTCCCGCGCCACCCGCCCGGCGGCCGAGTTCCGGCCAATCCATGTTGTGCTCATGACATCTCAAGACCCCTGTGGGAATCTCCGTGGCGCACGAGCTCCGCACTCCGCACCGCCCTCGCACCACACCCCCACAAGGACGTGTCAAGGAGGAGCGACATGAAGCACCTCGCGAAACTCGCCGTGACGATGGTGGCCGTCGCGGCCACGGTCGGCGCCGCCACGACCGCCGCGGCGGCCGGCGGCGCCGCCGATCGCAAGGTCGACGGCGTCATCGTCGTCGCGGGCAACACCTGTACCTGGACCAACGCGAGCACCACCGCCGAACCGCCCGCCGCCCTCACGGTCGACCGCGCCACCATCAACAAGCCCGGTGGCAACCTCACCTGCGACGGCGGCATCAAGGCCTCCCTCAACAACAACCCGGCGTTCACCTTCGACGACGCCGCCGCCACCGCCCGTGCCGACCTCATCGACATCACCGGGCAGGCGAGCTTCATCACCTGCCGCTACAAGGCGACGAACATCGTCTGGGACCGCGACGGCACCACCCGGAGGTACGTGAACCAGCCCTTCACCGCCACCAAGGCCTCGGGCAGCTTCCTGTGCCCGGGTTCCGTCGCCACCCCGGCCGGCGGCGCCTCCATGCTGTTCCGCTGACCGCTCCCGTTCCCGGGCGGACCCCGCCCCTCCACCCGGGAACGGGCCCGGCGCACGCCCGGGATCCGCACCCCGCACCACCCCCGGGAACACCCCTCCCGCCACGACCGGCTCGCAGGCCGGCGCACGGGGCCGCAGCATGGAGGCACACGCCCTGGACGAGGAGGCCGGACATGGCCGAGGAGGACACCCCTCAGCCCGCCGCCGGCCCCCTGGTGGGGGCGGCGGCGGCCGGAGGCCTGCTCGACGTCATCGGCGTGGCCTCAGTGGTCCTGGACGACCACGGCCGGATCAGACTGTGGAGCCCCCAGGCCGAGACCCTCTTCGGGTACACCGCCGAGGAGGCCCTGGGGCAGTACGCGGCGCAGCTGCTGGTCGAGGAGGACCGGCGCGACGAGGTGCTGGCCCTGTTCGCCCACGTGATGACCGGCGAGGGCGCCTGGGCCGGGTCGTTCCCCATACGGCACCGGGACGGCCGGTCCGTGCTCGTGGAGTTCCGCAACATGCGGCTGGAGGCCGACAACGGCCGGCGCTACGCGCTCGGCCTGGCCTCCGAGCAGGCCACCCTGCGGCGCGTCGAGCGTGACCTCGCCCTTTCGCTGCGCCTGGTCGACCAGTCGCCCATCGGTCTGGCCGTCCTCGACACGAACCTGCGCTACGTACTGATCAACCCCGCGCTGGAGCGGATCAACGGCGTGCCCGCGGACCAGCACCTGGGCCGGCGGATCGGGGAGGTCCTGCCCTTCCTCGGCGCGACGACCATCGAGGCACGGATGCGCCGCGTGATGGAGAGCGGCGTTCCGATCCTGGACGAGTTCACCACCGGCCGGATGCCTGGCAACACCGGCGACGAGCACGCCTGGCTGGTGTCGATCTACCGGCTGGAGGACCAGGCCTCCCGGACCATCGGGATCGCCGTGTCCGTCGTGGACGTCACCGAGCAACACCGCACGGCCGTGTCGGCCGCCCACGCCCGGCGCCGCCTGTCCCTGATCGCGGACGCCTCCGTCCGCATCGGCACCACCCTCGACCTGGACATCACCGCCCGGGAGCTGGCCGACGTCGTCGTCCCGGAGGTCGCCGACATCGCCGCCGTCGACGTGCTCGACACCATCCTGACGGGCGCCCGGCCCGGCGAGGCGCTGCGGGACGGATCCGTACGGTTCCGCGCGCTGGCGCTGAAGTCGGGCTACCGCAATCCGGCCGAGGACGCCGCCGACCCCGTGGGGGAGGTGACGCTGTACGGACCCGGTCGGCTGGTGACGCGCTGCGTCCGTACCGGCCGGCCGGTGCTGGTGCCGCGGGTGCTCCCCGCGGACCTGCCGCGCATCGCCCGCAACGAGGAGGCCGCCCGGCTGCTGGGCGCGTCCGGGCTGCACTCCTACCTGGCGGTCCCGCTGATCGCCCGTGGTCAGGTCCTCGGCGCCCTCGACCTCAAGCGGGCCCGCAACCCCGCGCCCTTCGGTCAGGACGACGTCCTGCTGGCCTCCGAACTCGCCGCGCACGCGGCCGTGTCCATCGACAACGCCCGCTGGTACCAGCGCGAGCGGCACACCGCCCTCGCCCTCCAGCGCCATCTGCTGCCGCAGGACCCCCGCACCGCCCCGGGCCTGGAGATCGCCTATCGCTACCAGCCGGCCGGCGCGGCGGACGAGACGGGCGGCGACTGGTTCGACGTAGTCCCGCTCCCCGGGGACCGGACCGCCCTGGTCGTCGGCGACGTGATGGGCAGCGGCATCAACGCCGCCGCCACCATGGGGCAGCTGCGGGCCACCGCGCGGGCGCTGGCCCGTCTCGGGCTGGAGCCCGGGACGGTCCTCACGCACCTCGACGCGGCGACCGCCGACCTCGGCGAGGCGATGGCCACCTGCGTGTACGGCGTCTACGATCCGCACACCCGGCAGTGTCACATCTCGACGGCCGGGCACCTGCCTCCCGTGCACCTGCGCCCCGGCCGTCATCCGCAGTTGCTGCGCCTGAGGACGGCGGTGCCTTTGGGGGTGGGCGGCGTGCCCTTCCACACCACGAGCGTGACCCTCGGTCCGGGCGACGAGCTGGTCCTTTACACGGACGGCCTGGTCGAGACCCGGGACCAGGACATCGACACCCGGCTGCTGACCCTGACCGACCTCCTGGCGGGCCCGCACCGCCCGCTGGAGGACACCTGCGACCTGCTGCTGTCGGCCCTGCGCCGCCCCGACACCCACGACGACGTCGCCCTCCTGATCGCCCGCGCCCTGCCCTAGCCCGGCGGCGATGCCGTCGGCCGGGAAGACTGTCCGGCCGTGCGTTCAGCCGTGCGGGACGCGGGCCCTGACGCGGGCGGCGAGGACGGCGACGTCGTCCTCCGCGTGCCGCGCGTCCAGTCCGGCGACGACGGCGTCGGCGACCTCGGCCACTCCCCCGCCGGCCGGGATCCGCAGGGCCGTGAGGCGCTCCAGGGAGGTGTCGATGTCCTCCCCGCGCCGCTCGACGAGCCCGTCCGTGTAGAGCAGCAGGGTGTCGCCCTCACCGAGCGGGTGGGCCACGGACTCGTAGCCGCCGAGGCCGGTGCCCAGTGGCGGTCCCACCGGGACGTCGACCAGGCGGCCGGTGCCGTCCGCCGCGAACAGCGCCGGCGGCAGGTGCCCGGCGCTGGCGTAGACGGCCGTGCCGCGCGCCGGGTCGACCCGTACGAGGAGGCAGGTCGCGGGGCGGCGGGCCTCGTCGTCGGCGACCAGGGAGTCGAGCTGGCGCAGCACCCGGTGCGGGGCCAGGTCGGTCGAGGCGACCTCGCGGAGGGTGGAGCGGTAGGCGTTCATGTCCACGGCGGCGTCGAGGCCGTGCCCCATGACGTCGCCGACCACGAGCAGGGTCCGGCCGAAGTGCAGCCGTACGGTCTCGAACCAGTCGCCGCCGACGAGGGCGCTCGTCCCGACGGGCAGGTAGCGGCCCGCGACGAGGAGGTTGGGGTGCGGCCGGCCCGGGTCGGCGACGAGCGCCCGCTGGAGGTTCAGGGCGACCCCCTCGGTGGCGGCGAGCCGCCGCGCGTGGCGGACGTGGACGGCGGCGACCCGGGCGGCGAAGTGCAGGGCGGCGGCCTCGGCGTCGGTGAACCCCGTCCCGGAACGCACGGCCAGCAGGGTCCCGTACGAGGTCCCGTGCCGGGCGAGCGCGACGGACAGGCCGTGCACCGGGGCGCGGCCGGGGCGCAGGGTCCAGCTGCGCATCGGATGTCCCCCGTCGACGGCCCGGACCTCGGGCGGCACGGCGCGGAGGGGGGCGCGCAGCAGGTGGGCGGCCCCGGCGACGGCGACGCGTTCGGTGGCGCCGTCGACGGTCAGGTCGACGGCGGCCGCGTCGCCCAGGGTGCGGAAGACGAACGCGGCCAGTTCGCGGCAGGTGGTGCGTTCGTCGTCGGTCGTGCCGATCGCGTCGAGGGTCTCGGTGGGGGCGGGCGGGACGTGTGGCCGGGGGTGCGGGTGCGTGCCGTCGCGTTCCGACACTGTGCCTCCGCCCGACGGGCGGCCCCGTGCGGGCCGCCGGTCCGCCCATTCCACCAGCCGCGACGGCGGACGGGCCGGGCAGCGCGCCGGGGTTTCAGCGGCCGGGGGTGAGCCGTTCCCGGAGGAAGGTGTGCACGAGGGCTTCGTTGAAGGCGGTCTGCGCGTGGTCGGTCGCGCCGGCGTGGCCGCCGCCGAGGTGCTCGTGGAACAGCACGGGGTGGCCGTGTTCCCGTAGCCGGGCGGCCATCTTCCGGGCGTGTGCGGGGTGGACGCGGTCGTCGCGGGTGGAGGTGAGCAGGAGGAGCGGCGGGTACGGGGGGCCGTCGGTGCGGATCCGGTGGTAGGGGGAGATCCGCTCCAGGTGGGGCCGGTCGGCGGGGTCGTCGGGATCCCCGTACTCGGCGGTCCAGCTGGCTCCGGCGAGGAGCTTGTGGAAGCGGAGCATGTCCAGGAGGGGTACGTGGGCGACGACGGCCGCGAACAGCTCGGGATCGCGGGTGAGGAGGGCGCCCATCAGCAGGCCGCCGTTGCTGCCGCCCTCGATGCCCAGTTGGGCGGGGGTGGTGATGCCGCGGGCGGTGAGGTCTCGGGCGACGGCGGCGAAGTCCTCGAAGGCGCGGACGCGGTGCGCGCCGAGGGCGGCCTGGTGCCAGGCCGGCCCGTACTCGCCGCCGCCGCGGATCCCGGCGACGACGTACGTGCCGCCGCGCGTGAGCCAGGTCCGGCCGGTGACTGCGCTGTAGTGCGGGGCGAGGGAGACCTCGAAGCCGCCGTACCCGTAGAGGAGGGTGGGGCCGGGGGCGGGGCGGTCCTCGGGGCCGATGACGAAGTACGGCACCTGCGTGCCGTCCTCGGAGGTGGCGAAGTACCGGCTGACGGCGAGGCCGGCGGTGTCGAAGAGGGCCGGGCCGCGCTTGACGCTCTCGCCGCCGTCGGGGGCACCCGCGGTGCCGCGGTGGAGGGTGGAGGGCTGGAGGTAGCCGGAGACGTTCAGGAAGTACTCGTCGCCGACGTCCGGGTCGGTGCACACGACGGACGCCGTGGACAGCGGGGGCACCCCGGCGAGGGGGCCGCGCCGCCAGCCGTCGGGGCCGGGGGTGAGGAGCTCCATGCGGGAGGAGACGTCGGCGCGGATGCTGAGGATGAGGTGGTTGCGGGTCCAGCTGAAATCCGCGAGGGCGGTGCGCTCGTCGGGGGTGAACAGGACGGCGGGTTCGCGGGCGCCGTCGAGGTAGGCGTCGAAGTCGAACGCCAGGAGACTGCCGGGGGCGTGCCCGAGCCAGGTCGACCGGGTGGTGACCAGGAGCCACTGCCGGTGGACGGAGGCGTGTGCGTCGTCGGGTACGTCGATCCTGAGGGGCGGGGCGTCGGCCTCCTGTGGCAGGAGGAACAGCCGCTGGTTCCAGAAGTCGATCTGCCGGTGGACGAAGTCCCTTTCGAAGCCCGGGGTGTCGTCGTGCCAGCCGGTGGCGGAGAGGTCCGTGGGCTCGCCCGTCCAGACGGGTTCGGCCTGGTCGAGGGGGGTGCCGCGGCGCCAGCGGCGGGCTTGGAGCGGGTAGCCGGACGGGGACATCGAGCCGGGGCCGAAGTCGGTGCCGATCCAGACGTGGTCCTGGTCGATCCAACCGATGCGGGTCTTGGCCTCGGCGACCTCGAAGCCGCCTTCGACGAACTCCTTTGCCTCCAGGTCGAACTCGCGCACCACACTGGCGTCCGCCCCGTCGCGCGAGAGCAGGATCAGCGCGTGCCGGTGGTCGGGGGCCAGGACGCGGCTGCCCGCCCAGGACCACTTCTCCCGCTCGGTGTCGGCGAGCGCGTCGAGGTCGAGGACCGTTTCCCAGGCCGGGCGGTCGGTGCGGTACTCCTCCAGGGTGGTGCGCCGCCAGATTCCGCGGACGTGGTCGGCGTCCTGCCAGAAGTTGTAGAGGTGGCGGCCGCGGCGGACCGGGTACGGGATCCGGCCGTCGTCGTCGAGGACCTCGCGCACCTCCTGCTCCAGCGACTTGAAACCGGCGGACGTGGTCAGCGCGGCCACGGTTTCGGCGTTGCGGTCGCGGACCCAGTCGAGGGCCTCTTCGCCTGCCACGTCCTCCAGCCAGAGGTACGGGTCGTCGGGGGCTTCTTCGCTCATCCGCCGATTGTGCCGCAGGCCCGACCGGACCACCGGCGCTCCCGTCCCGGGCCGGTCGGGTTCCGGCCGGCCCGGACCCGGTGTCGTCCCGCTAGTCGTCGAGGAGTCCGAATCCCTCCGGGAACTCCTCCAGGAACTCGCGGCGGACCGGATCCACCTCGGCCTCGGCCATCGTCCCGAGAAGGTCGCCCAGTTCGCCGCGCTGTTCGGCCGACAGTTCGCCCACGAGGTGGGCCACGCCCTCCAGGACCTTGACGGCGTCGTCCGTGTCCATGGACTCCTCCTCGCTGTCCTCGACGAAGCGGAGTACGTCGACCAGGGCCTCGGCCAAGGCATGGGTCAGCGACGGGTACACGGGCATGAGGGTGATCTCCCAGCAGGTTCACGACAATAGAGCCCGCTCATCCCACCACGGACCACCGACACCCCGCGCCCCGGGGCCGGGTTGTTCAGGCGTCCCGGTGGTGGAGGCCTTCCAGCAGGGCCAGTTCGGACTCGGTCAGGCGCAGGGCGCCGGCGGCGACGTTGGCGGTGAGGTGATCGGGGTTGCCGGTGCCGGGGATGGCCAGCACGTGCGGGCCGCGGTGCAGGGTCCAGGCCAGGCGGACCTGGGCCGCGCTCGCGCCGTGCGCCCGCGCGACGGTGAGCACCTCCTCGCTCTCGGCGCCGCTCGCGCCGCCCTCGCGTCCGGTGGTGGCGATCGAGTAGAACGGCACGAACGCGATGCCCTGCTCGCCGCAGAACCGTACGAACTCGTCCTGGTCGGGCCGCATTCCAATGCCGTACGGGTTCTGCACGCAGACGACCGGGGCGATGGCCCTGGCTTCGGCGAGCTGTTCGGGGGTGACGTTGGAGACGCCGAGGTGACGGATGAGTCCGGCCTGGCGGAGGTCGGCGAGGGCCCCGAAGCGTTCGGCGACGGAGTCGGTGCCGAGGATGCGCAGGTTGACCACGTCGAGGTGGTCCCTGCCGAGCTGGCGCAGGTTCTCCTCGACCTGGCCGCGCAGCTGCGCGGGGCCGGCGTGGGCGGTCCATTCGCCGGACTGGTCGCGGCCGGGGCCGACCTTGGTGGCGATGACCAGGTCGTCGGGGTAGGGGCCGCCCAGGGCGCTGTTGATGAGTTCGTTGGCGGAGCGCAGCGGAGAGAAGTAGAACGTCGCGGTGTCGATGTGGTTGACGCCGAGTTCGATCGCCTTGCGCAGGACGCCGATGGCGCGGTCGCGGTCCCCCGATACCGCGTCGGCCCGCAGCGCGGGGCCGTTCTGCGGCAGGCGCATCGTGCCGAAGCCGATGCGGTTGATCTCCAGGTCGCCGAGCTTCCAGGTCCCCGAAGCCGATGCGTTGATCGTTTCTGTGGTCATGGCGTGCATGATCACCCATCCGGCGGGGCGGCCGCCAACGGATTGGCGGGCCGTACGCGGCCGGCCGCCGGGGCGGCTCGACGCGTACGGCCCGTGCCCGCGTCAGCCCCGGCGGGAGCGCAGGACGCGGAAGGCGGCGTGGAGGGCGAGGGCGGCCAGGGCCAGGACGACGGCCGTTTCGATGAGTTGGGTCAGCCAGTAGTGCGCGTACGGGTGGTAGTCGACGTACCGGCCGGTGACCTGGAGGTCCTGGACGCAGGAGCCGAGCTCGCCGGACGGCGTCGTGCATCCCCAACTCGGTACGCGCTCACCCGTGCCCTTGAGGAGGCCGGCTTCCATCAGGAAGGCGGAGCGGGGCATTCCCATTTCCGGCCGCCCGGTGAGCGGGGTGGTGATGGTCACCGGGGTGAGGACGGACCAGCGCAGGAATCCGAAGACCACGACCACCAGGCCCGTGACGGCGCCGGCGACCAGCAGGGCGGGCAGGGTGCGCCGGATCCACTGCCCGACGACGGCTCCGACGCCCACGCCGAGCAGGCAGTACGCGACGATGACCGGTCCGGTCGCCTCGTAGGTGCCCCGGTCGGCCCAGGAAAGTTGGTAGGTGCCGGACACCGGGGCCCAGCCGAGGCGGTACACCCCGACCATGAGGGCGGCGCAGGCCGCCGACACCACCGCGGCGATACCGATCTTGGAGGCGAGCCAGGCCTTCGGCGTCGTCGACTGCGTCAGGGCGAGCCGGTAGGTCCCGCTCTCCATCTCCCGGGCCAACATCGGACCGGCCACGAACGCGGCGATCAACACCGGCAGGAGCAGCATGCCGCGCCCGGCGCCTTCCAGGGCGCTGCGCAGCGCGTAGTACCAGATGTTCGGTTCAACGGTGCCCCGCGGCGACGCCGACGCGCGCAGGGCGACAGCGGCGACGAGGCACGCGGCGACGGCGGCCGGCAGGGCCCACAGGGCGCGCCGGTGCTGGCGGACCGTGACCCAGTGCGGGCCCTTCAGGGTCAGGGCGCTCATCCCCGCACCGCCTCGGAGCCGGAGGGCTGGACCACGAGGGCGGGGACGTCTGGGGCGCGGAGGTGCGCGAGCAAGAGTTCCTCCAGGGTCGGGTGCGCCGCGTGCCAGGTACCGGTGTCGACCGGGCCCCCCGGTCGCACGAGGGTGATGAGCTGTCGGCCGGTGGTGCGGGATTCGACGACGGTGTGCGCGCCGAGTTCGTCGGCGGCCGCGGCGGGGCCGGTGAGCAGGCTGTGGGCCGTGATGACGTCCTCGATGGGGCCGGAGAGGCGGATCCGGCCGCCGTCGACGAGGAGCAGGTGGTCGCAGGCGCCTTCGAGCTCGGTGAGGATGTGCGAGGACATCACCACGGAGGTGCCGTTCTCGGCGGCGTCGCCCATGAGGACGCCCATGAGTTGTTGCCGGGCGAGGGGGTCGAGGTCGGCCATCGGTTCGTCCAGCAGGAGCAGGGAGGGCCGCTTGGCCAGGGCGAGCGCGAGGGCGACGCGGGTGCGCTGGCCTCCGGAGAGGGTCCGTACGCGGGCGTCCTCGCTCAGTCCGCCGGCTTCGACGATGCGTGTCACCTTCGCGGTGTCCCAGCGGCCGGGGTTGAGTTCGCGGCCCATGCGCAGGGTCTCGCCGATGGTCAGCTGCGGGTACAGGGGCTTGTCCTGGGCCACGTACGCCAGGCTCTCCCGGGAGGCACAGGTGTTGATGGATCCCTCGGTGGGGCGTTCCAGGCCTGCCAGGAGCGTCAGGAGGGAGGACTTGCCCGCGCCGTTGGGGCCCACGAGTGCGCAGACCCGGCCGGCGGGTAGCCGGAAGGAACAGTCGCGCAGGGCCCAGGGCCCCTTGCGTCCGTAGCGCAGACCCAGGCCTTCCGCCTCGATCGCCATGTCGTTCACGCGTCGTCCCCCTTGAAGTGTTCGTCGAGTGCCGCGGTGAAGAGGGCGGCCACGTCGTCCCGGGCGAGGCCCGCCTCGCCGGCGCGTCGCGCCCAGTCGGCCAGTTCCTCCCGCAGGGGCGAGCCGGCGGGCGCGGCGCCCAGGGTCCGGCGGACGAAGGTGCCCATGCCGCGTCGTGCTTCGACGAGGCCCTCGCGTTCCAGCTCCCGGTAGGCCTTGAGGACCGTGTTCGGGTTGATGGCGGTCGCCTCGACGACCTCGCGCGCGGTGGGCAGTTTGTCGCCGGGCTCCAACAGGCCCAGGCGCAGGGCCTGTTTGGTCTGCTGGACGATCTGCAGGTATGTGGCCATGCCGCTGCGCCGGTCGATGCGGTACTCCAGCACGCTCCATCACCACCCTTTCACTAATTAAGTAGTGAAAGGGTGGTGGAAGGAAGGGCCGGATGTCAACCTTCCGCTTACTCAAGGGCAGTTCGAGGCGGTAGACACTGTCTACCGCCGCCTGGTAGACAGGGCCCATGGAACCCGGAAGCCCGCTGCGCGAGCGGTTGATCGACGTCGGAGTGGAACTCGTCACGACCGAGGGGAGCGGAGCCCTGGGGCTGCGGGAGATCGCCCGGCGCGCCGGCGTGTCGCACGGCGCGCCGCGGCGGTACTTCCCCACGCACCGGGCCCTGTTGTCGGCCATCGCCCGGCGCGGGTTCGCCGACCTCGGGGCCCGGTTCGCGGCCGGGGGCACGGGGGGCCGTGCCCCGCGGGAACAGGTGCGGGCGCTCGCGACGGCGTACGTCGGCTACGCGCTGGAGCACCGCGGCATGTTCGAGTTGATGTTCCGTCACGACCTGCTCGACAGCACCGGGGAACCCGGCGACGGGCCGCGCCTGCGGGAATCGACCGTGCCGCTGTTCGCCCTGCTCGTCTCACTGGTCGCCCGGTGCGGAGCGCGGGATCCGGAGGTGAGCGCCGCCGCGCTGTGGGCCAACCTCCACGGGGTGGCCCAGTTGTGGGCGACGGGCAGTCTGCCGCTCGTCCTCGACGGCGGCCAGGAGGCCGGCGTCGAGCGGCTGGTCGCCGCCGCACTGGACGCTCACCTCGGGCCGGAGCCGGCGTGAGGCCGCGGCTCGCACTGCTGGTCGGCGTGGCGGCGGCGATGCTCGTCGCCCTCGACGGCACCGTCCTGATCGTGGTGCAGCCCGCGCTGCGCCAGGACCTCGGGGCCAGCGCGGCCCAGGTGCAGTGGACGAGCACCGCCTACCTGCTCACCGTCGCCGCGTTCCTCGTGATCGCCGGCCGCCTGGGCGACCGGTACGGGCACGTCCGGTTGCTGCTCACCGGAGTACTGGGCTTCGCGGCGGCCTCGGCGGGGATCGCGCTCGCCCCGGGCGTCGGCTGGGTCATCGCCCTGCGGGCCGTCCAGGGCCTGTTCGGCGCCCTGTTGCAGCCCGCCACCCTCGCGCTGCTGCGGCTCACCCACCCGCCGGACCGGCTGGGCACTCCTGTGGCGATCCGGACGGGCGCGATCGGGCTGGCCGCCGCGGCGGGACCGCTGCTCGGCGGGCTGATCGTCGCCCAGTCGGGTTGGCGGGCGGTGTTCCTGATGAACGTGCCGGTGGCCGTGGTCATCGCCGGCGCGGCGGCGGCCCTACGGGTCCCCGCGGCGCCCCGGGCGCCGCGGACCCCGATGGGCGTGGCCGGCCCGGCGCTGCTCGCATTGTCGGTCGCGGCGGCGGTGCACGCGCTGGCGGGGGCTGCGGAAGACGGGTGGACGGCCCCCGGAACGCTGCTGGGTTTCGGCGCGGCGGCCGGCCTCGGGGCGTTGTTCGTACGGCGCGAACGGCTCGGTGCCCGGCCGTTGGTGCCGCCCGCCGTGGCCCGCTCCAGGCCGGTCGCGGCTTCGATGGCGCTGCTCCTGGCGGTATCGGCGGGGATGTTCGGCGCGCTGTTCACGGCGACGTTCCTGTTGCAGGACGTACGGGGGCTGGACCCGCTGGAAACGGGCCTGCGGGTGCTGCCGATGACGGCGCTGATGGTCGCCGGGGCGCCGGTGGCCGGTCTCGCACTGCGCCGGCTCGGGCCGCGGCGGACCGCTCTGGCGGGGACGGTGCTGGTGGTGGCCGGGATCGCCGGGCTGGGATCGGGCGGGCCGGTGGCGTTCGGGGTGTTGGGCGCCGGGTTCACGGCGGTGATGGTCACCGCCACCGCCTCGGTCGTGGGGGACGCCCCGCCCGGGTGCGCGGGGGTCGTGGGCGGGCTGAAGCAGACCGCGATGAACGTCGGCCCGGCGCTGGGCATCGCCGTCGCGGCGGGTGCCGGCGCGGGGGCCGCCGGCCCGTGCGCGGCCTGGGCACGCGGACCCGCCCCCCCGCGCCCGGACCCCCACCGATGGAGACGCGGCCGGCTCCCATGTCACAGGACGAAGGACCAAGGCGTGAGTGGCATGGC
>NZ_JANFAK020000149.1 GCF_024721315.2 Streptomyces sp. Isolate_45
GTGGCGGGTCGGCCCGGCGCCGGCGGGGTGCCGGGTTCCGGCGCGGAGCCGCCCGGGGCGGTGGCCGTCCCTCCGCCCCCGCCGGAGCTCCCGGGCGGCTGTGACCCCGGGGCGGCGGGCATCGTAGGGCCGGTGTCGGAGGGGGTGCCCGTCACGGGGACGGACGCCGAGGCGGAGGACCCCGCCGGAGCCTCGGGCGGCGCCGCCGCGAGCGGCTGGAACTCCACCCCGGCGCGTGGCGCGACGTTCTCCCCCGCGCCCCTCTCGGGACCGGGGGCGGCCGCGCCCACGGCGAGGTAGCCGTCCCGTGCCGCGCCGCCGCAGCCGGTGAGGGCTGCGGCCGTACAGCACAGGGTGAGGGCGAGCGCCGCACGGGATCCCGTTCGCATCGCGCCAGTTTTCCTGACGCTACGTCAAATAGGAACCCCGTGCGGAAGGTTCGGCCCCCGCTCGGGAGGGCCGGACCCCCTACTCGCCGATCAGGCCCACGCGGAGCTGCGCGAGCGTGCGCGTCAGCAGCCGGGAGACGTGCATCTGGGAGATGCCGACCTCCTCGCCGATCTGCGACTGGGTCATGTTCGCGAAGAACCGCAGCATGATGATCTGCCGTTCCCGGGGCGGGAGTTTGGCCAGCAGCGGCTTCAGGGACTCGCGGTACTCGACACCCTCCAGCGCGGTGTCCTCGTACCCCAGCCGGTCCGCGAGGGAGCCCTCGCCACCCTCGTCCTCCGGGGAGGGCGAGTCGAGTGAGGAGGCGGTGTAGGCGTTGCCGACGGCGAGACCGTCGACGACCTCCTCCTCGGTGACCCCGAGCACGGCCGCGAGCTCGGGAACGGTCGGCGACCGGTCGAGCTTCTGGGCGAGCTCGTCGCTGGCCTTGGTCAGCGCGAGACGCAGTTCCTGGAGTCGGCGCGGGACGCGGACCGACCAGGAGGTGTCCCGGAAGAACCGCTTGATCTCGCCCACGACGGTCGGCATCGCGAACGTCGGGAACTCGACCCCGCGTTCGCAGTCGAAGCGGTCGATCGCCTTGATCAGGCCGATCGTGCCGACCTGGACGATGTCCTCCATCGGCTCGTTGCGGCTGCGGAAGCGGGCCGCCGCGTAGCGCACGAGCGGCAGGTTCAGCTCGATCAGGGTGTCACGTACATAGGTCCGTTCGGGGCTGTCCGCGTCCAGGGCGGCAAGTCGCCGGAAGAGGGAGCGGGAGAGGGTGCGGGTGTCGATGGCTTCCGAGCGGTCGGACACTGCCGGCTGCTCACGCTTGACGAGCGTGAGCACTTTGGAGCTGCCCTGGTCTACGGACATGCCACCCCCTTGAGGTCGCGGACGGTCGCGTGTTCTGCGCGCCCGTCGGAGGAACGCAGCCTCCACCTGAATACCGGAGGCGGGGCTGCGGCAAACGCGGTTCCAGCAGAATGTCACATGTCGGCAACACGCTGTAGCGTCATGTCGACAAGTATCTCCAGCGACAGAGCGCGCACCGACCGGAATGAGCCGTTTCTGTAGGGAAACGCGGTAATGCCTCCACCCGATCCGGTTAAGCCTCGATCCTGTTTGCGGATCTCAGTCGGGCGAAGCTCCGGGCGAGCAGTCGGGACACGTGCATCTGTGAGACGCCGAGCTCGGCGCTGATCTGGGACTGCGTCAGGTTGTTGTAGTACCGCAGGAGCAGGATCCGTTGCTCGCGTTCGGGCAGCTGGACGAGCAGGTGGCGGACGAGGTCGCGGTGCTCGACCCCGGCCAGCTCCGGGTCCTCGTAGCCGAGGCGGTCCAGCAGGCCGGGCATGCCGTCGCCCTCCTGGGCGGCCTCCAGCGAGGTCGCGTGATAGCTCCGGCCGGCCTCGATGCAGGAGAGCACCTCGTCCTCGCCGATCCGCAGCCGCTCGGCGATCTCGGGCGTGGTCGGGGTGCGGCCGTGGAGGGTGGTGAGGTCCTCGGTGGCGGCGTTGACCTGGACCCACAGCTCGTGGAGCCGGCGGGGGACGTGGACGGTGCGGACGTTGTCGCGGAAGTACCGCTTGATCTCGCCCACGACGGTCGGCATGGCGAAGGTCGGGAACTGCACCCCGCGTTCCGGGTCGAAGCGGTCGATCGCGTTGATGAGCCCGATCGTGCCGACCTGGACGACGTCCTCCATCGGCTCGTTGCGGCTGCGGAAGCGGGCCGCCGCGTACCGGACGAGGGGGAGGTTCGCCTCGATCAGGGCCCCGCGCACCCGGCCGTGCTCGCTGGTGCCCGGCTGCAGGCCCTTCAGCTGCCCGAAGAGCACCTGGGTGAGGGCCCGGGTGTCGGCACCCCGGCTCTGCGGTCGCGGCGCGACCGGGGGCTCCTCCTGGACGTCCTGCTGGGGTGGCACCTGAGGCGCAGTACTGGCCGGCACGGTCACGCCACCCCTTCAGTCAACTCATCCGTCAAAAGCGGTCATAGCATCACAAGAGATGTGCACTATACGCAAGCACCGTATATCGCCGTGTTGAGGGCAAGTTGGGCATATGGGGACAATCTCTTGTGTCGTGGGAATGCAAAAGACCCCCCACCCGTCGGAGTGGGGGGCCGGGAAGTCCGGAAACCGCTTCAGCGTACGGGCTCAGCTCACCAGTTCGGTCATGAACTCGCCGATACCGGAGGCGGCATCCGAGATTCCCTGGAAGCCTATTTGGGCGAAATCTGCGGCTTTGACCGGCTGGGTGATGATCACGTAGAGCACGAAGACGACGAGCGCGCCCACGATGATCTTCTTGGTTTCCATGAGCGGTGACGGCCTCCCCAACCGGTCCTGCAAAGTCGGGTGAGTCTAACCGGTCAGGTTTGGACACTCACCTGCCCTTTAAGGACCAATGACCCGGCCGTACGGGCCCTTTGCCGGACCGTTTCCGGTCGTGGAAGGCGCAGGATTGAACACGAGCCCACCGGTTCTGGCAGGAAATCGGTGGGTGAGGGACAGGACCTCACTGCGGGGTCCGAGCCGCAAGCTTCCCCCCTGACTGCGGCTCGGACTGGCGGGTTCCGTCCTCACCGGGGGAAGTGGCTTGTCCCCCCGATGCCACTTCCCCCGTCCATCACGTCGAAGGTCCCGACCCCGGTCGGGACCTTCTTCGCGTGTCCGGGGTGCCGCGGGGTCGCCCCGGGGCGCTGTCGGGTTACTCCAGGCCGCCGGCGAGGTCGGTGATGGGCTGGACGGGGGCGATGACGGGGGCGAGCTGGTTCGGCAGCTCCATCAGCTGGTTGAGCTGGTTGGCACCCTCGCTGAGCTTTCCGCCGATCTCCTGGACGGAGCGCGGCTGGGCGCCCTGCGGCATGCCCGGGGTGGCCGTCGGCAGGTCCGGGAGGGTGAGCGGGGCGAGGGGTGCTGCGGTGGCCGCGGGTGCGGCGAGGCCCGCGGCGGCCCCCGCGAGGGCGATGGCGGCGAGCATGCGCTGGGTCTTGGTCATGCCGTGACAACGGCCGAGCGGGCGGCCGGTCACGCGGGTGTCCCCCGGAGGGCCCTCGGGGCCCGCCCCGCCGGGCCGTCGCCGGAGTCCAGCCGAGCTCGTCGCCGGCCCCCCCCCCCCCCGCCGGGCCCGTCGCCGAGCCCTCGACGGACCCCGGAAACGCCGAGAGCCCCGACCCTTGCGGGGCGGGGCTCTCGATCAGAGCGGTAGCGGTGGGATTTGAACCCACGGATAGCTTGCACCATCACACGCTTTCGAGGCGTGCTCCTTCGGCCGCTCGGACACGCTACCGAGAGAGAGCTTAGCCCAAAGAGCGCGCTGAGCCGAAATCCGTATCCGCGGGTCCCTCCGACGGCCCGGGCGGGCCGTCGGAGCCCGTTTCAGGGGCCCGTTCCGGGAGCCCGTTTCGGGACCCGCTTCACAGGTCCCGGAAGAAGTCCGTCAGCTGCCGCGCGCACTCGGCTTCGAGCACCCCGCGGATCACCTCGGGCCGGTGGTTGAGCCGACGGTCCCGGACGAGGTCCCAGAGGGACCCCGCCGCGCCCGCCTTCTCGTCCCCCGCCCCGAAGACCACCCGGGCCACCCGGGACTGCACGAGGGCGCCCGCGCACATCACGCACGGCTCCAGGGTCACCACGAGGGTGCACCCCGTGAGCCGCCACTCCCCGAGCCGGGCGGCCGCCCGGCGCAGCGCCAGTACCTCGGCGTGCGCCGTGGGGTCGCCGGTGGCCTCGCGCTCGTTGTGCCCGGCGGCGAGGAGTTCCCCGCCCGGGCCGAGCACGACGGCACCGACCGGCACGTCGCCGGCCGGCACCGCGAGGGCCGCCTCCTCCAGCGCCAGGCGCATGGAGTCCCGCCAGGGGTCCCGTACGGGATCGGGTCCGTACGTGGTGTCGTGCGCGGTGGCCACTAGCGGACGGCCTCCAGGACCTCGGTGGCGCCGAGCGAGTCGGCGATCTCCGAGAGGGCGTCCCCGTCGAGGGTCATCAGTTGCTTGTTGCTGACTCCGAGGTCGTCCAGCAGCCGGGGGTCGCCGAGCGGACCGGCCGGGACGGGCTCGGCGCCCGTCACCGCCCTGTCGTCCGCGTCCGCGTCTTCGTCCTCGTCCGCGAACGCGCCGGCCGGTTCGTCCTCGCCGTCCTCGGTTCCGTCCAGGTCCAGTTCGTCGAGTTCGTCGTCCTCCTCGTCGCTGCCCAGCAGCTCTTTGGTCAGCATCGATCCGTAGGAGCTGCGGTCGGCTGCGGAGGCGTTCGATACGTAGTACCGGGGGTCCTCCTCGCCGTCCACGCGGACGACGCCGAACCAGGCGTCCTCCTGCTCGATGAGAGCGACCACCGTGTCGTCGTCGACAGCGGCGGAACGGGCGAGATCGATCAGATCACTGAGGGACTCGACGTCGTCGAGTTCCAGGTCGCTCGCTTCCCACCCGTCTTCGGTGCGCGCGAGCAGTGCGGCGAAATACACCGTGACTCTCCCACTGGTCGTAGGCGTGCCGGTTGGAGGTCCCCCCGGCCGGAGGTTGGGGTGGGATCGGCCGTGACGCAGGCCGTTCCGTACCCCGCCCAATCGGCATCGTGGCAGAAACAGCGGCTTTGCGAGAGGTCTTCCGCGCGGCGGCCGTGTCGCGGCGCCCGCCGCCACGCCGGTCGTGCCGCCGCTCACCAACGGAACGTACGCATCCGCATTTGCTGACGCATGCGGGCCGCGCGGGCGCGCCGGGGCTGTACGCGGTCGCGCAGTTCTCGGGCCTCGTTCAGGTCGCGGAGGAACTGCGCACGCCGGGCCCGGCGCTGTGCCGCGCTCTCGGGCGCCTCGGGCGGACCGCTCCCGGTATCGCTCCCGTCACTCTGGTCACTGGCTCGGCTCGACTGCGTCTCGGGCATCGGCAACCACCCCGGTCCGGTCGTCCTCCTCCGCCGGCGCGAAGCAGACCCCCCGGCTCCCACCTTCCCCCGGGTGGCGCGATTGATGCCAGTCCTTCCCAAATCGTTCCAGGTCAGGGGCCACGGCGGAGGGATGCCTTCCGGCTGCTGCGGGAGGGGCCTCAGCCGCCGGCGTTGCCGGCGCCGCCGGTTTCGGCGGCGTCACCGGAGTCGTCGGTGAGGTCCGGAACGACCGCCACCGGGCCGTGCGCGTGCTGGAGCACGGCGTTGGCCACGGAGCCCATCAGCAGGGACCGGCGGCGCGGATGGTGGCGCCCCACCACGACCATCGCGGCCGACCGGGAGGCTGCCACCAGGCGTCCCGCCGGGTCACCGGGCACGGCGGCCTGCTCCACGGGTACGTCGGGCCAGCGGGCCCGCAGCGGTGCCAGCCGGCGCGTCTGCGACCGCAGCATCTCCCGTTCGGCGGGGATCGCGTCCCCGTCGTCGGCGAGCGCCTCGGGCGGGATCACCGCGAAGGGGCTGTCGATCAGCAGTGTCGGCGAGGGCGGCAGGTCGTACGCCGAGACCACCTGGACGGTGGTCCCCCGCGCGGCCGCCTCCGCGAACGCGAAGGTCAGTACGTCCTCGGGCGTCTCGGCGGCGTGCAGCCCGAGGACCACCCGGCCGGCCGAGGCCTCGGAGGCGGCCGCGACCGCGTCGCGGTCGGCGTGCGGGACCACGATCACCGGGCAGGTGGCGGTGGTGGAGACGGCGCGGCTGTTCGAGCCGAGCAGCAGGGTGGCGAACCCGCCGCGCCCCCGGGAGCCCATGACCAGCATCAGCGGCCGGTTCTCGTCGGCGATCACCCGCAGGGCCTCGGGTACGGAGCCCTCCAAGGCCTCGTAGCGGACGTCGGGGGGCAGCTCGGGGGAGGCTTCCAGCACCCTGCGGACGTGGTCGCCGATGGGGTCGGAGTACTCCTCGGGTTCGTTCGGATGGCGCAGCGCGGAGCGGCGGCCCGCGTACAACTGGGAGGCGTCGGGCAGCACGTGGGCGACCATCAGGGCGGCCCCGTGGCGCAGGGCGGCCGTCCGCGCCCACTCCAGTGCCCGGAGGCTGTGCTCGGATCCGTCGACCGCCGCGATCACCAGTCCATTGCTCACCCGTCAAGGGTGCTGGGCATCCGGGCGGGCCGCATCTCCGCGCCCGGAGGGCGGCGGCCGCCGCCGTGGACGCCGGGCGGTCGTCGCACCGCGTAGCCTTTTGGGTGTGGGTCGCGAACAGCGGCCGTTGTCGCAGGTAGCAGGGTCGCAGGTCGTAGGTCGAAACCCGGCTGAGTCTTGGAGGATGTTGTGCGTTTGCAGGTAGTCGATCACCCCTTGGTGGCGCACAAACTCACCACGCTGCGCGACAAGCGCACCGACTCCCCCACGTTCCGGCGCCTCGCCGACGAGTTGGTGACCCTCCTCGCGTACGAGGCCACCCGCGACGTGCGCACGGAGCAGGCCGACATCGAGACCCCGGTCGGCCCCACGACCGGCGTGAAGCTGTCGCACCCCCGCCCGCTGGTCGTCCCGATCCTGCGCGCCGGTCTCGGCATGCTGGACGGCATGGTGCGGCTGCTGCCGACCGCCGAGGTGGGCTTCCTGGGCATGGTCCGCAACGAGGAGACCCTGGAGGCCTCCACGTACGCGACGCGCATGCCCGAGGACCTCTCGGGCCGGCAGGTGTACGTCGTCGACCCGATGCTGGCCACCGGCGGCACGCTGGTCGCCGCGATCCAGGAGCTCATCAAGCGCGGCGCCGACGACGTGACCGCCGTGGTGCTGCTGGCCGCGCCGGAGGGCGTCGAGGTCATGGAGCGCGAGCTGGCGGGCACGCCGGTGACGGTGGTGACGGCCGCCGTGGACGAGCGCCTCAACGAGCACGGCTACATCGTGCCGGGCCTGGGCGACGCGGGCGACCGCATGTACGGCTCTGCGGAGTAGAGCCCGGGAGACACGTCGGCTCTGCGGAGTAGGGCCCCGAGGGGGCGTCAGCCGTGACCGGTCCCGGTCCGGTCCGGGGGACCGGACCGGGCCGGGATCAGCACTTTCCGGCGGGTGCGGGCGCCGGGTTGGCGAGGAGCGCCACGGCCCGGTCCGCCTCCTCCTTGGGCTTCAGTTCCTTGAAGGCGTCGCCGATGATCAGGTCGATGTCCGCGCCCTCGCGCGTGTCGTGCTGCTGGGTGAGCCCGTCGACCTGGGTGCCGAGGACGGCGTAGGCCGCCTTGTCCGTCGCGGGCGCGCCGAGCAGTATCCCGACGCCCGGGACCTTCTTGTCGAAGGTGGGCGGGGCGTTGCCGACCTGGCCGATGACGAAGCCGCGTTTCTCCAACTCGTCGCGGACCGCCTTGGCGAGGCCCGCGCGCGGGGTCGCGTTGTAGATGTTGACCGTGATCTGGCCGGGCTGGGGGAGCACGACCGCGGGTGAGGCGGAGGTGGCGGGTCCCGGTTGGGGAGCGGAGGCGGGTTTCGCTGCCTTGGCGGGTGTGGCGGACGCCGTGGGGCAGTCCTTGCCGGCCGCCGCCGCATTCCGCTTACCGCCGCCGTCGCCCCGGAACACCCCGATGAGCTGGAGCGCCCCGTAGCCGAGCAGGGACAGCGCGAGGAGCGAGCCGAGCACGGCGAGGACGACCTTCCGGCGTCGGGGCCGGCGGCTCATGCGGGGGTAGGCAGCTCCCGTAACGCGGTACTTTCCGCCCATGCCGGGGGGAGTGAGCATGCTCATGGGCGCAGCGTAGTGCCGCGTCGTGACGATGCCTACTAAATGATCTATTGATCGGGCAAGGCTGACCCGAAAGGCGCAATCAGTCCATTTCCAGGACGCGTGCGTGCAGCACCTGTCGCTGCTGGAGTGCGGCGCGCACCGCGCGGTGCAGCCCGTCCTCCAGGTACAGATCGCCCTGCCACTTCACGACGTGCGCGAAGAGATCGCCGTAGAAGGTGGAGTCCTCGGCGAGCAGCGTTTCGAGGTCCAGCTGTCCTTTGGTCGTGACGAGCTGGTCGAGCCGGACCGGGCGCGGGGCTACGTCCGCCCACTGCCGGGTGGTTTCCCTGCCGTGGTCGGGGTACGGCCGCCCGCTTCCGATGCGCTTGAAGATCACACGGAAAGCCTACCGGGCCCGTGCCTCCGGGCGCAGCCTCGTGCCAGGGGTGCAAAAGTGACGGACAGGGCTATTCCGGGAGTGACGCATGAGCCAGAGCACCGACCGAGCCGTTCCCGCGGACCCCGCGGACCCGGCCGGAGCGATTGCCGCGGGGTACGCCTTCACCGGACCCGCGCTCGATCTGGGAGCCCTGATCTGGGACGGCGCCTGCCTGCCCGACCGGCAGATCCGCATCCCGCTGGGGATGCTCAACCGGCACGGGCTCGTCGCGGGCGCGACCGGCACGGGCAAGACCAAGACCCTCCAACTGATCGCCGAACAGCTGTCCGCGAACGGCGTGCCCGTCTTCCTCGCCGACATCAAGGGGGACGTCTCGGGGATCTCCGTGCCCGGCACGGACAACGAGAAGGTGCGGGAGCGGGCGGCGGAGGTCGGCCAGGAGTGGCGGGCCACCGGCTGCCCCGGCGAGTTCTACTCCCTGGGCGGGATCGGCCCCGGCATCCCGCTCCGGGCGACGGTGACCTCGTTCGGCCCGGTCCTGCTGTCGAAGGTGCTCCAGCTGAACCAGACCCAGGAGCAGTCCCTCGGCCTGATCTTCCACTACGCCGACTCCAAGGGCCTGGAGCTGTTCGACCTCAAGGACCTGCGCGCGGTCGTCGCCTTCCTCGTCTCGGACCGGGGCAAGGCGGAACTCAAGGGGATCGGCGGGCTCTCGACGGTGACCGCCGGGGTGATCCTGCGGGCCCTCACCGCATTCGAGCAGCAGGGCGCGTCGGAATTCTTCGGCGAGCCCGAATTCGACACGAGTGAATTCCTGAGGACGGCCGCGGACGGGCGCGGAACGGTTTCCGTACTGGAACTCCCGGCGGTTCAGGACAAACCCCAACTCTTCTCCACTTTCCTGATGTGGCTGCTCGCCGATCTCTACACCGATCTCCCGGAAGTCGGCGATCTGGAACGGCCCAAGCTGGTCTTCTTCTTCGACGAGGCGCACCTGCTGTTCAACGGGGCCTCGAAGGCCTTCCTGGATTCCATCACCCAGACGGTCCGGCTGATCCGGTCCAAGGGAATCGGCGTCTTCTTCGTGACCCAGACCCCGAAGGACGTACCGGCCGACGTGCTGGCGCAGCTCGGCAACCGGGTGCAGCACGCGCTGCGCGCCTTCACCCCGGACGACGCGAAGGCCCTGAAGGCCACGGTGAAGACCTTCCCCAATTCCGCTTACGACCTGGAGGAGTTGCTCACCGGTCTCGGTACGGGTGAGGCGGTGATCACGGTGCTCAGCGAGAAGGGCGCCCCGACCCCGGTCGCCGCGACCCGGTTGCGCGCCCCGCAGTCGCTGATGGGACCGGTCGACGCGGCGGAACTGGACCGGGCGGTGAAGGCGTCGCTGCTGTACTCGCGCTACGCCGAGCCCGTGGACCGCGAGTCGGCGTACGAGAAGATCAGCGCCGAACAGGCGGCGGCCGAGGCGGCCGCGGAGGCGGCGGCGGCCGCCGCGGAGGCGGAGAAGCGGGCGGAGAAGGAGGCCAAGGAGGCGGAGAAGGCTGCCCGGAGGGCGCCGAAGCCGGATCCCTCGCTGGCCGAACAGGTGGTGGGCAGCGGCATCTTCCGCTCGTTGGCCCGCTCGGTCGGCACCTCGTTGGGCCGGGAGATCTCCCGCTCCCTCTTCGGAACGGCCCGCCGCAGAAGATGACCTGACGGACCGTCGGCCTCGCCCGCGCACCCCCGGCCTGCGGGTCCAGTCGGAATCAAGTGCACCGGGTGCCGCCGGGCCCGCCGACGCTGACAGACTCGGGGGTATGCGGACCGAACTCACCGACACCACGTCCAGCAAGGTCGTCCGGGCCTTGCTCGAAGCGCGCCGAGCAGTCGGCAGCCCGGCCATGGGGCTGGTGCTGACCCTCGTCGTGGTCACCGACGAGGAGAACGCCTACGACGCCGTACGCGCCGCCTCCGAGGCCTCCCGAGAGCATCCGTGCCGCATCATCGCGGTGATCAAGCGGATGGCGCGGGGCCCCCAGCGGCTCCGCCAGACCCGACTCGACGCCGAACTGCGCGTCGGCACCGACGCCGGCTCCGGCGAGATCGTGCTGCTGCGCCTGCACGGCGAACTCACCGGCCAGGCGGGCTCCGTCGTGCTCCCGCTGCTGGTGCCCGACGCGCCGGTGGTGGCCTGGTGGCCGTCCGAGGCCCCGGCCGATCCGGCCCGCGACCAGCTGGGCGCGCTGGCGCAGCGCCGCATCACCGACTCGCAGGCGGCGCCCGACCCGGTGGGCGTGCTGGACCAGCGGGCGGCCTCGTACGCCCCCGGTGACACCGACCTGGCGTGGACCCGGCTGACGCCGTGGCGCTCCCTGCTGGCCGCAGCCTTCGACCACAAGCCGCTGCCGGTGACGGGCGCGGCGGTGGAGAGCGAGCCGGACAACGCGAGCGCCGAGCTGCTGGCGCGCTGGCTGGAGGACCGGCTGAAGGTGCGCGTGGACCGGGTGGCCACCGACGGACCGGTGATCACCCGGGTCCGGCTGGAGACCAGCGCCGGGGAGATACGGGTGGACCGGCCCGCCGGGGTGCTGGCCACGCTGCTGCTGCCCGGCTGGCCCGACCGCAAGGTCGCCCTCAAGATCCGCAGCACGGCGGAGCTGCTCGCGGAGGAACTGCGGCGCCTGGACGCCGATGTCGTCTACGCCTCGGCGCTGCGCAGCCGGCCCGTCCAGGCCTCGCTCTCCGCGTAGTGGTTGTCGTACACCGGTGAGCTGTCCTTGATGTCCTGGACGGTCGCCTCGCCGGCGCGGACGCGGCCGAGGAGCCGGTAGTAGTCGAAGCGGGCCATGCCCGGGGTGAAGCCGACGAAGACCTCGGCCGTGTGGCCGGCGGCCGGGGCGAAGGCGTGCTTCACACCGGGCGGGACGGTGATGAAGTCGCCCTTGCCGAGGGTGTGGACCTCGTCGCCGACCAGGACGTCGAGGCGTCCGTCGGTGACGTGGAAGAACTCGGTCGCCTTCGTGTGGAAGTGCACGGGGGCGCCGGCCGCTCCCACCTCGAAGCTCGCCGTGTTGCAGGTCAGTTCGTCGGTGTCGGTGAGCAGGGTGATGACGCTGCCGGGGCCGTCGGAGATGCGCTCGGCGGTCGCGGCACGCGTGAGGTTTTCGATCATGAATCCGACCCTAGGGCAGGAACTCCCAGCTCCGGTTGACCGGGAGGCGGCCGGCGCTCCGAGGTGCGCCACACGCCACACGCCCTACGCCGGCCCCTTCGCCTTCGCGGCCGCCTTCATCTCCTGCTTGTACGCCCGGACCTTGGCCAGGGACTCCGGGCCGGTGATGTCGGCGGCGGAGCGGTGGATGTTCGCAGGACCGTAGCCGCCCGCGGCCTCCCGCCAGCCCTTGGGCCGAACCCCGTACCGCTTGCCGAGCAGCGCCAGGAAGATCTGCGCCTTCTGCTCCCCGAACCCGGGCAGCGCCTTGAGCCGCTCCAGCAGCTCCTGGCCCGTCGCGGCGTCCGCCCAGACGGCGGCGGCGTCCCCGTCGTAGTGCTCGACCAGGTACGCGCACAGCTGCTGGATCCGCTTCGCCATCGATCCGGGGTAGCGGTGCACGGCCGGCTTCTGCGAGAGCAGCGCCGCGAAGGCGTCCGGGTCGTGGGCGGCGATGGCGTGCGCGTCGAGGTCGTCGGCGCCGAGCCGCCGCGCGATCGTCCAGGGCCCGGAGAACGCCCACTCCATCGGTACCTGCTGGTCGAGCAGCATGCCGGTGAGCGCGGCGAGCGGGCTGCGGCCGAGCAGGGCGTCGGCCTCGGGCTGCTGGGCCAGCCGGATGGTGATGTCCATGGCTCCAGCCTCCCCCGCGCGCGGGCTCCGCGCGCGGTCGGCGCGCGGTTGCCGCACGCCCCGCCTAGCGTGGGAACGAAACGCCCGCATGCGGACACGACGGACACGGGAGTCGATCGACCATGGCTGAGTTCCAGGAAGGCGCGCCCTGCTGGGTGGACGCGATGTTCACCGATGTGGAGGGCGCCAAGGAGTTCTACGCGGACGTGCTCGGCTGGACCTTCGGGGAGTCCAGCAGCGAGTACGGCAACTACACGCAGGCCTACTCCGACGGGAAGGCCGTCGCGGCCGTCGTCCCGCCGATGCCGGGCTCCGACGCCCCCTCGCAGTGGTGTCTGTACTTCGCCTCGCCGGACGCCGCGGCGACGGCGGAGAAGATCAAGGCGGCGGGCGGCGAGCTGGTGATGGAGCCGATGCAGGTCGGCAGCTTCGGCACGATGCTGATCGCGAAGGAGCCGAGCGGCGCGTTCTTCGGCGTCTGGCAGCCCGGTGAGCACAAGGGCTTCGAGAAGATGGGCGAGGCGGGCGCGTACTGCTGGGCGGAGGTCTTCAGCCGGGACGTCGCGAAGCCGGACGCGTTCCTGCCGAAGGTCTTCCCGTACGAGGCCGAGCAGATGGAGACGGGCGACGACCCCGAGATGGCCGGGATGGACTTCAGGGTCTTCAGCCTGGGCGGCAGGAGCAACCCGGTCCTGGGCCGGATGGCCATGGGTGACGACTTCCCGCCCGAGGTCCCCTCGTACATCCAGGTCTACTTCGCGGTCCCCGACTGCGACGAGGCCGTCGCGAAGACGAAGAAGCACGGCGGGAAGCTGCACTTCGGCCCGATGGACAGCCCCTTCGGCCGCTTCGCGGCCGTCGCGGACCCGCAGGGCGCGGCGTTCGCGGTGATCGACGTGACGACGACGGTCGGGGAGATGCCCTCGTTCGGGTAGCGGGCGGGTACGGGTCCCGACCCCACCTCGACCGCGTCGCAGTGCCGCATGGCGGGCACGTCGTCGGGCGGTTGGAGGCGGCGGTGGGCCCGGAGCGCGCACTCCCTCGGGCGGGGGCTCGTCAGCCAGTGCGCGTACACGCCACCCGCCGCGTCCGCACCGGGGTCGACGTCGACGTACGCGCCACCGGCCGGCGAGGGTTGCAGGCTGGGCGCGAGCAGCGGAAGTCCGGCGGCGGCCGGCTCGTTGCGCACGCTCGTCGCGAGCGCCTCCTGGCGCGCGGCCTCCTCGGGGCCCACCTTCTCGAAGCCGAACATCCGCTCAAGCCGGCCGGTGCGGTGAGGCCGCGTGCGGGAAGGGGAACTCCGCGCGGCGGGTGTCGCCGCGCGCCAACAGCGCCGCGAATCCGAGCCCGAGCGACGCGGTGAGCCCGAGGACACCGAGCAGGCCGACGGCGCAGACCAGGAGGAAGCCGTCGGAGGAGTCGGTGACCTTGGCGCGGACGTTCGCCGCGGGGACGGTGCCCTGCTGCTCACCCACCGGGTCCATGGCCGAGTCGCGGGAGTTGAGCCGGTGGTCGCCCATCACGAAGATCCGGCCCGCCGGCACGGTCACGTCGAAAGCGAAGGCCGACGGGCGGCCGGCCTCCCTCAGGTAGGGCTCGACGAGCGGCTCGCCGTTGAGGGTGAGCGTGGTCGCGCCGGCGGTGTAGGAGACGCGGTCGCCGCCCACCGCCACCACGCGGTTCAGGACGTCGCCTTCGCGCACCCACGGGACGGTGACGCGGACGATGTCCCCGCGCGCGACCGTCCCGACGGGGCCCTGCTCGAAGTGGATCCGCCGGCCGGTGACCAGGGTGGGGAGCATCGAGTCGCTCGCCGCCGTGACCGGCCGGACCACCGAGAAGGCGGCCCCCGCCACGAGTGCCGCTCCGACCACGGCCAGAACGGCGGCGGCCATCCCGAGCCCGCGACCCGGCCGTCTGCTTTCTCGCGCCATGTGAGCCCCCCTGGACCGGACGTGTGGCCGGAATTCTATGGGGGGTCCGCGCAGTCGCGGCACCGGCCGGGTACGGGGCTGCGGAAGGCGCGGTCGCAGGTCGTGCAGTTCTGGAAGGGGTCCGGGGGTACGTGGGGGGCCCGTTTGAACTCGGCCTCAAGGGCGGGCGGAACCTGGGCCTTGAGCCGGTAGGCGATGAACCCGGCCGGGTTGGTCAGTGTGTTGGGCAGGTCGGCCGCCAGCGCGGTGGTGATCGCCTCGGCGCTCCCACCGCGCTCCACCCAGACCTCGGCCGCTGGCGCGAGGCGCTCGATGTCGCGCTGCCCGAGGAGCAGCCGGTGGTCGACGCGGCGCAACCTCCCGAGCAGGGCCATGGCCACCAGACGGCGGGGCGAGGGGGGCTCGGGGATGGGGGTGGGGATGGGCGCGGGTGCGGGGTCAGGCTCGGGAGCGGGCTGCGGGCCGGGCTCGCGAACGGTTGCGGGCTCGTGCTCGGGCTGTGGCTCCGGCTCGGGCTGTAGCTCCGGGTCCGGCTGCGGCTCGGGCTTGACCCCGGGCTCGGGTTCCGGGTCCGGCTGCGACTCGACCCCGGGCTCCGGCTCCGGCTCGGGCCCGACCCCGACCGCCGGAGTCGGCTCCGGCTCCGGCTCCGGGATCGGGGCTTCCGGTGGCGGTGCCGACACCGGCATCGGGCCCGGCTCGGGCTCCGGCGGCGGCTCGGGCGCCGGCGGCGTCATCGTCGTGGGTCGGTTGTAGGACACCGTCCGGGTGACGAAGTGCCCGTTGCCCAGCTGTTCCGCGGTCCGCCTCAGGTAGCCGTGGGCCTCCAGCTCGCGCAGGGCCGTCGCGATCCGGGTCTTCCCCTCGGGGACCCGTCGGGCCAGGTCTCTGATGCCGATGGGGGTGCCGGCAGGGAGGGACTGGATGTACGCGCCGAGTCCGCGGGCGGTCAGCGTCATCCGCGGGTTCTGGATCAGGTGGTTCCCGATCACCGTGAACCGGGTCGTGTGTCGGACGTTCGAGTGGTGAACGCCGTACGGCGCAGGGGAGGGCGCGATAACCTGCTGAGGAGCCATGGGGAAGCTAGTGACTTCCTGCTTGGTCAGGCCCTCGTCCGGGATTGCCGTCCCGGCGGGGGCCGTCTTCGTCGGTGGAGCGGTCGGGGCGAGCATATGCCCCGCAACCAGTCCGAAATCCAGCCGAGTTGGACTTGTTCACCCGTGTGAGTGAGAGCGCCTCCGGGGGAGGCTGGTGGGGTTGGGAGAGGTTGTTTCTCCCGGTACTTGCGAAGAAAAGAAAGGTACGGCCCGGCGGGGATCCGGTCGGCCGGGATCCGGCCGACCGGCACCCGGTCCCACCTCAGCGAACGGTGAGTTGGTCGTACGTCTTGTAGGTGTACTCGCCGGACAGGGTGATCTTGTTCCCGGTGGTCGCCGGGAGGCCGAGGCGGTCGTTCACGAGCCGGGTCATCGGGCCGCAGCCGGTGGCGGCCGGAACGCCGAACTCGGTGTCGGCCGCCGCGTACTTGATCACCGGGGGGTTCTTGGACACCCGCTCGGAGTCGCCCACCCGCTTCAGGCGGATCTCGATGGGGGTGTCGCCGGCGCCGATGGTGCAGCCGTGGGGCAGGAGCGGGCTCACGGCGCGGTAGCGCAGGGTGAAGAAGCCCATGCTGTCGCCGACGGAGTAGAAGTCGGACCGGCCGCCGTACTCCGGCTGCAGGGACAGGCCGAGCAGCGGGGACCGGTCGGCGGAGGCGTTGCCGAGCAGTCCGCCGGGGACGGTGGAGGGCTTGCCGCGCAGGGATCCCCAGACCTGGCCGTTGCTGCCGTCGGGCATCGGCCCCTCGGCGAACGTGAGGGTCATCGGGGCCAGTGCGGGGACGTCGCGATTGCCGAGGCGGAGCGACCCGGAGGCGGTGTGCAACTCGCACTTCCAGCGCGCCGCGTCGGCCCCGGCGGGGATGGCCGGGCAGTCGGAGAAGTCGTAGGCGGGGGCGGCGGATCCGGGGGCCGCCGAGGCGCCGGCCGCGCCGGTGATCGTGAGGGCGAGTGCGGCGGCGAGGGCGAGCCCGGCGGTGGTGGTCTTCATGGCCCCTACGATGCCGCCGGGCGCCGGGCGACCACACCGGGGAGAGCCCCGGTCCGCCCCTGACGGCGCCCTGAGTCGAAGTCAGGGTCAAGTGCCGCCACCGTAAGGGGAGTCGGTGTACGAACGTCTTGCGCGGAGCCGGTCCGATGGTGCGGCGCGTGGCTCGCACACGCCGCGTACGCGTCGGTCGGAGACGCCGCGTACCCGTCGGCCGCCGATCGGGCTTTCGCGCAGGGGCGAGCCGGGTGGGTGGTTCCGGGTCGCGGATGCGAGGGGTGCGGAGCGGGCGGGGCGGGGGCTCGTACGGTCGATCTTGTGCGGATCCCCCGATCCGCGTGAACCGACGACGTAGAGGTCGAAGCACCATGAGCCTGAGCATCCGCAATCAGATCGCCGGAACCGTCACCGCCGTCACCACCGGCGAGGCCATGGCGACGGTCAAGGTGCGGCTCGACGGCGGCCAGGACATCACCGCCGCCATCACCGCCGACGCGGTCAAGGACCTCGGTCTTGCCGTCGGCACCGCCGTGAAGGCCCTGGTCAAGGCCACCGAGGTGGCCCTCGCGACCGGGCCCGTCGAGGGGCTGTCCGGACTGTCCATCCGCAACCGGATCGCCGGGACCGTCGTCGACGTCGCCACCGGTCCGGCCATGGCCTCCGTGAAGGTCGACGTGAACGGTGGCGGCCTGACCGCCGCCATCACCGCCGACGCCGTCGAGGCGCTGGGCCTGGCCGCCGGTACCTCCGTCGTCGCGCTGATCAAGTCGACCGAGGTCTCCCTCCAAACGGCGTGAGCCCACCGGGGCGGCTTCGGACGGCCGCCCCGAACGCCCCCACCGGAGCCGGCCCCACCGCCCCCACCGCCACCGGCGCCGGCAGGGCGCCGAACCAGATGTGAGTCACCGCGCTGACGTAGCGCGCGCCGCAGGGGCCGGGACCTGTCCCGCCTCGACCACAAGCTCGACCTGTACGCGGCGCTGCGCTGCGGGTAGCCCGCCCGGACGGCCGGCGGTCCGTCGAGCCCGCCGGCGGGGGAAGCCGGCGGGCTTTCCCTCGATGGGTTGCGCACGCTGTACGCATGAGCGTACGTTGTTCATGTCTGGATGCGAACGGTGTACGCATCAGGCTGGGCAAGGGGAGGGGCCACGATGAGCGGTACCGCGGGGAACACCGGAACGGGCGTCACGGGGGAGGGAGCCCGGCGCGACCCGCGCCGCTGGCTCATCCTGATCGTGCTCTGCCTCAGCACGCTCGTGCTGGTCGTCGACAACATGGTGCTCACCGTGGCGATCCCGCCGATCGCCGAGGACCTCGACGCCGGCGCCGAAGCCATCCAGTGGATCATCGAGTCGTACATCCTGGTCTTCGCCGGCCTCCTACTCACCGCAGGCAGCCTCTCCGACCGGTTCGGCCGCCGCCGGGTGATGATCATCGGCCTCGTGCTCTTCGGGATCGCCTCCCTGCTCGCCGCCCACGCCGAATCCCCCGCGCAACTCATCGCGGGACGCGCGGTCATGGGCATCGGCGGCGCCCTCGTCATGCCGAGCACCCTCTCGATCCTGATCACCGTCTTCGACGAGGAGGAGCGCCGCAAGGCCATCTCCGCCTGGGGCGCCGTCGCCGTGGTCGGCCTCGTCGGCGGCCCGGCGGTCGGCGGGATCCTGATCGCCCACTACTGGTGGGGCGCCGTGTTCCTGATGAACGTGCCGATCGCGCTGCTCGCCATCGCCGCCGCGCTGATCCTGATGCCGGAGTCCAAGGGGCCCCGGCGCAAGGCCGACCTCGCCGGCATGGGCCTGTCCGTCACCGGTATGACCGCTCTGATCTGGACGATCATCGCCCTCCCGAAGGACGGCCTCGCCGCCCCCTCGACCCTGGTCGGTCTCACCCTCGCGGTCGGCGGGCTCACCGCCTTCGTCGTCCACGAGGTCCGCACCGCACACCCGATGGTCCCGATGGCCCTCTTCCGCGACCGGATGTTCAGCGGCGCCGGCCTCTCGCTCGTGCTGCTGACCTTCGCCAACGGCGGCCTGATGCTGGTGCTGACCCAGTACCTCCAGTTCGTCGCCGGCCACAGCCCCACCGGGACCGGCCTCGCGTTCACCCCGCTCGCCGTGGCCGGCCTGCTCTTCAACGGCCTCGGCGCCACCCTCGGCAACCGCATCGGCAACCGGATCATGACCGCCGTCGGCCTCGCCGTGATCGCCGTCGGCTTCGCGATCCTCGCCACGCTGGAGGCCGGCGACGACCTCGTCCCGCTCGGCGCCGCCATGACGGTGATGGGCATCGGCAGCGGCCTGGCCATGCCGGCGGCCACCGCGGCCCTGATGGGCGCCGTCCCCGAGGAGCACGCCGGAGTCGGCTCCGCCCTCAACGACACCGTCCAGCAGGCCGGCGCCGCCCTCGGCGTGGCCGTCCTGGGGGCCCTGCTCACCTCGGTCTACTCCGGAGCCATGCCCGCCGCCACCCCGGACGCCGCCCGGCACTCCGTGGCCGCCGCCCTCACCGACCCGGCGCTCGCCGATGCCGCCCGCGACGCCTTCACCTCCGCCATGTCGGCCACCTTCACCGCGGCCGCGGCGGGCGTCCTGGCCGCGGCGGGCCTCGCCCTGATCCTGATGCGGGACCGGAAGGCGCCCGCCACCCCGGAGCCGACCGAGCCCGAGCCGTCGCCGGCGGCCCCGGCCGGGCGGGCGGCGTAGCGCGGCGGCGGGGGGGGGGGGGGGGGGGGGGGGGGGGGGGGGGGGGGGGGGGGGGGGGGGGGGGGGGGGGGGGGGGGGGG
>NZ_JANFAK020000014.1 GCF_024721315.2 Streptomyces sp. Isolate_45
CCGACGTCGCCGAGGCGGTGCCCCGCAGGCCGGCCGGCCAGGCCAGAGTGACCCGCAGGCCCCCACCACCGGCCCGGGGGGGGGGGGGGGGGGGGGGGGGGGGGGGGGGCGGCCCGCCCCCCCCCCCCCCCCCCCCCCCCCCCCCCCCCCCCCCCCCCCCCCCCCCCCCCCACCGCCGTGTTCACGGTGTCGCGGCGCCGGGGCGGCGGTTGCGCCGGGGCGGCGGGGCGGCGGTGCTGCGGTGCTGCGGTGCTGCGGTGCTGCGGTGCTGCGGTCAGGACACCTTCAGCAGCGCGTCGTCGCGCCACTTCAGCATCTTGTCGAAGCTCACCACGGCTCCCCGACCCGGCCGGTTGCGGAAGCGGACGTGGTCGGCGAGTTCCTCGATCAGGTGCAGGCCCCGGCCGTGCTCGGCCAGGGAGGGTCTGCGACGGGCCACCGTCGCGGCCGGGAACCCCGGGCCGGAATCGGACACTTCGATGCGGCAGCGGTCCCCGTCCAGATAGGCCGTGACGTGGTACGCCCCGGTCCCGTCCGGATCGTCGGAACCATCCCCGTCACCGCCGCCGGAACCGTCCGGGGCGTCGATGCCGGAGGAGCCGCAGCGGGGGCCCGCCCCGCGGCCGCCGTGCTCCACCGCGTTCGCACACGCCTCGGTCAGTGCCACCGACAGGTCGAAAGAGATGTCCGGGTCCACCCCCGCGGTCTCCATCGTCCCCAGCAGCAGTCGCCTGGCGAGCGGCACGCTCGCAGCTTCGCGCCTCAAGTGGAGAGACCACCAGATGCTCATACGGTTACCTATTGCCGCCCAGGGTGGGCCGTAAGCCCCCCATGGCCGGCGGAGCCCTCATTCGGCCGATGCGGCACTCCCGGGAAGCCGTGTACGCCGGTGCCGTCGGGCGGCACGGGAGAGCCCTTCGCCGATCCATGCGCCGATCCCCGCGCCGGCCCCTTCGCTGACCTCGGCCTGACCGGAGGCCGGAACTCAAAGGTCCCTTACGCACCTGCCGTATGCAGGGCCTAAGCGCAGTGCGATGATGGCCCGGCCATGACTGCCCCCCACACGACGCGCACCGGAGCCGGGCTCCGGACCACCCGGGCCGCGGTGTTCGCCGCGGTCTGCGTCGTGCTGTCCGCGGTGGGTCACGTCGTGGCATCCTGCGCCTCCGTGCCGTGGTGGGCGCTGGTCTCCGCCTTCGTCGCCGTGTTCGCGGTCGCGGCCCCGCTCTCCGGACGTCGGCGTTCGCCGGGTGGCATCGCCGCCGCGCTCGCCCTCGGCCAGGTCGGGCTGCACACCCTATTCGGCCTCGGCCAGCACGGCGAAGGCGCCGCACGGGCGACGGCCGCGGACTCCGACACCTCCCTCGCGGCGCTCGCCGCCCGACTGGTCTGCGGGGGCAACTCCGTACCGCTCAGCCCGGCCGACGCCCGGAGGATCCTGGAGACCGCCGGCCTCGACCCGGCCGCCCTGACCGAACAGGCCGCCGCACAGGGCCACGCGGCGCACGAGCACCTGGCGGACGCCGCCGGGCAGCAGGCGACCGGGCTGTTCAGCCCGGCCATGCTCGCCGGGCACCTGCTGGCCGCGCTGGTGGCCGGCTGGCTGCTGGGCCGGGGGGACGCCGCTCTGGTCCGGCTCCTCGAACTGTCCCGGCTCTCCGCCGAAGCCGACCCCGTACGTCCGCTGCGCGCCGCGCTGGCCTTCGTACGCGCCCTCGCCGCCGGAATCCCGGGCGCACCCGTCCGTACCCGGCGCACCGGACGCGGCTCTGCCGCGCCGACGGTGGCGACCGGCCGCGAAGCTCTCCAGCACACGGTGATCAGGCGCGGGCCACCCACGGCACTCGCCCTCGCAGCCTGACGCGGCACCCACGCCCCCGGAGCAGACAGCCACGGGAGCACCGGTGCCGCGACCTCCGCGCGCGCCCGTGTGCGGAGCCGTCACCCCTGCTTCCGTGGAGTGTTTCTGCCGTGAAGACCTCTCGCGTCTCCTTCGCCGCCGCCCTCGCCGCCGGCACCGTCCTCGTCCTGTCCGCTCCCGCCTTCGCGCACGTCGGCGTACAGCCCGGCGAAGCCACCAAGGGCGGCTACGCGACGATCAACTTCAAGGTCCCCAACGAGCGCGACAATGCGTCGACCACCCAGCTGGAGGTCAGCTTCCCGATCGACCAGCCGCTCACGTCCGTCATGCCGCAGGACATCCCCGGTTGGACCGTGAGCGTCGAGAAGAGCAAGCTCGACAAGCCGCTCACCGTGCACGGCAAGCAGATCAACGAGGCCGTCACCAAGGTGACCTGGTCCGGCGGCAAGATCGAGCCCGGCAAGTTCCAGCAGTTCCCGGTCTCCGTCGGCAAGCTTCCGGAGAACGCCGACCAGATGGTCTTCAAGGCGATCCAGACGTACGACAACAACGAGGTCGTCCGCTGGATCGAGGAGGCCAAGGAAGGCGCCCCGGAGCCGCAGACCCCCGCGCCCGTGCTGAAGCTGACCGCCGCCAAGGGCGACGACCACCACGACGCAGGCGACAAGAAGACCGACGACGCGAAGGCCTCCGGCAAGGACGACAAGGCGGCCGGCGACCACCACGACGAGGCCGCCAAGGCCTCCGACACGACCGCCCGGGCCCTCGGCATCGCGGGCATCGTCATCGGACTCGGTGGTGTCGCCTTCGGAATCGCCTCTCGTCGGCGCGCTTCCTGACCCGTCGCGGACGCAGGCCGTGTCATTTCGAGAACATCCGCACCTTCCCCGATCACAGGGACATTCCTCCATGCGCACCACACGTGTGACGGTCGCCGCCCTCGCGGTGGCGACCGCCCTCGCCCTCACCGCTTGCGGCGGTGAAAAGGCCGAGAACACCGGCTCGGTCACCCAGATCACCGGTGAGAAGAAGGCCGGGGCCGCGACGGTCCTCGACCGCCCCTTCGACAAGCCCGAGCTCGTCCTGACGGACACCACCGGCCGGCCGTGGAACCTGCGCGAGCAGACCAAGGGCAAGCCGACGCTCATCTACTTCGGCTACACCAAGTGCCCGGACGTCTGCCCTCTGACGATGAGCAACATCGCCGTCGCCAAGAAGGCACTCCCCAAGGCCGACCAGGACAACCTCCGGGTCGTCTTCGTCACCACGGACCCCGAACGGGACACTCCCGAGTCGCTCGGCTCGTGGCTCAAGGCCCAGGATCCGTCCTTCATCGGACTGACCGGGGACTTCGCCACCATCCAGGCCGCCGCACGGTCGCTCGGCATCGGCATCGAGGCCGCCAAGAAGGAGGCCAACGGAGACGTCGTCTCCATGCACGGTGCCCAGGTCATCGCGTTCTCGCCCAAGACCGACGAGGGCTACGCCCTCTACGGCGAGGGCACCACCGTCGATGACTACACCAAGGACATGCCGAAGCTCGTCAAGGGACTGAACCCGTGAACCACCGCACCACCCGTACCCTCGCCGCCCTCTCCCTGACGGCCGCGCTCGCCATATCCGGCTGCTCGTCCGACTCCTCCGAGTCCTCGGGGGCCGACGGAGCCAAGCCCGAGCTGACGGTCAGCGGGGCCTTCATGCCGGAACCGGTCAACGCCGAGATGGCCGGCGCGTTCATGGTCATCAAGAACGGGTCGAAGACCGCGGACAAGCTGACCGGCGTCACCAGCCCCCTCTCGGACGATGTTCAGATCCACGAGACCAAGGACCAGAAGATGCGGCAGGTCCAGTCGATGGACGTGCCCGCCAACGGCGAGCTGAAGCTGACTCGGGGCGGCAACCACGTCATGTTCATGGGCCTCAAGAGCAAGCCGGCCGTCGGGGACAAGATCACCGTCGAGCTCCGGTTCGAAAAGGCCGACCCGGTCAAGGTCGAGGTCGACGTGAAAGAGCGGACCTACAACGCACAGAACTCCAACGCCCACTGACGGACCGAGGAACTGACACGCCATGACGGCCACCGCCCCCGCCCCTTCCCCAGCCCGGGTCCGCATCACGGCACTCCTGCCGCGGCTCGCGCTGGTCCTCGCAGCCCTGCTGGCAACACTGTTCACCGCGGCCGCACCGGCCACGGCACACGCCGCACTCACCGCGAGCGACCCGCAGGACGGGGCGGTGGTCGCCACGGCACCCGCCCAGGTCACCCTCTCCTTCTCGGAGCAGGTCGCCATGGGCGACGACTCCATCCGCGTCATGGACCCTCAGGGCAGACGAGTGGACACCGGCGAGCTCCGCGACATGTGCAGCGGCTCGGTCATCCGGTACGGCACCGCGCTGCACGCCGGCCTGCCCAACGGCACCTACACCGTCGCCTGGCAGGCCGTGTCCGCCGACAGCCACCCGATCTCCGGCGCCTTCACCTTCTCCATCGGCGCCCCCTCGGCCACCGCCGTCTCCCTGCCCACCCAACAGGCGGGCGGCGGACCCGTCGGCATCGCCTACGGGATCGCCCGGTACGCCGCCTACGCCGGGTTCACCGTCCTCGTCGGTGGCGCCGCCTTCATCCTGATGTGCTGGCGCCGCGGGTCCGCGGAACGGTCGCTGCAGAAGCTCGTCCTGCGCGGCTGGGTCACCCTCACCGCGGCAACCCTGGCGATGCTGGCGCTCCGCAACCCGTACACGGGCTCGGGCAAGTTCGCCGACGTCTTCGACCTCGACGGGCTGCGAGCCGTGCTGGAGACCAAGACCGGCGCCTCGTTCGTCTCCCGGCTGCTGCTCCTCGGCGCCGCCGCGCTGTTCGTCGCCGTGCTCTTCGGGGCGTACGCACGCCATCAGCAGGCGTCGGGTTCCGGGGAAGAGGATCAGGCCGGGGAGGACACCAAGCAGACGAGCGACCTGGCCTTCGGGCTCGGCATCGGTGGAGCCGTCGTGGCCGCCGGCATCGCCGCGACCTGGGCCCTGTCCGAGCACGCCTCCACCGGCATCCAGCCCGGCATCGCGATGCCGGCCGACATCCTCCACCTGCTGGCCGTCGCCGCCTGGCTCGGCGGTCTCACCGCACTGCTGGTCGCCCTGTACAAGGTGCCGGACATCGAGCGGGACGCCGTCCGGCGCTTCTCCAAGGTCGCCTTCGTCAGCGTCGTGGTCCTCGTCGTCACCGGCGTCTACCAGTCCTGGCGTCAGCTCGGCAGCTGGTCGGCCCTCACCGGCACCAGCTACGGCCGACTGCTGATCATCAAGGTGGGGCTGGTCGCCGTACTCCTCGGCATCGCCTACCTCTCACGGGAGTGGACCGCCCGACTCGCGGACGGGCAGGCCACGGCCACCGCCGACGAGCCGATCGGGGCCCTCACGGGGAAGGCCGTTTCACGTGAAACGGCGAGCGATGTTTCACGTGGAACGAGCCCGGCGGCCTCTCCGGAAGCGACCAGTGACGTTCCGCGGGGAACGAGCAGCGATGTTTCACGTGAAACGCACGCAGCCCCCGAAGCCGCCGACCCGCGGCGGGCCGCCCAGCTCGCCCGTCAGCACGCCGCTCGTGAGAAGGCGCGCGAGCACCAGGTGCGCGACGCCGACCCCGTCCGGGGCGGCCTGCGTCGGTCCGTTCTCGCCGAGGCGGCGGTGGCCGTGGCCCTGCTCGCCGTCACCACCGTCCTGACCAGCACGGAGCCGGGACGCGCCGTGGAGCAGGAGGCGGGCAGGGGATCGGCCTCCACCGCAGTGCCCAACCGGCCCATCAAGATCACCCTGCCCTTCGAAACCGGCGGCCAGAACGGCAAGGGCGCCGTACGGCTGGAGCTCGACCCGGGCCGGGTCGGCGCCAACACCCTCCACCTGTGGGCGGAGGACCTGGGCGGCAGGCCCCTCGACCTGCCGGAGATCAAGGTCTCCTTCACCCTCCCCGCCAAGGAGATCGGCCCGCTGCCGCTCGTCCCGGACCGTTCCGGTCCCGGACACTGGACCGCGTCCGGGGTACAGCTGCCGCTGACGGGTGAATGGCGCATCGACGTGACCGTCCGCACCTCCGACATCGACCAGACGACCGTCCAGAAGAACGTGAAGATCGGCTGAGCAGCGTGACCGACAGCATCCGGAGCAACCCGGACATCGAGATTTCCCGGCGCAGGCTGCTGGGCACCGTGGGCGCCGCCGGCGCCGCCGGACTCGCCCTCGGCGCCACGGGCGGGGCCCTTGCCCACGCCTCCGTCGCCGACTCCCCGGCCGGTGCCCCCGGCGCGGCCGGGACGCTCGCCTCCCTGGGCGCCACCGAGGTGGCCTTCCACGGGGACCACCAGGCCGGGATCACCACCCCGCTCCAGGCCAAGGGCCATGTCCTCGCCTTCGACCTGGCGCCCGGCGCCGGCCGTACCGAGGCCGCCGCGCTGCTGCGCCGCTGGTCGGACACCGCGCGGCAACTGATGGCGGGTGCGGCCGCCCCGACCGCCGACACCGGGATCGCCCTCGACGCGGGCCCGTCCTCCCTCACGCTGACCTTCGGGTTCGGGCATTCCTTCTTCGAGCGCACCGGCCTGACCGCCCGCCGCCCCGCGGCCCTCGATCCGCTGCCGGACTTCTCCTCGGACCGGCTCGATGCCCAGCGCAGCAACGGCGACCTGTGGGTCCAGATCGGCGCGGACGACGGACTCGTCGCGTTCCACGCCCTACGGGCCGTGCAGAAGGACGCCGGGGACGCGGCGCGCGTGCGCTGGCAGATGAACGGCTTCAACCGGTCCCCGGGCGCCACCGCGAAGCCGATGACAGCACGGAACCTGATGGGCCAGGTCGACGGCACCGGGAACCCGAAGCCCTCGGAGCCCGACTTCGACAAGCGGATCTTCGTGCCGGATACCGGCCCGGGGCCCACCGAGCACGCCTGGATGGCCGGGGGGTCGTACGCCGTCGTGCGCCGGATCCGGATGCTGCTCGACGACTGGGAGAAGCAGTCCTTGGGCGACCAGGAGCGGGTCATCGGCCGGAGGAAGGCCGATGGGGCCCCGCTGACCGGTGGCACCGAGACCACGGAGATGGCCCTGGACAAGATCGGCGGCGACGGCAAGCCCGTCATCGCCTCCAATGCCCACGCCCGGATCTCGGCGCCGGAGCAGAACGGCGGGGCCGCCATGCTGCGGCGGCCGTTCTCCTTCCACGACGGGATCGCCCCCGACGGCGCTCCGGACGCCGGGTTGCTGTTCATCTGCTGGCAGGCCGATCCGCTGCGCGGCTTCGTCCCCGTTCAGCGCAAGCTCGACCGGGGGGACGCCCTGTCCGCGTTCATCCGGCACGAGTCCAGCGGGCTGTACGCCGTGCCGCCGGGCCCGCGTGCCGGGGAGTACGTCGGACAGCGGCTGCTCGAAGGGTGAACGGCCCCGCGGCGGCGGCCTCCCCGGCATTAGGCTGACCGCATGTCGGCCACCCGCTTCACCTATCTCGGTCCCGAGGGCACGTTCACCGAAGCCGCCCTCCGTACGCTGCCGGAAGCCGCCACCCGGGAGCTCGTCCCGATGGTGTCGGTCCCCGCGGCCCTCGATGCCGTACGGAACGGCGAAGCGGCGGCGGCCCTGGTGCCGATCGAGAACTCGGTGGAGGGCGGGGTCACCGCCACCCTCGACGAGCTGGCCTCGGGCGAGCCGCTGATGATCTACCGCGAGGTACTGCTGCCGATCGCGTTCGCGCTGCTCGTACGGCCCGGGACCAAGCTGTCGGACGTCAAGACCGTCACCGGGCACCCCGTCGCGCAGCCGCAGGTGCGGAACTGGCTGCGGACCCACCTGCCCGACGCGGTGTGGGAGTCGGCCGCGTCCAACGCCGACGGCGCCCGGCTGGTGCAGGAGGGTCGCTTCGACGCTGCCTTCGCGGGTGAGTTCGCCGCCGTCACGTACGGACTGGAGGCGCTGGTCAAGGAGATCCACGACGCGGAGAACGCCGAGACCCGGTTCGTACTCGTCGGTCGGCCCGCCCGGCCGGCCGCGCCGACCGGTGCCGACAAGACGTCCGTGGTGCTGTGGCTCGGCGACGACCACCCGGGTGCGCTGCTGGAGCTGCTCCAGGAGTTCGCGGTCCGGGGTGTGAACCTGATGCTCATCCAGTCCCGGCCGACCGGCCAGGGAATCGGCAACTACTGCTTCGCGGTCGACGCCGAAGGACATATTTCCGACCGCCGGGTGAGCGAGGCCCTGATGGGCCTGAAGCGGACCTGCCCCCAGGTCCGCTTCCTCGGTTCCTACCCGCGGGCCGGTGTCGCTCTCAGTGAGGTGCGCGCGGCACGGCCGGGAACCTCCGACGGCGACTTCACCGCGGCGTCGGACTGGCTGGCGCGCTGCCTCGACGGTCGCGCGTAGGACACCGTCCACTGTCCACAGAGTTATCCACAGGCCGGGATGGGGGCCTGGGGACAAGTCGACACGGCGACGCGACAAGGTCGACAAATCACTCGGGGGCTCAGGTTTCGCGCTGGGGAGCGATAGGTGAACGCTGTCACCCCCGTATCCGCGATCAACTCTTTGGAGCGAGCCATTCCCACCCGAATGAGCGTGTGAGGGCGGTTTGAACCCTGATGGACCCCGCCCCGGCGCCGATCCCTATTGATCTAATTCCGTGTCCACAGATGCGGCGCACAGCCTGTGGATAAGCCGCCCTCACGGAGAATTCCTGTGGACAAGGAACCCCCTCCGACGCTGCTCAGGACCAGCCCCGCGACCGGCACCGTGCCCCATTTCAGCGAATGGCACCGGTTTTATCCACTCCCTGCCCCACCCCGCTTCGGGTTGCCGGACAAGAGATTTCCATTCGTACCAATTGGGACATACTGACACGCAGCGTGATATCGGTGTGATCCCAGGAAGGCCGGCCCGGTAGCCTGGAGGGGTGATTGACCTTCGGCTGCTCCGTGATGACCCTGACCGTGTCCGCGCCTCGCAGCGCGCCCGTGGAGAGGACGTCGGCCTCGTCGACGCACTGCTCTCCGCCGACGAGCGCCGCAGGTCCTCCGGCATGCGCTTCGACGAACTGCGCAATGAGCAGAAGTCGCTCGGCAAGCTCATCCCCAAGGCCTCCCCGGAGGAGCGGGCCGAGCTGCTGACCAAGGCCGAGCAGCTCAAGCAGGACGTCAAGGCCGCCGAGGCCGAGCAGAACGAGGCCGACGAAGCGGCCAAGAAGCTCCTGCTCCAGCTGGGCAACATCGTCCACAGCGACGTCCCGGTCGGCGGCGAGGAGGACTTCACCGTCCTGGAGACGCACGGCACGATCCGCGACTTCGGTGCCGAGGGCTTCGAGCCGAAGGACCACCTCGAACTCGGCGAATCGCTCGGCGCCATCGACGTCGAGCGCGGCGCCAAGGTGTCGGGTTCGCGCTTCTACTACCTGACCGGCGTCGGCGCGCTGCTGGAACTCGCCCTGGTCAACGCCGCGATCGCGCAGGCCACCGAGGCGGGCTTCATCCCGATGCTGACGCCGGCGCTGGTCCGCCCGCGCGCCATGGAGGGCACCGGCTTCCTCGGCCAGGCCGCGGAGAACGTGTACCACCTGGAGAAGGACGACTACTACCTGGTCGGCACCTCCGAGGTCCCGCTCGCCGCGTACCACATGGACGAGATCATCGACGCGGACAAGCTGCCGCTGCGGTACGCCGGTTTCTCCCCGTGCTTCCGCCGCGAGGCCGGTACGTACGGCAAGGACACCCGGGGCATCTTCCGCGTCCACCAGTTCGACAAGGTCGAGATGTTCTCGTACGTCGCGCCGGAGGAGGCCGAGGCCGAGCACAAGCGGCTCCTCGACTGGGAGAAGCAGTGGCTGACCAGCCTGGAGCTGCCGTTCCAGGTCATCGACGTCGCCACGGGCGACCTGGGCTCGTCTGCCTCGCGCAAGTTCGACTGCGAGGCCTGGATCCCCACCCAGGGCAAGTACCGCGAGCTGACCTCCGCGTCGAACTGCGACGGCTTCCAGGCCCGCCGCCTGTCGATCCGCTACCGCGAGGGCAAGAAGACCGCGCCGCTGTCGACGCTCAACGGCACGCTGTGCGCCGTACCGCGCACGATCGTCGCGATCCTGGAGAACCACCAGCAGGCCGACGGTTCGGTACGGGTACCTCCGGTGCTCCGCCCCTACCTCGGCGGCCGCGAGTTCCTGGAGCCGATCGCCAAGTGAGCCCGGCCCCGTTCCCGTACAAGCTCGTCGCGACGGACCTCGACGGCACGCTGCTGCGTGACGACGACACCGTCTCGGAGCGCACCCGTGAGGCGCTCGCCGCGGCCACCGCGGCGGGCGCGGCTCACATCATCGTCACCGGCCGGGCCGTGCCCTGGACCCGCCACGTGCTCGACGACCTCGGCTACAAGGGGATCGCCGTGTGCGGGCAGGGCGCACAGGTCTACGACGCGGGGGCGCACCGGCTGTTGACCTCGGTGACCCTGGACCGGCAGCTGGCCGGCCTGGCGCTGTCGAAGATAGAGGCAGAGGTGGGTCCGCTGGCCTTGGCGGCCAGTCGGGACGGGGTGGACGGCGAAGTGCTGTTCGGTCCTGGGTACCAGGTCCAGGAGGGCCTGCCGGCGCTCTACCTGGAGGACACGGCGGCGGTCTGGACCGCCCCGCTGAACAAGCTGTACATCCAGCACCCGGGGATGGGCGAGGACGAGCTCGTCAGGGTGGCCAGGGCGACGGTCGGCAGTCTCGTGGACATCGTGATGGCGGGTCCCGGCATCGTGGAGATCCTGCCGCTCGGTCTGAGCAAGGCGACCGGCCTGTCGCTGGCCGCTCGACGGCTGGGCGTGAAGGCCGCGGACACGATCGCCTTCGGTGACATGCCCAACGACATCCCGATGTTCGGATGGTCTGCTCACGGCGTGGCCATGGCGAACGCCCACCCGGAGCTCAAGGCCGTGGCCGACGAGGTGACGACCTCCAATCAGGAGGACGGCATCGCGGTGGTCCTGGAACGCCTCCTGGGCGCCGCGTAACACACAGGACGTACGAGAGGTCCGGAGCAGCCCGCGCCGCAAGGCGCGCTCGAAGCGGCTGCCCCGGACCTTTTGTTGCTCCCCGCACCGCTCACTCTGCCCCGGGGCGAAGCCGCGTACCAGCGATTTTCCCCGCGTACGTCATGGGTGCGGTAACTCCGCGCGTCCGGGGGAGGGGACCGGCCCTCGGCATGTTTCACGTGAAACAGGGGTCGTGTTCCACGCGGAACGCGGGTCATGTTTCACGTGAAACGGGGTGGCGGGTGAGCGGCCAGGCAAGCAGTCCGACGGCGAGCGAGATGGCGTGGCCGAGGTCGGTGAAACTGCCGTCGCTGAGCAGCGGGACGCCGAAGAAGGCGACCGCGCCGGCGAGGTAGAACCATCTCCAGGGATGGGGCAGCCGGTAGGTGAGCACGCCCACGGAGGCTGCCAGGCCGTAGCTGACGCCGATGTCGACGACGTGGGTCATGCTGTGCGGCGCGCGGTGGTCCTGAATGGCCATCAGGAGGACCTTCTGGCTGACCAAGGTCGCCGTGATGTGGGCGGTCGCGACGATCAGGAGCCAGCGCACGGTGCCGAGCCAGCGCTCGACGGGGGCGTGGAAGCACTCGAAGAGCAGGGCGTAGAGGGCGAGCGATGCCGGGTTCTCGATCCAGAACGCGCTGCTGAGCAAGGCGCGGATGGGGTGCTGGACGAGTTCGTGGATGTTGCTGCTGTTGCGGTGGAGCAGCACGTGTTCGACCCGGTCCGGGGCGATCACGACGATGACGCTGGTGACGGCGATGATCAGCAGCCAGATGTGCGTCCCGGGGGAGGACCGTATCCAGGACCGCAAGGGTCTGGACGGCTCCGGCCCGGTGTGCTCGATCATGCCCCGATGATCCCGCGCGAAGCTGTGCCCCGCCCGGCCGGTGGGCCGGGCGGGGCACGGGGCGAACAGCCTGTCGGGGTGGGCCTACTCCTCGCCGGCCAGAGTGAGGCGGCGCAGCTTCTGGCCCGCGTAGGCGGTGGCGCCGACGGTGACCACGAGGAGCAGGATCACGGCGGTGGGCAGGCCCACAGTGGCGTCGACGTACCCCGGTCCGGCGACCTTCTCGGCCAGGGACAGGGACCACTGCTGGACGCTGAGGGTCTTCGCTCCGGAGACGAGGCTGCCGAAGAGGGACTCCCAGATCAGGGCGTAGACGAGGCCGAAGACAACCGCGTGCCGGCTGACGGTGCCCAGCAGCAGGAACAGCGCGCTGTAGGCGATCGAGGCGACGAGGGCGGCGACGGTGTAGGCGACGGCGATCTGCTGGCCGTTGCCGTTGAGGATGAAGCCGGCGATCAGTGTGGGGATCGCGGAGAAGGCCATCGTGACGGAGATCGCGACGATCAGCTTGGTCAGGATGATCGTGGGTCGCTTCACCGGCTTGGAGAGCAGGTAGACGATCGAGCCGTCGTCGATCTCGGGACCGATGGCTCCGGTGCCGGCGATGACGCCGATCAGCGGGACCATCGTCGCCAGGGCGAAGCCGCCGAGCAGATCGGCGGCGACCTTGTCGTCCACCCCGGTGAAGGCGCGGACCGCGACGGAGATGACGATCAGCAGGGCGGGCAGCGCGAAGAGGATCAGCGCGCGGCGGCGGCCGAGCAGGGCCCGGTAGGTGAGCCGGGCAACGGTGGGGTTGTACATGCCAGCTCCTTCAGGCCGTGACGAGGTAGGAGAAGACCGACTCAAGGGACTCGTCGGAGGGCGAGACCGTGAGAAGCCGGATGCCGTGCGCCCGGGCCACCTGCGGCAGCAGCTCGGTGAAGCGTCCGAAGTCGACGGCCTGGATGCGCAGGGCGCCCTCCTTGAGGTCGACCTCGATGCCGGCCGTGGAGGGGTCGGCGATCAGGGCGGCGGCGAGGGCCCGGTCGTCGGAGGAACGGACCAGGTAGCGGTGCGGGCGGTCCGTCATCAGGCGGCGGATCCGACGGAAGTCGCCGGAGGCGGCGTGCCGCCCGGCGACGACCACCTCGATGTGCGAGGCGAGCTGCTCGACCTCCTCCAGGATGTGGGAGGAGAACAGGACGGTGCGGCCCTCGTCGCCCATGCGTCGCAGCAGGTCCATGAGCTGCATGCGCTGTCGCGGGTCCATGCCGTTGAACGGCTCGTCGAGGAGCAGCACGGACGGGTCGTGGACGAGCGCCGAAGCCATCTTCACGCGCTGGCGCATGCCCTTGGAGTAGGTGGCGATCTTGCGGTCCTGGGCGTACTCCATCTCGACGGTGGCGAGCGCGCGCTGGGCGGCCGCGTCGTCGAGTCCGTGCAGTTCGGCGTTGGCCACCACGAACTCGCGGCCGGTGAGGAAGTCGTACATGGCCTCGCGCTCGGGCACGACGCCGATCTGCTTGTAGACCTGCTCGTTGCGCCAGATCGGCGCGCCGTCGAGGGTGACGGTGCCCGTGGAGGGGGCCAGGAAGCCGCCCATCATGTTGATGAGGGTGGACTTGCCGGCGCCGTTGGGGCCCAGCAGGCCGGTCACACCGGGGCCGATGCGCATGGTGACGTCGTTGACGGCGACGACGTTGCCGAACCAGCGGGAGGTGTGGTCGATGTCGATGACGGTCACAGCCCGGCCTTCCGGTAGCGGGCCATCAGGGCGGCGTAGGAGCCGGCGATGAGGCCGAGGACGACGAGCAGGTAGACGACGCCGACGGCGGCCGAGGGGCCGTCACCGCCGGGGAAGGCTGAGGTGGCATCGAGGAACGCGGTCTGCACGCCGTCGATCAGGGTGATCGGGGAGAACAGGCCCATCCACTCGATGGCGCCGGTGTTGCCCGTCGAGTAGGCAACGGCCTGGATGGTGGAGACGGCGCCGTAGGGAATGAGCAGCAGGCCGATCACGGCGGCGACGCCGAACCCGCGGCGCGGGGTGAGCGCGGCCATGACCAGGCCGAGGCCCGCGAAGAGCAGCGACAGCAGCAGTACCGACACCAGTCCCTGCCCGAATCCCTTGGTCTGGTCACCGAAGTCGAACTTCGCCAGCAGCGAGCCGATCCACATGATCAGCAGCGGGGTGGCGGTGAGGATGAAGAGGGCCGAGGCCATGGCCGCGTACTTGGCCACCACGTAGTCGACGCGCTCGATGGGCCGCGAGAAGTACAGCGGCACGGTCTTGAAGCGCAGGTCTCGGGAGACCGACTGGGGCGCCTGCGACGCGAGGTAGAGCCCGATGATCACCTGGGTGGTCAGGGCGTACGTCGTGTACTTGATCGGCAGGTCGGTGGAGCCGGGAACGGCGATGGCCACCGCGACGATGATCAGCGCGGGTACGCACATCACCGCGAAGAGGATCATCGGCAGCACCTTGGACTTGGCGGAACGCCCGAGGCCGTACGCGCCCCGCAGGGACTGCGAGAAGAGCGACTTGCGGGCGTAGGCGCGGCCGAGCCGGGGGCCGTCGTAGGACCGGTAGCCGATGTTGTGGATCTGGGTCGAGGTGTCAGGCGCCATCGGAACCGGCTCCCTTCTGCTGGACGAGGTTCTGGGCGGGGGGCTGGGCGGAGGGCAGGGCGGAGGACGGGCCCTGCTGCTGAACGGGCGGCTGGGCCTGCTGCTGGGCTAGCCGGTCACTGTCGCGGAAGACCTCCGCGATGTGGTGGCGGCGCTGCTCCATGCGGACCAGGCCGATGCCGAGGTCGGCGACGGTGTCGCGGACCGTGTCGTACGTCTCCTCGCCCGTGGCCTCCACCAGGAGGATGTGGCCGGCGCCGGGCAGGCCCTGCTCCTCGCCCACGTGCAGGGTGATGCCCGCCGCCACGAGGGCCTTGCGCAGGGCGGCGGTGCCGTCCGGGTGCGCGTCGGAGTCGGTGACCTCGACCGCGAGGGTGGTGGTGGTCTGCGTGAAGTCGCTGGTGGAGCTGGAACGCAGCAGCTTGCCGCCGTCGACGACCACCACGTGGTCGCAGGTCCGCTCCAGCTCTCCGAGCAGGTGGGAGGTGACCAGCACCGAGATGCCGAAGTCGGTGTGGATGCGCCGGATCAGGCCGAGCATCTCGTCCCGGCCCACGGGGTCGAGGCCGTTCGTCGGCTCGTCGAGGAGCACCAGCTGCGGGTCGTGGACGAGTGCCTGCGCCAGCTTGACGCGTTGCTTCATGCCGGTGGAGTAGCCGCCGATGGGGCGGTAGCGCTCCTCGTACAGCCCGACGTGGCGCAGGGTGTCGGCCGTCCGCTCGCGTGCCGCGGTCGGCGGGAGCCCGGACATGCGGGCCATGTGGACGACGAACTCGGTTGCCGAGACGTCGGGTGGCAGGCAGTCGTGTTCGGGCATGTAGCCGACGCGCTCACGGATGGCGCTGCCATGCGTGGCGACGTCGAGTCCGAGTACGGCGGCACGGCCCTCGGTGGCGGGGGACAGTCCGAGCAGGATCTTGATCAGCGTGGACTTGCCGGCTCCGTTGGCGCCCACGAGCCCGGTCACGCCGGGTCCGATGTCCAGGGAGAGCCGGTCGAGGGCGGTCACTCGGGGGTACCGCTTGCTCAGGCTTTCGGTCGCGATGACAGTCACGGCTTCGACGTTAGTGCCGTTGTCCGCGCGGATCGTCAGACCTGGAGCGGGAACCCGTATCCGCCTTGAGGACTACGACGGCGCACGAACCCTGACCGAAGGCTGACGCGAACCGGACAAGTTTGTCCACAGGTCCGTGCACGACCCTTGACGTGACCTCCGGTCATTGTCACATTCATCAGTGTCAAGTTACGGGCGCGTACGGCTATGAGGACGGACGGCTGGTATGGCTGGGGACACGAAGCAACGCACCGCGCGGCCCGCCGGGCGGCTCTCCGCCGAGCTGCGCGGCTTCCAGGAGGTGCAGCGCCTCGCCTACGAGTGCGCCGAGACCGTCGCGGCCCAGTTGCGGCCGGGCGTGACCGAGCGCGAGGCGGCGCGGATGCAGCGCGACTGGCTGCGCGAACGCGGCGTACGGGATTGGTTCCACCTGCCGTTCGCCTGGTTCGGGGACCGCACCGCCTTCACGGGCTTCAGGGTTCCCCTCCAGTTCTTCCCGACGAACCGGCGGCTGGAGCCGGGCATGCCGTTCATCCTCGACATGGCGCCGGTCCACCGGGGCTACGCGGCCGATGTCGGCTACTCCGGGAGCCTCGGCCTCAATCCGGTGCAGGACCGGCTGATGGCCGACCTGCGCCCGCACCGCGACCTGATCCTGGAGCAGGTGCGCGAGCGCCGCTCCCTGCGCGAGATCTACGAGAACGTCGAACGGCTGATGACGCGCCAGGGGTACGCCAACCGGCACCGGGCCTACCCCTTCGGGGTGATCGCGCACAAAATAGACCGGGTCGAGCAGCGGCGCTGGTCGCCGACCGCGTTCGGATTCGGCACCCAGTCCCTCAAGGGGCTCGCCTCCGACGTCCTGCGCGGGCACCGGGACGGCTGGTCCCCGCTGTGGAGCCCCTACCGGTTCTCCGACCACGTGCCGCAGCCCGGCCTGTGGGCGGTGGAGCCGCACCTGGGCTTCCGGGGCACCGGCGCGAAGTTCGAGGAGATCCTGGTGGTCACCGATTCCCGGGACCCCGAGGAGAGCGCGTACTGGCTCGACGACGACCTGCCGCACGTGCGGCGCTGGGCTGAGGAGAAGGCGGGATGAGCGGGATGAGCGGTACGGCACTGGCGGGCGCGCGGGAACGCCGGGTCAGCACGGGCGGCATCGAGCTGTGCGTCGTCGAACTCGGTGACACGGACCGACCGACGGTGGTCCTCGTGCACGGCTACCCGGACAGCAAGGAGGTCTGGTCGGAGGTCGCCGAACGCCTCGCGACCCGCTTCCACGTGGTGCTGTACGACGTACGGGGCCACGGGCGGTCCACGGCGCCGGTCCCGCTGCGCGGCGGCTTCACCCTGGAGAAGCTGACCGACGACTTCCTGGCCGTGGCGGACGCGGTCAGCCCCGACCGGCCGGTGCACCTGGTCGGCCACGACTGGGGCTCCGTACAGGGCTGGGAGTTCGCCACGGTCGCCCGCACCGAGGGGCGGATCGCCTCCTTCACCTCCATGTCCGGGCCCTCGCTCGACCACCTCGGACACTGGATCAAGAAGCGGGTCGCGCGTCCCACCCCGCGCCGGGCCGCCCAGCTGCTGCACCAGGGTTCGAAGTCCTGGTACATCTACTTGCTGCACACGCCGGTCCTGCCGGAACTCCTCTGGCGCGGGCCGCTCGGCAAGCAATGGCCGAAGCTCCTCCGGCGCGCGGAGAACCTCCCCATCGGTTCCTACCCGACGGACTCCCTGCCCTCCGACGCCGCGCACGGTGCCTGGCTGTACCGCGACAACGTCCGTGGACGCGTGCGCGTGCCCCGGAACGACGCCTACGCGCACGTTCCGGTGCAGCTGATCACGCCGACCCGGGACGACTTCCTCTCCGAGCGGCTCTACGACGACCTGGAGCTGTGGGCTCCGGACCTCTTGCGACGCACCCTGCCGGCGAAGCACTGGATACCGCGCACCCGGCCAGACCAGGTCTCGGCGTGGATCTCGGAGTTCGTGACCGCCCGGGAGGAGCCGGCAACGCGCGCTCCGGAGCAGAAGGCTCCGGGTAGGTACGCGGACCGGTTCGGCGGACAGCTGGTGCTCGTCACCGGCGCGGCCAGCGGCATCGGACGGGCCACGGCCTTCGCATTCGCCGAGGCCGGGGCCCGGGTGGTGGCCGTGGACCGGGACGGCGAGGGCGCGGCGCGCACCGCCGAGATGGCCCGCCTCGTCGGCGCCCCCGAGGCCTGGGGCGAATGCGTCGACGTGAGCGACGAGCAGGCGATGGAGAAGCTCGCCGCGAAGGTCGCCGCCGAGTACGGAATCGTGGACGTGCTGGTCAACAACGCGGGGATCGGGCTGTCGGGGCCCTTCCTGGAGACCACGGCCGAGGACTGGAAGAAGGTCCTCGACGTCAACCTGTGGGGTGTCATCCACGGCTGCCGGATCTTCGGTAAGCAGATGGCCGAGCGCGGCCAGGGCGGGCACATCGTCAACACCGCGTCCGCGGCGGCCTACCTGCCCTCCCGCACCCTGCCCGCGTACAGCACCTCCAAGGCGGCGGTCCTGATGCTCAGCGAGTGCCTGCGCGCCGAGCTGGCCTCGCAGTCGATCGGGGTCTCCGCGATCTGCCCGGGCATCGTCAACACCAACATCGCCGCCACCTCGCGGTTCGCCGGGGTGGACACGGCCGAGGAGAAGCGCCGCCAGGAACGCTCCTCGCGGATGTACGGGCTGCGCAACTTCCCGCCGGAGAAGGTCGCCGACGCGATCGTGCTGGCCGTGGTGAAGAACCAGGCGGTCGTGCCCGTCACGCCGGAGTCCAAGGGCGCCCTGTGGATGTCCCGCTTCGCACCGCGCACGCTGCGGCGGATCGCGAGGCTGGAACCCCGGCTGTGAACCAGGCGGGCGGAGCCGACCCCGGCACGGCCATGTCCCCCTACTTCCGACGGTCGTACCATCCCTCGCAGGAGGGCTCGCTGCGCACGGCGGTCGAGTACCTGGCGGCGTCTCCTGCCGCCCGGACCGCGGCGGGCGCGGTCGGCCGAGCCGTCATGTCGTAGGGAGCCGGGATTGTCCGATCAGGCGGTGGCCGAGTACCGGATCGAGGATCTGGCCCACCACAGCGGTGCGACGGTACGCACCATCCGGGCGTACCAGGACCGCGGTCTGCTCCCGAAACCGGAGCGCCGCGGCCGGTCCAACGTGTACCGGGACACGCACCTGGCACGGCTGCGCCAGATCGCGGACCTGCTGGACCGCGGCTACACCCTGGCCTCCATCAAGGAGCTGCTGGAGGCCTGGGACGCGGGGCGCGGACTGGGCGGCGTACTGGGCCTGGTCGCCGAGGTGCACGGGCCGTGGACCGATGAGGAGGCGGCCCGGATCAGCCGGGCCGACCTGGACGAACGGTTCGGCGGCAGGCCCGACGAAGAGGCCGTGGACGAGGCCTGCGAGCTGGGCGTGCTGGAGCGGATGCCGGGCCGCCCGGACGAGTTCCTGGTGCCATCGCCGCAGGAACTCGCGGTGGCGGCCGAGTTGTACGCGGCCGGTGTGCCGCTGGTGGCGATCACCGGGCACCTGCGCGAGCTGCGCGGGCAGGTCGAGCACATCGCCTCGCGCTTCCTGGAGTTCACCACGGAGCACGTCTTCGCCCGCTACCTCGGGGAGGTGCCGCCCACGGACGCCGACGCGGCCGAGGCGGCGACGATGGTGCGGAGACTGCGGCCGCTGGCCCAACAGACGGTGGACGCCGAACTCGCGCGGGCGATGAGGCTGTTCGCCACCCGGCACCTCCAACGGCACCTGGGCGCCACCGGTACCGCCCAGCCGTCGGGACCGACGCCGGTCGCCCTACCGGCGGACACCGTACGGGCGGTGCAGGACCTGGTGGGTACCGATCACGTGGCGGAGTTCGTCCGGGCGGCGACGGAGCGGGAGCTCCAAGCCCGGACGATGAACGATCTGGCCCGCCGGGGCGGCCGGTAATGCTCGATCAGTAGTCCACAGGGCAAATGGCTCAACCGTCTCCCAAAATCACCCAAAGGCCTGTGGACAAGTCTGCTTTTCCTGTGGGCAATGTGGAAGGAACCTCAGACGACGGCCTCGTAGGCCGGCCCGGTGCGGGGTATATCGGCCACCAGCTCCTCCGCGTCGGAGGCCGGCCCGTCCTGAGCGCTCTCCCGCGCGTTGTCCCGCGCCCCTTCCTGCGGCCTTCCCTGCACGTTCACCGGCGCGATCTCCTGCGCGCCCGTGCGGCCCTCCCGTCCGTAGAGCAAGCTCGCGAGGCCCAGTCCGAGGGCGCCGCCGAGCAGTTGGGCCGCGACGAAGCCGGGCAGCGACTGCGGGGCGATGCCGGTGAAGGAGTCACTGAAGGCCCGCCCGACGGTGCCCGCCGGGTTGGCGAAGGAGCCCGAGGAGGTGAACCAGATCGCGGCCCCGATGTACGCGGCCACCGCGGCCGGGATCAGTTTCGCGCGGCCGATGCGGCCGAGCCCCTGGATGACCAGCACCAGCCCGGCGGTGGCGACGACCTCGCCGACCAGGAGGTGGCCGCCGTCGCGCACCTGTGTGGCGAGGGTTCCCGGGGTCCTCCCGAACATCGCCTCGGCGATGACGGCGCCACCGATCGCCCCCGCGATCTGGGCCCCCGCGTAGGACAGGGCTTCCTTGCCGTCGAGACCGTCGCGACCGGAACGGCGCGCCCACCAGGCGGTGAGGGTGACGACCGGGTTGAGGTGGGCGCCGGACAGCGGCCCGAAGAGCGTGATGATCAGCCCGAGGCCGATGGCCGAGACGATCGAGTTGGCCACAAGGGCGACACCGGTGTCGCGACTGAGGGCTTCCGCCTGGATCCCCGAGCCGATCACCACCATGAGCAGTGCCGCGGTACCGATGAGTTCGGCTGCCGCGCGCCGCAGCAGCGAAGCCTCGTACGTCATGTTTTCTCCCTCCGGGTCACCGTCCAGCGGAAAATGTATTCCGTATCTTGGAAGAGCGATAGAGGTGGTCCACCCGTCGGCACCGGCGAAAATCCCTGCCGGAGACCCGCCCGACCCGGCACGCTGGGGACATGGATGAAAGACGCACCGTGAAGGTGTCCAAATACGTCTCGAAACACCTGCGGCACCAGCCGGAACGGATCGGACTGACGCTCGATCCCCAGGGCTGGGTCGAGATCGACGACCTGCTCGACGCGGCCGCGGCCCACGGATTCCACGTCAGCCGGGCCGAGCTCGACCACGTGGTCGCCTCCAACGACAAGCAGCGCTTCGCCGTCGTCGGCACCCGCATCCGGGCCAGCCAGGGCCACACCGTCGCCATCGACCTGGACCTGCCCGAGGCCGAACCCCCGGCGTACCTCTACCACGGCACCGTGGCCTCGGCCCTGGACTCGATCCGCTCCGAGGGCCTGCGCCCGATGGCCCGCCACCACGTGCACCTGTCGCCCGACCGGGAGACCGCGACCCGGGTGGGCGCGCGCAGGGGGCGGCCGGTGGTCCTCGCCGTCGACGCCGGGGCCATGCGCGCCGCCGGCCACGTGTTCCGGATCAGTGCCAACGGGGTGTGGCTGGCGGACGCGGTACCCCCGCGGTTCCTGCGGTTCTCGTAGGAACCACGGCGGACGACTCACAGGGCGGACAATTCACAGAGGAATTGTCGGATCATCCCCCTACTCTGTTCCTCACTCCGGGATCCGTGAGGGGGGGTACCTCGCGATCGCCGACCATCCCATGCGAGCAAGCGAGGTGACGCCTCATGACGTCCACACCCCGGCCCCCGTCCCCCTCCCCGTCTCCTTCCCAGTCCCCGTCTCCTTCCCAGTCCCCGTCTCCTTCCCAGTCCCCGTCTCCTTCGCCGTCCCAGTCGTCGCTCTCGTCCTCGTCCTCGTCCTCCGATGAAGAGGCCGCCGTCAACAGCTTCCAGGTCGACCTGCGCGGCCTGGTCGACCTGCTGTCGCACCACCTCTACTCCAGCCCGCGCGTCTACGTCCGCGAACTCCTGCAGAACGCCGTCGACGCCGTCACCGCCCGCCAGGCCCACGAGCCCGGCGCGCGGGTCCACATCCGGCTGTCGGCCACCGCCGGACGGGTCACCATCGAGGACTCCGGCATCGGCCTGACCGCCGCGGAGGCCCACTCCCTCCTCGCCACCATCGGCCGCAGCTCCAAGCGCGGCGGCGAGCACGGCCTGGAAACCACCCGCCAGGAATTCCTCGGCCAGTTCGGCATCGGGCTGCTCGCCTGCTTCGTCGTCGCCCGGCAGATCCGCGTCGTCACCCGCTCCGCGCGCGACCCCGAGGCGGCGCCCGTCGAATGGTTGGCCACCGACGACGGTTCCTACACCGTCCGCGAACTCGCCCACGACGCCCGCCCGGAGCCCGGAACCACCGTCCACCTGGAGGGTCGTCCCGGCTCCGAGGAATGGACCGAGCCCGCCAAGGTCGAACGACTCGCCCGTGACTACGGCTCCCTGCTCCCCTACGACATCACCTTCGACGACGGCGAGGGCGGTGCGCCCCGCCCGGTCACCGACCGGCCCGCCGTGTGGGACCGCCCCTTCCCCACCCCCGCCGCCCGCCGCGTCGCACTCGCCGGCCAGTGCGCGCGGCTCTTCGGCTTCACCCCGCTCGACACCATCGACCTCGACCTGCCGGTGGCCGGAGTGCGCGGAGTCGCGTACGTCCTGCCCGAAGCGACCAGCCCCGCCCACCGGGCCGGACACCGCGTCCACCTCAAGGGCATGTTGCTCACCGACCAGGCCTCCAACCTGCTGCCCGACTGGGCGTTCTTCGTCCGCGTCGTCCTGGACACGGACACGCTGCGGCCCACGGCCTCCCGCGAGAACCTGTACGACGACGAGACGCTGGCCGCCGTACGCGAAGCACTCGGCGGCCGCATCCGGGCCTGGCTGACCGAGCTCGCCGCGAGCGAACCGGAGCGTCTGGCCGCCTTCCTGCGCGTCCACCACCTCGGGGTGAAGTCCCTCGCCCGGCACGACGCCGAGCTGCTCGGGCTGATGCTGCCGTGGCTGCCGTTCGAGACCAGCGACGGCTCGATGAGCCTGGAGGAGTTCGCGGCGGCCCACAGCGACATCCACTTCACGCCCACCGTGGAGGAGTTCCGCCAGATCGCCCCGATCGCCGCGGCCCACGGCCTGGGCGTCATCAACGCCGGCTACACCTACGACGCGGACCTGCTCGCCCTGCTCCCCTCCGTACGACCCGACCTCAAGGTCACCGAGCTCGACGCCGGCGCCGTCACCGAGCGCCTCGACCCCGTCCCCACCGACGTCGAGCTGTCCCTCGCCGCCTTCCTGTCCACCGCCCGCACCCGCCTGGAGCCCCAGGCCTGCGACGTGGTGCTGCGCGCCTTCCAGCCCGTCTCCGTCCCCGCCCTCTACCTCGACGACCGGCAGGCCCGTCAGGAGCGCGACCGCACGGCCGCGCTCGACAACGCCGACAGCCTGTGGAGCGGCATCCTCGGCTCGCTGCGCGGTTCGGGACCGCGCGCCCGCCTGGTCCTCAACCACAACAACCCGCTGATCCGAAGGATCGCGGGACTGCCCGACGCGACCCTGACCGGCACCGCCGTCGAATCCCTCTACGGGCAGGCGCTGCTGATGTCCCAGCGACCGCTGCGGCCCGCCGACTCCACCCTGCTCAACCGGGCCTTCCTCGGGCTCCTGGAATGGGCGACCCACTCCGTCGAGAACCCGAAGGACGCCCAGTGAACGGCATGACGGCCGAAGAGATCCGGCAGGCGCTGTACGAGAACCACGGCGTGCCGCAGGGCGCCGCGCGCAACGCGCAGGCCGAGGCGTTGACCGCCGCCGCCGAGGCCTGCGGCGACCCCGACGTGTTCCGCCAGGCCCTGATCACCCAGATCGACGCCTACGAGTACAGCTCCGAGCGCAGCCGCATGGTGGTCCCCTTCGCCCGCCTCCTCCAGGAGTACGACCGCGACCCCGGGGCCTTCGACGCGAGCGACGCCCACTCCCTCTTCTGGCGGTTCAAGTGGGTGTCGGGGCAGATCATCAGCACGCCCGACGTCCCCATCGCGGCCGTCACCGGCTACCTCGACGACATGGAGAAGCGCTACCGGATCGCCGGGTACGGCGAGCGCGCCGTACGGCAGTCCGAGTACTTCCTCGCGGACGCCATCGGGGACGACGAGCGTGCCGAACGGGCCATGGCCCGGTGGCGGGCGGCCGACCGCGACGCGATGAGCGACTGCCACGCCTGCGAGACGAACTCCCAGGGCTCCTACTGGGCGGGCAAGGGCGAGGACGCCAAGGCGATCGAGGTCTGGGAACCCGTCCTGAACGGCGGCCAGACCTGCATGGAGGAGCCGCACCGGGTCCTCGCCCGGTCGCTGCGCCCGTTGCTGCGCCTCGGCCGCAACGACGACGCCCGCGCCCACCACCTGCGCGGGTACCGCATGGCACGCGGCAAGGAGGGGCTGCTGCGGGCGATCGGTCAGCACATCGAGTTCTGCGCCCTCACCGGCAACGAGGCGCGCGGCGTGGAAATCCTCGCCGAACACGGCACCCACCTGCGCCCCCTCGCGGACGTCGAGACGCAGATGGACTTCTACGGCGGGGTCCTCGTCCTGCTGCGGCGGCTGTCCGAACTCGGGCACGGCGCCGACCCGACGGTGCCCTTCGCGGGCGCCGCCCGCACCGTCGACGAGCTGCACGGGATCCTGCACGCCGAGGCCCTGCACATCGCGGAACGCTTCGACGTCCGCAACGGCACCACCCGCGTCTCGGAGCGGTTCCTCACCCGGATCGCACAGACGCCGCTGGTCGACGTCCTGCCGCTCGGCGTGCGCAGTGCCGCGCTGCCGCAGCCGACCCCTGCCTCGACCTCCCGGTCGACGCACCCGTCCGCCCCCGCGGCTGCCCGCTCGACCGGCGCTCCCGCCGCGGAGGCGTTCGCCGAGCTGGTGGAGCGGGCCCGGGACGCGCGGGAACTGGGGCACCCGGGCTCGGACGCGCTGTGGGACGCGGTGGCCGTACGGGCGGACGCGCTCCCCGCGTCGGAGGTGGAACCCCTGGTCGCCGCGGACGTGGCCGACCACCACGCCCTGATCGCGGCGCGGGCGGGCACCGCGGACGCGGGCCCGCTCCTGACCGCGGCCCGGGACGCGTACCGGGCGTTGGGGCACGCCTCCCGCGCGGCCCTCGCGGAGCTCCGGCTGGCGAGCGTCGCCGCACAGGCCGGAGCGGAACCGGCGGAGGTACGGTCCCTGCTGACGACGGCCGCCCGGTCCGCCGGAGCCCTGGATCCGGCCGACCCGCGGCGGACCCGCCGGATCGCCCTCGCGGAACTCGCCGCGATCCGCCTGGAGCCGTACCTGCGGTCCGTCGAGGCTGCGCGGGAACACGCGGACGACACGGCCGACCACGGCCACGGCCACGATCACGATCACGACGCCGGTACCGCGCTGCTCGCGTCCGCGCTGGCAGACTTCGTCACCGTGCACGAGGAGACCGACGCCTCCGGGAAGGAGCTGTCGGACGTGATCTCGGAAGCCGAGGAACTGCTGGGCCGGGTGGCGCTCTCCCAGGGCGACACCGACCACGCGCTGGCCCTGCTGAATGCCTCCGCCGCCCGGTCCGTCCAGGCGGCCCGGCCTTGGCTGGCACTGGATCCCCTGGTCCTGCGGGCCGGGGTACTGAGGTCACTGGACCGGGTCGAGGAGGCGGAGGAAGCGGCGCGGGAGGCGCTGGAGCATGCCGCCGAGGTGACGGACCCCGAGCAACAGGGCATCGTACGGCTGACGCTGGCCGACGTCCTGCTGCGCCGGCCGGGTGGGGCGGCGGAGGCCGCCGAGCACTCCCTGACAGCGGCGCACTGGTTCGACCAGGCCGGCCTGACCGCCGACGGCGGGGCGCAGGCCCGGCTGCTGCTGGCCCGCGCCTACGCGCAGGACGGCCGCAACGCCGACGCGGCGGAGGTGCTCCAGTCGACGCTGCCCGATCTGCTGGAGCACGGCGAGGGTCAGGCCGTGGCGGCCCGGGAGTTCCTGGGCGACCTGCTGCGGGAACTGCGCGAGTCCCGGCCCGCGGCGGAGCAGTACCTGTTGGCGGCCGAGCTGGTCAAGGAATGGGAGGATCCGCGGCCGCAGGCGGGCTTCGCCCAGTCCGCCGCCGACTGCCTCTCCGACGCCGGGCTGGTGGAAGAGGCCGTCGCCGCTTACCGCCGGTCGCTGGAACTGCACCGGCAGGCCGGCGGGGCCGTGATCGCCGAAGTCCGGATCCTGCGTTCGCTGGCCTGGCTGGGCCTTCGCGAGCGGGTCGACGAGACCTCGGTGGCGGCAGCCCGGGTCCGGATGGACGAGGCGGCCGGAATCCTGGAGGAGGCTCTGGTCGCCGATCCGCAGGCCCCCGAGCTGCGCTCCGAGCTGGCGCAGACCTGGCACCAGATCGCGCAGGTCCTGGACCGGCAGGTCAGCGCGCAGGAACAGGACGAAGAGGGCGCGGCCGAGGACGGCGCGGAGGACCGGGGCGACGCGCAGGAGGGGGCGTCCGAGGGCCCCGGCCGGTTGAGTGCGGACCGGATCGAGGCCCTGAGGCTGGAGGAGGTCGCCCTGTGGGAGCGGGCCGCCGCCCTCTACGCCGAGCTGGGCACCGACTACCTGCAGGGCCGTTTCCAGTGCCTGAACAACGCCGCCTGGACCGAGCAGGAACTGGGACGTCCGGAAGCCGGCGCCGCACGGATCTCGGCGCTGGTCGAGGAGATCAAGGCACTGCCCGCGGAGGTCGTCCCGGAGTGGCTGCTGCCGCAGGCGGAACGGACCGTGGCGAACCTGACGTCCTGACGCCCGGTGCGGGGCGTCAGGACGTCAGGTGCGGGATGCCCAGACGCGCGGTGCGGGCCGCCCAGACGTCCTCACGTCCTCACGTCCTGACGCGAGACGCCTGACGCCGCACCGGCCCCGGTCCGGACCGCTTCGCGCGGTACCGGACCGGGGCCGGGCCGGTGCGGGGGCGTGTCGGTGTGCCGTCGGTCAGGCGTCCAGCTGCGCGAGCGCCTCGGTGGCGATCTGCTCGAAGACGGCCTCGTCCGCGGCGAAGTCCGAGTCGGGGATCGGTGCGTGGATGACGAGCTCGGTGAACCCCAGCTCACGGTGGCGGCCCGCGAAGTCGACGAAGGCGTCCACGGATTCCAGCATCGTGCTGCGCTCCGGGGTGAAGCCGGTCAGCAGCACCTTCTCGATGCTCTCGGACTCCCGCCCGATCTCCGCCAGAGCCTTCTCCAGCTTGCCCACCTGACCGCGGAGCGCCTCCAGCGACTGCTCTGGCGTGCCCTCGAACACCTTCGGGTCACCGGCCGTCACCCAGGCCTGGCCCAGGCTCGCGGCGAGCTTCACCCCGCGCGGGCCGGTCGCGGCCACGGCGAAGGGAAGCCGGGGGCGCTGGACGCACCCGGGAATGTTGCGGGCCTCCTCGGCGGAGTAGAAGGTCCCGTGGTGAGTGACCGCGCCCTCGGTCAGCAGCCGGTCAAGCAGCGGTACGAACTCCGCGAAGCGGTCGGCCCGCTCCCGGGGAGACCACTGCTCCTGCCCCAGCGCGACCGCGTCGAAGCCGTTGCCGCCGGCGCCGATACCCAGGGTGATGCGCCCACCGGAGATGTCATCCAGCGTCATGAGGTCCTTGGCGAGGGTCACCGGATGCCGGAAGTTCGGCGAGGTGACCAGCGTGCCCAGGCGGATCGACTCGGTGGCGGCGGCCGCCGCGGTCAGGGTGGGCACCGCACCGAACCACGGGCCGTCGCGGAAGGTCCGCCAGCTCAGGTGGTCGTAGGTGTAGGCGGTGTGGAACCCGAGCCGCTCGGCCCGCTGCCACTGGTCGCGGCCGCCTTCATGCCAGCCGCGGACCGGGAGGATCACAGTGCTCAGACGCAAACTCATGCGTTCGAGCCTACGGCGACGCGTGCACCAACCGCACATCACGCACCGCCCGCCCCACCTCGAACCCGGGCGGGGTCCGCGTTTCACGTGAAACACCGGCGGAAAGTTCGTCGGTTTCACGTGAAACATCTCCAGCCGAACATGGTCGGACGGTAGGTGCACATGGGCGAAGATGGGTCCGTGACCTCGGCTCCCCAGCGCCCGGACGGGCCAACCCCAGCGACCCGGCTCATCGCCACCGATCTCGACGGCACCTTGCTGCGCGACGACAAATCCGTGTCGCCCCGCACGATCGCCGCCCTCGCCGCCGCCGAGGAAGCCGGGATCGAGGTCTTCTTCGTCACGGGCCGCCCGGCCCGCTGGATGGGCGTGGTCAGCGATCACGTGCACGGCCACGGTCTGGCGATCTGCGCGAACGGCGCCGCCGTCGTGGATCTTCGCGCCGGAGGAGAGTTCATCCAGGTCCGGGCACTGCCCCGGGCCACCGCTCTGACAGTGGTGAACACCCTGCGCGCCGCCGCGCCCGGTACGTCCTTCGCCGTCGAGCTGACCACCGGCATCAACTACGAGCCGACGTACCCCCCGTTCTTCCAGGACCCGGGCGCCGCCGTGGCCACCGCCGAGAAGCTCTTGCGCGAGGAACTCGACGGCAGCTCGGCGCCGGTGCTGAAGGTGCTCGCACACCATGCCGAACTGGGTCCGGACGAGTTCCTGGCCCTGGCGCGCTCGGCTGCCGGCGCCTACGCGTCGATCACGCGCTCCAGCCCGACCTCCCTGCTGGAGGTCAGCGGGCTCGGCATCTCCAAGGCCAGCACCTTGGCGCTGTGCTGTGCCGAGCGCGGCATCACTCCCGCCGAGGTCGTCGCCTTCGGGGACATGCCGAACGACGTGGAGATGCTCCGCTGGGCGGGTACCTCGTACGCCATGGGCAACGCCCACCCGGATGTGATCGCCGCCGCGTCCGGCCGGACGGTCGCCAACAACGAGGACGGGGTCGCCGTGGTCATCGAGCGCATCCTCGCCGAACGCGCGACGCACCGGAACTAACGCCTCGAAACTCCGTCGCGTCAGAGCGGGGCCTCCCACACGAGGGTGGTCCCGCCCCCGTCCTCCCCGATGCCCGGACCGTACGAGCTCGCGCCGCCCAACGACTCGGCCCGTCGACGCAGGTTCCGCAGTCCGCTGCGGCGGCCACCCTCCGGAATGCCCACCCCGTCGTCGGCGACCTCCAGCCGTACTGCGGGGCGCCCGTCGGCCAGGGTGACGGTCGAGTCGAGGACCACCTCGATCCGGGACGCCTCCGAGTGTCGGAACGCGTTGGACAGGGCCTCGCGCAGGGCGGCGATCAGGTTCTTGCCGACGAGTTCGCCGACGACCGCGTCGATCGGGCCGAGGAAGCGGTGGGCCGGCTTGAAGCCCAGCGGCACGGCGGCCATGTTGATCTCCCGTAGCACCCGGGTGCGCAGGCCGGACGGGGCCTCCGCCGGTCCCTGCTGGAGCGCGAAGATCGCGGTGCGGATCTCCTGGATCGTCACGTCCAGCTCGTCCACGGCCTTGCCCACTCCGTCGCGGACCTCCGGGACGATCGACCTGCGCTGCGCGCCTTCCAGCATCATCCCCGTCGCGAACAGCCGCTGGATCACGAGGTCGTGCAGGTCACGGGCGATCCGGTCGCGGTCCTCGAACACCGCGAGACGCTCCCGGTCACGCTGCGCCTCGGCCATCATCAGCGCCAGGGCAGCCTGCGAGGCGAACTGCGTGGCCAGGGTCCGCTCCGCTTCGGTGAACGGCCTCTGGCCACGGGCGCGCGGGGTCACCAGCGCGCCCAGCACCCGCCCGCCGCTGTGCAGCGGCAGCATCATGCACGGGCCGTACTGGCTGGTCAGCCTGCCGATCATGCGGGGGTCACCGGCCGCGTCATCGACGAACACCGGCTCGCCCTCCAGCAGTCGTCCCACCACCGGGCTTTCGGCGGGGATCACCACGCCCAGCGAGGTGGCCGGGTTCTCGGCCGAGACGGCGACGATCTCCATCCCGCCCTCCTCCGCCGGCAGCATCACGATCCCGGCGGCGGAGTCGGCCAGCCTGCGGGCCTGTTCGGCCACGACCGAGAGGGCGTCGTCCGCGTCCCCGCCGGAGAGGAGGGCAGTGGTGACGGCCACCGAACCGTCGATCCACCGCTCGCGCTGGGTGGCGGCCTCGTACAGGCGGGCGTTGCCGATCGCGATGCCCGCCTCGGTGGCCAGTACCCGGACCATGTGGACGTCGTAGTCGTTGAAGTCGACGCCGCCGTTCTTCTCGGCGAGGTACAGATTGCCGAAGATCTCCCCCTGCACCCGGATCGGGACGCCGAGGAAGGTCTTCATGGGCGGATGGTGCGCCGGGAAACCCGCCGACCGCGGGTCCTTCGTCAGGTCGGCGAGCTGGACCGTGTCGGGATGCGAGATGAGCGCGCCGAGCAGACCCCGCTTGCCGTCCGGGCGGTGTCCGATCCTCCGGGCCGTTTCCTTGCTGATGCCGAAGGTGACGAAGTCCGAGAGACCGCGTCCCTCCGTGTCGACGACCCCGATCGCGGCGTACCGGGCGTCCGCGAGCTCGGCAGCCGTCTCGCAGATCCGGTCGAGCGTGGAGTGCAGTTCGAGACCGGTACCGACCGAGCGCATGGCCTCCAGCAGTTGCGGCACCCGAGCGGTCAGCTCGGTGGACAGCCCCTGCAGACTCCGGGTGGCCTGGGTGGCGGCCTCCAGCGGGTCCGGTGTTCCGCGGGTCGGTTCCGGTGTTTCCTGAGACTCCTGGGCTGACATGCCCTTGAGCCTAGTTAGTCCCCTTTGGTGGGGAAAGTCGCAGCGTTCGGAACGCGCCAAGCGGTCAGCGTCGGACCGGCGTCAGACGGGCACCGGACCGGCGCCGGCGAAGCCGCCGGAACCGCCTCAGCCGCGACCGGCCCGCAATCCGTCGGCTTCCCGCTCCCGGTCCAGGAGCGTGCGCAGCGGTCCTTCGACGCCGGCCAGCTCCGCGTACGCGCCGCGCTGTACGACGGCCCCCCGGTCCAGGACCAGCACCTCGTCGACGGCCTCCAGTCCGGCGAGCCGGTGCGTGATCAGTACGGTGGTCCGGCCCTCGGTCGCGGCCAGCAGGTCCGCGGTCAAGGCGTCCGCGGTCGCGAGGTCCAGGTGCTCGGCGGGCTCGTCCAGGACCAGCACCGGGAAGTCCGCGAGCAGCGCCCGGGCCAGGGCCAACCGCTGTCGCTGACCGCCCGAGATCCGCTCCCCGTGTTCACCGACCAGGGTGTCCGGACCGTCCGGAAGCCCGTCGACCCACTCCAGCAGCCGGGCCGCCGCCAATGCCTCGCGCAGTTCGGCCTCGCTCGCCCCGGTACGGGCGAGCCGCAGGTTCTCACGTACGGAACTGTCGAACAGGTGGGCGTCCTGGGCGCACAGTCCCACCGTGCGGCGGACGTCGTCGCCGTCGAGGGCCCGTACGTCGATCCCGCCCAGGGTGTACGTACCGTCGCTCGGGTCCAGGAACCGCAGCAGCACCTGCGCCAGCGTGGTCTTGCCCGAACCGGAGGGCCCGACCACGGCGATGCGCCGGCCCGCTTCCAGCGTCAGGTCCATCCCGTGCAGGGCGTCCCGTTCCTGCCCGGGGTGGCGTGCGGCGAGGCCGGTCAGTCGCAGGGGGAAGGGCGAGGCCGGTGCCGCCAGGGGTTCGGCCGGTTCGATCACGGGCACCGGGGCGTCGAGGACCTCGTAGACCCGCTCTGCGCTCCGACGGACACGCTGGCGGTACTGGACCGCGAGCGGAAGTCCGCTGACCGCCTCGAACGCGGCGAGGGGGGTCAGTACGACCACCGCCATGGCCACCCCGGAAAGCCGTCCCCCGGCGACGGCGGCGGCACCGGCGAGCGCGGCGAACACCACGGTCAGCCCGCAGACCAGCGCGGACAGCCCGCCGCCGAGCCCGGTGGCGAAGGCGCCGCGCGAGGCGATCCGGGTCAGTGCCCCGTCGCTCTCCCGCACCCGGCCCTTGCGCCCGGCCAGGGCCCCGGCGACGGTGAGTTCGGCCGTACCCGTGAGCAGATCGGCGGCCCGGGTGGCGAGCTCGCCCCGTGCCGGCGCCAGCCGCCGCTCCGCGCGCCGCGCGCAGGCACCGCTGATCAGCGGCACGACGACGCCGGCCGCGAGCAGGCCCACCGCCAGGACCGCGCCGGCCTCGGGCAGCAGCCAGGCGGTGAACGCCACCGAGCCGGTTCCGACGAGCACCGCGGTGCCGACCGGGAGCAGCCAACGCAGCCAATAGTCCTGAAGGGCGTCGGCGTCGGCCACGAGCCGGGACAGCAGGTCCCCGCGCCGCTGCTCGCGCAGCCCGGCGGGGGCGATCAGCTCCAGCCGGCGGTACACGGAGACCCGCAGGTCGGCCAGCATCCGCAGGACGGCGTCGTGCGAGACGAGCCGCTCGGCGTAGCGGAACACGGCCCGGCCCAGACCGAAGGCCCGCGTCGCCGTGACGGCGACCATCAGGTAGAGCACCGGCGGCTGTTCGGAGGCACGCGAGATGAGCCACCCGGACACGGCCAACAACCCGACGCCGCACCCGACGGCGAGTGCCCCGAGCAGCAGCCCGAGCCGGAACCGTCCCTGCCAGGCGGCGGCCGCGGCCCGCACCCGGCTCAGCGGATCGCCGCCACCCGTCCTGGTAGGGCCCCCCGCTGCGACCCGTTCGGAGGTGGGCCCGAGGATCCATTCCCCGGGGTCCGCCACCGGTGCCTGGGCCCGCGGCGGCGCGGCCTCGGACCCCGCGATCCCGGCGGCCGGGGCCACGGACCCGGCGGCAGGGCCAGCAGGCCCCGCAGTCCCGGGAGTGCCCTCACCTACCGCCACCACCCGGTCGGCCACGGCCAGCAGCGCCGGGCGGTGCACCACCAGCAGCACGGTCCGGCCCACCGCGAGGCGGCGTACGGCGTCCACGACGGCCGCCTCCGTCTCCCCGTCGAGGGCCGCCGTCGGTTCGTCCAGCAGCAGCACCGGACGGTCGGCGAGGAACGCCCGTGCCAGTGCGAGGCGCTGCCGCTGTCCCGCCGACAGGCCGACGCCGCCCTCACCCAGCGACGTACGGATCCCGCCCGGCAGCGCGGCCACGAACTCCCAGGCCCCGGCGTCCCGGAGCGCCGATTCCACGTCCTCGTCGCAGGCCCCGGGCCGAGCCAGCCGTACGTTCTCGGCGATGCTCCCCGCGAAGAGGTGCGGCCGCTGCGGCACCCACGCGATCCTCTCCCGCCACTCTTCCAGGGACAGCTCCGCCTGGTCGACGGCGCCGATCCGCACCCGTCCGGCCGTCGGCGTGACGAAGCCCAGCAGCACGTTCAGCAGCGTGGACTTGCCCGCGCCGCTGGGCCCGGTGAGGGCGACGCACTCGCCGGGCTCCACCACCAGGGACACGGGACCGGGCGAGCTCGCGCTCCGGCCCTCGTAGCGCACCTCGACTCCGTCGAACTCGATCCGCAGCCCCGAGTCCGGCACCCGGACGCCGCCGCCCGTCGCGGGCGGCTCGGTCTCCAGCACCTCGAAGATCTCTTCCGCCGCGGCCAGGCCCTCGGCGGCCGCGTGGTACTGAGCCCCCACCTGCCGCAGGGGCAGGTAGGCCTCCGGCGCCAGGATCAGGATGACCAGTCCGGTGTAGAGGTCGAGTTCGCCGTGGACGAGCCGCATGCCGATGGTCACCGCGACGAGGGCGACCGACAGCGTGGCGAGCAGTTCCAGCGCGAACGAGGAGAGGAAGGCGATGCGCAGCGTGCGCATCGTGGCTTGGCGGTAGTCATCGGTGATCTTGCGGATCGACTCGGCCTGGGCCTTGGCCCGTCCGAAGACCTTCAGCGTCGGAAGTCCGGCCACCACGTCCAGGAAGTGTCCCGACAGCCGCGACAGCAGCCGCCACTGTCGGTCCATCCGGGACTGGGTGGCCATGCCGATCAGGATCATGAAGAGGGGGATCAGCGGCAGGGTGACCACGATGATGGCCGCCGATACCCAGTCCTCCGTGACGATCCGGGCGAGGACCGCCACCGGTACGACGACGGCGAGCCCGAGCTGGGGCAGGTAGCGGGCGAAGTAGTCGTCGAGGGCGTCCACTCCCCGGGTGGCCAGGGCCACCAGCGACCCGGTCCGCCGGCTGTCGGTGGCGCCGGGCCCCAGGTCGGCTGCGCGGTCCAGCAGCCGCACCCGCAGCTCGGACTTGACCGCCGCCCCGGCACGGTGCGCGGCCAGTTCCGTGAGCCAGGCGACCAGACCGCGTCCGAGGGCCACCGCTGCGAGGAGGAGCAGCGGGATGCGCAGCTCACCGGCGCCGAGCCCCTGTTCGAAAGCGCCGACCACGATCTCGGCGATGAGCATCGCCTGACCGACGACCAGCCCCGCTCCGGCGAGCCCGAGGAGCACCACCGCTCCCAGGAAGAGGCGGGTGGATCGGGCGTACCGCAGCAGGCGCGGGTCGATCGGTTTCACGTGAAACATCTCCTCGGCAGGGTCGAGCAGGAGAGTCGGGCATCGGAGGGAGCGGGTGCCTCAGTGCGCGTCGACGATGTGCTGCGTACCGATCCGCTTGCGGAACACCCAGTAGGTCCACCCCTGGTAGAGCAGGACGAGCGGGGTGGCCACCGCGGCGCACCAGGTCATGATCTTCAGGGTGTACGGGCTGGACGAGGCGTTGGTGACCGTGAGGTTCCAGGCGTCGTTCAGCGACGACGGCATGACGTTCGGGAAGAGCGTCAGGAACAGCATCGCGACGGCGGCCGCGATGGTGACCCCCGAGAGCGCGAAGGACCAGCCCTCACGACCCGCCAGGTTGAAGCCCAGGGCCCCGACCAGCGCGAGTACCGCGACGGCCATCGCGATCAGGCTCCAGCCGTCACCGCGCGAGACCTGCGTCCAGATCAGGAAGACGAGGGCCAGCACCGCGGTGACCACGCCCAGCCGGGTGGCCAGCGTGCGCGACCGCTCCCGGATGTCACCGACCGTCTTGAGCGAGGTGAACACCGCGCCGTGGAAGGTGAACAGGGTGAGGGTGACCAGACCGCCGAGGATCGAGTAGACGTTGAGCAGGTCGAGGAAGGTGCCGACGTACTCCATGTCCTGGTCGATCTTCACTCCGCGCACGATGTTGGCGAAGGCCACGCCCCACAGGAACGCGGGGATCAGCGAGGTCCAGAAGATCGCGTGTTCCCAGTTGGTCTGCCACTTGTCCTCCGGCCGCTTGTGCCGGTACTCGAAGGCGACGCCCCGGATGATGAGGCAGACCAGGATGATCAGCAACGGCAGGTAGAAGCCGGAGAAGAGCGTGGCGTACCACTCGGGGAATGCGGCGAAGGTCGCGCCGCCGGCGGTGAGCAGCCACACCTCGTTGCCGTCCCAGACGGGCCCGATCGTGTTGATCAGGACCCGCTTCTCGGTGCGGTCACGGGCGAGCAGCTTGGTGAGTACGCCGACTCCGAAGTCGAAGCCCTCCAGGAAGAAGTAGCCGATCCACAGGACGGCGATGAGGACGAACCAGACGTCGTGGAGTTGCATGGGGTGGTCTCCGCTGTCTCAGTACGAGAAGGCCATCGGACGGTCGGGGTTCTTGTCGTCCCCGCCGATCTTCGTCGGCGGGTTCAGGTCGGCCTCGGTGAGTTCGGGGGGGCCGAGCTTGACGTACTTCACGAGCAGCTTGACTTCGATCACCGCGAGGACGGCGTACAGCAGGGTGAAGCCGATCATCGAGGTGAGTACCTCGGCCTGGGTGACGTTCGGCGAGACGGCGTCCCGGGTGCGCAGGACCCCGTAGACGACCCAGGGCTGACGGCCCATCTCGGTGAATATCCAGCCCCAGGAATTGGCTATGAGCGGGAAGCACATGGTCCAGAGCGCGACGATCCAGTACAGGTTGGCGAAGCGCGGGCTCAGGGCCTTCTTGAAGAGGACCAGGTTCGGCACCTCGTCCGGTCCGGTGCGCAGCCCCCGCGGCAGCAGGAACTTCTTGCGGGTCAACCAGAGCCCCACGACACCGATGGCGAGCGAGGCCATGCCGAAGCCGATCATCCAGCGGAAGCCCCAGTAGGCGACGGGGATGTTGGGCCGGTAGTCGCCCGGTCCGAACTTCTCCTGCTGGGCCTTGTTGACGTCGTTGATGCCCGGGACGAACGAGGTGAAGTCGTCGTTGGCCAGGAAGGACAGCAGCCCGGGGATCTCGATCGCGACCTTGTTGTGGCCCTTGTCGACGTCGCCGTAGGCGAAGACGGAGAAGGGGGCCGGTGCCTCGCCGTCCCACAGGGCCTCGGCGGCGGCCATCTTCATCGGCTGCTGCTTGTACATCACCTTGCCGAGCAGGTCGCCGCTGATGGCGGTGCCCATACCGGCAATGATCATGACGATGAGGCCGAGGCGCAGCGAGCTCCTCATGACCGGCACGTGCTTCTTGCGCGCCAGGTGGAACGCGGCGATGCCGGCCATGAACGCGCCGCCGACCAGGAAGGCCGCCGTGATCGTGTGGAAGAACTGGGTCAGCGCGGTGTTCTGGGTGAGAACCAGCCAGAAATCGGTGAGCTCGGCCCGTCCGCGCTCCTCGTTGATCCGGTAGCCGACGGGGTGCTGCATCCAGGAGTTGGCCGCGAGGATGAAGTAGGCGGACAGGATGGTGCCGATCGACACCATCCATATGCAGGCGAGGTGGATCCTCTTGGGCAGCTTGTCCCAGCCGAAGATCCACAGGCCGATGAAGGTGGACTCGAAGAAGAAGGCGATCAGCGCCTCGAAGGCCAGGGGCGCCCCGAAGACGTCGCCGACGAAGCGCGAGTAGTCGGACCAGTTCATGCCGAACTGGAACTCCTGGACGATGCCGGTGACGACACCCATCGCGATGTTGATCAGGAAGAGCTTGCCCCAGAACTTGGTGGCCCTGAGGTACTTCTCGTTCTCGCTCCGGACCCATGCGGTCTGCAGGCCGGCGGTGAGCGCGGCGAGCGAGATCGTCAAGGGAACGAACAGGAAGTGGTAGACGGTGGTGATGCCGAACTGCCATCGCGCCAGCGTCTCCGGCGCCAAAGCTAGGTCCACGTCCTCGTCTCCTTCGGGTCACCGTGGTCACACCGGCAGTCTGCCGTTTGTGTCCCACTCAATTCGGGAGGAAGCGGGACACGCTTGTGAACGCGTTCACATTCACAAGCATTATGGCGCACGGGTTCGGAAGCCCGTACGGCGGGGTCCCCCTAGCCAAGACATTCAACAGATTGTTGAATGCGGCGCATGCAGATACGAATCTCCTGGCCCTCCGGCCAGCTCACCGCGACCCTCGACGAGACCCCGACCAGCAAGGCCCTGGTCGAGGCCCTCCCGATCTCCGCCTCCGCCAACACGTGGGGCGAGGAGGTCTACTTCGACACCGGGGTGTCAGTGGCCCTGGAACACGACGCCCAGCAGGTCGTCGCCCCGGGCACCATCGCGTTCTGGACCGAGGGCGACGCGCTCGCGCTGCCCTACGGTCCGACGCCCATCTCGCGCGGAGGCGAGAGCCGCCTGGCGAGCCCGTGCAACGTCCTCGGCTCGTTCGACGGCGACCCCCGCCTGCTGTCCACCGTCCGCGACGGCGACCCCATCCGCGTGGAGCTCGTGTAACCAACCCCGCGGGGGCCGCCGTCGGGCGCCGCCACCCCGGGCCACGGCCTCTCGGCCGCTCCCGGGCGATGACTACAGCTCCTTGAAGAACGCCTCCGCCGTGTGCAGGAAGAGGTCGTTCGCCTCGGTCTCACCGATCGTGACCCGCAGGCCCTCACCCGCGAAGGGCCGGACCACCACACCGGCCTTCTCGCAGGCCGCCGCGAACTCGGCGGTCCGCTCCCCCAGCCGCATCCACACGAAATTGGCCTGGGTGTCCGGGACGACCGTCCAGCCCTGGGCGAGCAGCGTGCCGTGCACCCGCGCGCGCTCGCCCACCAGCGAACCGACCCGGCCCATCAGCTCGTCCTCCGCCCTCAACGAAGCGACCGCGGCGTCCTGGGCGAGCTGGCTGACGCCGAAGGGGACCGCCGTCTTGCGCAGCGCGGCCGCCACCGGCTCGTGCGCGACCGCGAATCCGACCCGCAGACCGGCCAGCCCGTACGCCTTCGAGAACGTACGCAGCACCGCGACGTTCGGGCGGTCGCGGTAGAGCTCGATGCCGTCGGGGACGTCGGCGTCGCGGACGAACTCGCGGTATGCCTCGTCCAGCACCACCAGGATGTCCGAGGGCACCCGGTCCAGGAAGCGTTCCAGCTCGGCCCGGCGCACCGCGGTACCGGTGGGGTTGTTGGGGTTGCACACGAAGATCAGACGCGTCCGGTCCGTGATGGCCGCGGCCATGGCGTCCAGGTCGTGCACGTCGCCGTCGGTGAGGGGCACCTGGACCGACGTCGCACCCGAGATCTGCGTGATGATCGGGTAGGCCTCGAAGGACCGCCAGGCGTAGATGACCTCGTCGCCGGGGCCCGCCGTCGACTGGATCAGCGACTGGGCCACTCCGACGGAACCGGTGCCCGTGGCGATGTGCTCGACCGGCACCCCGAACCGGTCGGCCAGCTCGTTCACCAGGCCCGTGCAGGCCATGTCCGGGTAACGGTTGAACCGACCCGCGGCCGCGACCGCGCTCTCCAGGACACCCGGCAGCGGCGGGTACGGGTTCTCGTTCGAGGACAGCTTGAACGCCACGGGCCCGCCGGTGGCAGCGGGCTTTCCGGGCTTGTAGGTGGGAATGCCGTCCAGCTCGGCGCGCAGCTTCGGGCTCTTCTCGCTCACCGCAGGTCCTCCTCGACCGTCCCGTCGACGGCACCGTCGACTCAATACTGCTCACCTTATGAGGATTCCGCCGATCCGAGAATGGCGGGCGCCCGGAACACCGGGGGAGCGCGCGCATATATGCGCGCGCCGGTGGCCTGCGCCGTGGCGCGCGTCCCTCGTGCAGGTGAGTTGCGACCGGTCCGGGGCGGCCCCGTTTTGGCATGCTCGTACCCGTCGACAAGCGGCACCCTCACCCACATCGACAAATGACCTTCGTTTCCAAGGTCATTGGGGGTGGCGAAACATGCAGAATCGTGCCTGTCAACGAGTGCATATGCATCCGGACCACCCACCCCACCGAGCCCTACTATCGGCTCGCCATGACAGCAGCAGGGAAGCATCAGGTGAGCCGGGCCGAGACCACCCGGCGAGTCGGCGGCCGACAGGGCCGGGCCGGCATCAGAGACGTGGCCGCCGCAGCGGGCGTCTCCATCACAACCGTCTCCGACGCGCTCAATGGCAAGGGGCGGCTGCCGGACGCCACCCGCCGCCACGTCCGCGAGGTCGCCGACCGGCTGGGCTATCGCCCTTCCGCGGCCGCCCGCACCCTCCGTACCGGCAAGTCGGGCCTCATCGGCCTGACCGTGACGACGTACGGGGATGAACCTTTCACCTTCACCGAATTCGCGTACTTCGCGGAGATGGCACGGGCCGCCACCTCCGCCGCGCTCGCCCGTGGGTACGCCCTCGTCATCCTGCCCGCCACCTCACGACACGACGTCTGGTCCAACGTGGCCCTCGACGGCACCGTCGTGATCGACCCGTCCGACCACGACCCCGTGGTCAGCGAGCTGGTCCGTCAGGGACTCCCCGTGGTCTCCGACGGCCGACCGGCCGGCACCCTCCCCGTCACCGCCTGGGTCGACAACGACCACGAAGCGGCCGTACTCGGCCTCCTCGACCACCTCGCAGCCGCCGGCGCCCGCCGCATCGGGCTGCTGACCGGCACCACCACCGACACCTACACCCGACTCTCCACCACCGCCTACCTCAGCTGGTGCGAACGCGTCGGCCAGGACCCCGTCTACGAGTCCTACCCCGCCCACGACCCGTGCGCCGGGGCCGTGGCCGCCGACCGACTGCTCGCCCGGCCCGACCGGCCCGATGCCGTGTACGGACTCTTCGACCCCAACGGCACCGACCTCCTCGCCGCGGCCCGGCGCTACGGCCTGCGCGTCCCGGAGGACCTGCTCCTCGTGTGCTGCAGCGAATCCACCGTCTACGCCAGTACCGAACCGCCCATCACGACGCTCTCCCTCAAACCGCGCCGCATCGGCACCGCCGTCGTGCAGTTGCTCATCGACGCGATCGAAGGGGTCGACACCGGACGCCCCGTAGAACAGGTCGTTCCGACCGAACTCATCATCCGTACCTCCTCGCAGCGCAGGACGCCCCGAACCACCGTCAGCCCACCCCGTTCACCGGCCCAGGACTGACCTCCGGACCACGGCACGGCGGGGTCGACGACCCCGCCCAGGATTTCAGCAACACCGATATCGGGCTAAAACAGTAGGAACAACCGGCTCCGGCCAGGATTCACCACCCCTGGTGCGTCACAGAGCGCGAGCCGCATTCCTATGATGGGCGCACGACATCACGGACCCTCCGACCCGGAGGTCAGGAGGGTCCGCAGGTGTACGGCAGCGCGACGGTGGTGGAGGGGTCGATGACTCAGGGGGCCGGTCAGGGACCCGCGATGCGGACGGACACGCTGCGGGACTTCCGGGTGCCGGTCAGCGAACCCGCGCCGCGCGAAGCGTCCACCGGCCTGCCCGGGGACGCCCCCGGGTACGGCGGGCATCCCGCGTACTACGGCGGGGCGCCAACGCCCGTGCCACCGGTGCCCGGATACGTGCCGGGACAGCCCGAGTACCTCGGCTCCACCCCCACGGCCCGTCCCGCGCCGGAAACCGTTCCGCACCAGCGCACGGCCACCGCCAGGGCCGACGCCCCCGCACCCGAGCCGGGCGACGACGAACCCGACGACGGCTACACGCCCACGCAGCGGGACCTGCCCGTCATCGGACGCGGCGCACAGGGCGGCCCCGGCGACACCGTCCAGGTCCAGTACGTCCCCCAGGAGGCCCAGGCCACCGGTCCGGGTCCGCTGTACGTGGTGGGCGACGTCCACGGGTACCTCGACGAACTGGTCACCGAGCTCCAGGCGCAGGACCTCATCGACGCCGACCGGCGATGGTCCGCCGGCAACGCGCGGCTCTGGTTCCTCGGCGACTTCACCGACCGCGGGCCCGACGGCATCGGCGTGATCGACCTCGTCATGCGACTCTCCGCCGAGGCCGCCGCGGCCGGCGGCTACTGCAAGGCCCTCATGGGCAACCACGAACTGCTGCTGATCGGCGCCAAGCGGTTCGGCGACACTCCCGTCCACTCGGGGGCGGGCACCGCCACCTTCCAGGCCGCCTGGCTGCTCAACGGCGGCCAGCGCACCGACATGGAACGTCTTGAGGACGTACACCTGCAGTGGATGTGCCGGCTGGACGCGGCCACGCTGGAGGACGGACACCTGCTCCTGCACTCCGACACCACCGCGTACCTCGACTACGGCGACTCCATCGAGGACGTCAACGACACCATTCACGAACTCCTCAACCGCAACGACGCCGACATCACCTGGGACCTGTTCCGCAAGTTCACCAAGCGGTTCGCCTTCCGCGACGAGGAGACCGGCCCCCACGCCGTACGGGAACTCCTCGGCACCTACGGCGGCGGACGCGTCGTCCACGGACACAGTCCCATCCCCTACCTGCTCGGCGAAGTCGGCACCGAGGACGGCGACGGGGCCCGCGGGCCGGAAGCCGTGGACGGGCCCCACGTGTACGCGGAGGGCCTGGCCATCGCCATGGACGGCGGCGTCACCATGGCGGGCAAGTTGCTCGTCGTTCAACTACCTCTGCGCGACTGAGCGTTCTCGGAGCGGGGTATTTCGGCAAAGCCCCTGTCACGGCGTGGCAGGGGCGCTCTACCATCGCTCTATCCGTAGCAGGCTCTCCTCCGTTTGTGCCGGCGCCCGGGGTCTACGCGGGCAAACCGGCTTGTACGGAGCATCGGGGGATGCACATGACCAGCGCTCCGCACCTGCTGACCGAAGACCGGCCCGAGTTCGACCGGCTCCTGAACGAAACGCTGCGCGCGGCGGACGAACGGCCCGAGCTCGCCACCCTGGGCGAGCGACTGAACGCCGAACAGCTGCGCACGATGGCACTGAACGCGATCGCGCTGCTGACCGCCGCGGCAGCCGCCGAGTACGACCACTACGTGAAGGTCCGTGAGGAACTCCGCGGCGAAGCCCGCTCGGCATCCGCCGGCAGGGGAGAGTACGCGACGGGCGACCGGGACGACGGAGCCGGTCTGAGCGCCGTCGTGGCCGTCCTCGCGCCCGTCCTGGCGGGCACCGCCATGCTGATCTTCCTGCTGGTGGGCTACAGCCTGAAGATGATCGATCCCGAACCGGCCTTCGCGAGGACGATGCTGACGGCGGGCTGGCTGTTCGGGGCCCTCACCGTGGCCGCCCTGCTGTTCGCGGTCATCGGCCTGCTGGTGACGGCCCTGCGCAACAGCTCGACGGAGGTGGCCGCGGCGGAGACCGTGGTGGTCCCCGAGGAGCTCTCACGGGCCCGGGAAGCCTGGCGCAACGCACTGCTGGAGCGGGGCATCATCCCGTTCCTGCGGGACGCCCTGGCCGACCCGAGCGCCGACGGCTATCCGACCCCTCGGACGCCGGGGGCCGGGCGCATCCCCCAACTGGGATACACCCGGCCCGACTTCAGCAGTCCCGGATCACCGTCACAGGGACCCCGGCCCGGCTACGCGTCCCCCGACTTCACCAGCCCTGACTTCGGCGGCCCGGAACACGAACCGGATTGAGGAGGAACCGGTCGCGGCCCAGCGCCGGTTGAGGTCCTCGGCATCGAGCATGTGCCGGAACTTCCCGCGAACGGCGACCGTGCTCGCGGCGTCCGCGCCCGCGCAGTACGACGACTCGTCCGGCCGTCAGCGGAACGGCGCATCCGGTGGGGCCAACTTGGCCGTCCGCGAGGGCCACTCGGGTCCGCGCTCCGGCGTGCCTCGCCCGCCGGCACCAGCCCCGTCCCTAGGGTCAGCGGCCGTGAAGCCGACGATTTGCCTGTGCATGATCGTGAAGAACGAATCCGCCGTCATCGAGCGCTGCCTCAAGTCGGTACGGGGGCTCATCGACACCTGGGCCATCTCCGACACGGGATCCACGGACGGAACCCGGCAACTGATCCGAACCGCCCTGGAAGGAATCCCCGGGGAACTCCACGAGGAACCATGGGTCGACTTCGGGCACAACCGCAGCCTCAACATCAGGCACGGTCTCGGCAAGGCCGACTACGTGCTGCTCCTCGACGCCGACCACGTCCTGCGCCCCCAAGGTCCGCTGCCCGCCCTCACCGCGGATTCGTACATGCTCCGCCACGAGGGCGCGACCGAGTACCGCATCAAGCGCCTGGTCCGTGCCGATCTCCCCTGGCGGTACGAAGGCGTCACCCACGAGTACCTGACCTGCGACCGTCGCGACGAGAACGACCGGCGACCGGGCCTCCAGGAGAACCTCGACGCACTCGTCATCGAGGACTATGCCGACGGGGGCTCCCGACACGACAAGTTCGAGCGGGACGCGCGACTGCTCGGCGCTGAACTGCAGCGCGACCCCTCCAACACCCGGACCGTCTTCTACCTGGCGCAGACCCTGCGGGACATGGGCGACACCGCGCCCTCGATCAAGCTCTACGAACGCCGCGCCGGCATGGGCGGCTGGGGCGAGGAGGTCTACTACGCACTGCTCCAGGTCGGTGTCCTGCACGGCGAGTCCGGTGACTGGCCGGCCGCGATGGACGCCCTCTCGCGAGCCTGGGACTCACGCCCCGGCAGGCTGGAAGCCTGCTACGAACTCGCCGCACGGCTCAGGATGCTCGGCCGGTACCACTCCGCCCATGCCGTCACCGCAGCCGTCCTGAACCGTCCGGCACCGGACGACCTGCTCTTCGTACAGCCCTGGGTGTACCGGTGGGGCCTTCTCTTCGAGCACTCGATCAACGCCTACTGGGTCGGCGACATGGGCGCCTCCCTCAGCGCCTGCGACCGGTTGCTCGCACTCCCCGACCTGCCGGAGGTGTACCGGCGCCAGACGGAGGACAACCGGGCCTTCGCCGTCGCCGCCCTCCGTCGCTCGTCCCCGTCCGTTTCACGTGAAACACCCGCTCCCGTTTCACGTGAAACGACCGCCCTCATGTGAACGACCGGCGCCGTTTCACGTGAAACGGACCACACCCCGTTTCACGTGAAACAACGGGGCCCGCGCCTAGGACGCGGCCGCCCGCTCGCCGAGCACCCGACGGCGCAGGCCGGCGTCCGCCAGAGCCGGCGGGCGCCAGACTCCGTCCGGCCGGTAGAGGTTCACGCCGGGCGCCACGATCTCGTCGATCCGGTCGAGCACCGAGTCTTCCAGGACCAGCCCGGCCCCCTTCACCAGCGACTCCATCTGCTCCATCGTCCGCGGCCCGATGATCACCGAGGTGACGGCGGGGTGGGCGACGGGAAACGCCACGGCCAGCTCCGGCAGCGTGCAGCCGATCGAGTCGGCCAGCTCGACCAACTGCTCCACCGCCTCCAGCTTGGCGACGTTGCCCGGGATCGCCGGATCGAACCGTGCCGGGGTCAGTGCCGCCCGTCCCGAGGTCAGGTCGACGGGCCCCCCGAGCCGGTACTTCCCGCTCAGGAAGCCGGATGCGAGCGGACTCCAGGTCAGCACTCCCATTCCGTACCGGAGCGCGACCGGCAGGACGTCCGCCTCGATCCCCCGCGCGAGGATCGAGTACGGCGGCTGTTCCGTACGGAACCGGGGCAGCGCCCGCCGGTCCGCCACGTGGTGTGCCTCGACGAGCTCCTCGGCCGGGAACGTCGAGCAACCAAAGGCACGGATCTTGCCGGCCCTGACCAGGTCGCCGAGGACCGACAGGGTCTCTTCGACGTCGGTCGTGTGGTCCGGCCGGTGCACCTGGTAGAGGTCGATCCAGTCGGTGCCGAGCCTGCGCAGGCTGTCCTCCACCGCCCGTACGATCCACCGCCGGGAGTTGCCGCTGCGGTTACGGCCCTCTCCCATCCGGAAGTGGACCTTCGTGGCGAGCACGACGTCGTCGCGCCGCCCCTTGAGCGCCTTGCCGACGATCACCTCGGACTCACCGGCGGAGTACATGTCCGCCGTGTCTACGAAGTTGATGCCCCGGTCGAGTGCGGCATGGATGATCCGCACGCACTCCTCGTGATCCGGGTTCCCCACCGCGCCGAACATCATCGTGCCCAGGCAGTGGGCACTCACCTCGATGCCGGTGCCACCAAGATTTCGGTATCCCATGGTCATGCGGCCGCACTTTAGGACGTGGAGCGCACTCCAGGTCAAGGACCGCACTCGCGAACCATCAGAATCCGAGCCCCTGCCCCGCAGGGCCCGGACACGGCGCTGCTCCCGGTCGGCGGAACCCCGCCGGCCGGGAGCAGCACTCCCCCCGAACGTGCGTCAGTCCGCCAGCGGCAGGTAGACGCGGTTGCCCGCAGCGGCGAACTCGGCGGACTTCTCCGCCATGCCCGCCTCGATCTCATCGGCCTTCAGGTCCCCGCCGTGCTGACGGCGGATGTCCTGAGAGATCTTCATCGAGCAGAACTTGGGACCGCACATGGAGCAGAAGTGCGCGGTCTTGGCGGGCTCGGCCGGCAGGGTCTCGTCGTGGAACTCGCGGGCCGTGTCCGGGTCGAGGGCCAGGTTGAACTGGTCCTCCCAGCGGAACTCGAACCGTGCGTCCGACAGGGCGTCGTCCCACTCCTGGGCGCCCGGGTGCCCCTTGGCCAGGTCCGCCGCGTGGGCGGCGATCTTGTAGGTGATGACGCCGGTCTTCACGTCGTCACGGTTGGGCAGGCCCAAGTGCTCCTTGGGCGTGACGTAGCAGAGCATCGCCGTGCCCCACCAGGCGATCATCGCGGCGCCGATGCCCGAGGTGATGTGGTCGTACGCGGGCGCGACGTCCGTGGTGAGCGGGCCGAGCGTGTAGAACGGCGCCTCTTCGCAGATCTCCTGCTGGAGGTCGATGTTCTCCTTGATCTTGTGCATCGGGACGTGGCCCGGGCCCTCGATCATCGTCTGGACGTTGTGGCGCTTGGCGATGGTGTTCAGCTCGCCCAGCGTCTTCAGCTCGGCGAACTGCGCGGCGTCGTTGGCGTCGGCGATGGAGCCGGGGCGCAGGCCGTCGCCCAGGGAGTACGTGACGTCGTAGGTCGCGAGGATGTCGCAGAGCTCTTCGAAGTTCGTGTAGAGGAAGTTCTCCTTGTGGTGCGCCAGGCACCACGCGGCCATGATCGAACCGCCGCGGGAGACGATTCCGGTCTTGCGGCGGGCGGTCAGCGGTACGTACGGCAGCAGCACGCCCGCGTGGACCGTCATGTAGTCGACGCCCTGCTCGGCCTGCTCGATGACCGTGTCCTTGTAGATCTCCCAGGTCAGGTCCTCGGCGCGGCCGTCGACCTTCTCCAGCGCCTGGTAGAGCGGCACGGTGCCGATCGGAACGGGGGAGTTGCGCAGCACCCACTCGCGCGTGGTGTGGATGTTGCGACCGGTCGAGAGGTCCATGACCGTGTCGGCGCCCCACTTGGTGGCCCAGGTCATCTTGTCGACCTCCTCCTCGATGGAGGAGGTGACCGCGGAGTTGCCGATGTTGGCGTTGACCTTCACCAGGAACCGCTTGCCGATGATCATCGGTTCGATCTCGGGGTGGTTCACGTTGGCCGGGAGAACCGCGCGACCTGCGGCGATCTCCTCACGCACGACCTCGGGGGAGACGTTCTCGCGGATCGCGACGTACTCCATCTCCGGGGTGATCTCGCCGCGGCGGGCGTACGCGAGCTGGGTGACCGCGGCGCCGCCGCGGCCGCGGCGGGGCTGCCGGGGGCGTCCCGGGAAGACCGCGTCCAGGTTCTTGAGGCCACCGCGGGGCGAGGTGTGCTTGATGCCGTCGTCCTCGGGCCGCGCGGGGCGGCCCGCGTACTCCTCGGTGTCGCCACGGCTGATGATCCAGTTCTCGCGCAGCGGCGCGAGGCCCCGACGGACGTCCGTCTCGATCCCGGGGTCGGTGTACGGACCCGACGTGTCGTAGAGCGTCACGTCCTTGCCGTTGGTGAGGTGGACCTGGCGGACCGGCACCCGGATGTCGGGGCGGGAGCCCGCCACGTAGCCCTTGTGCCAGCCCGGCTGGCGCTCGTTCCCGCCGTCGGCGTCCTGGCTGACGGCAGGCGTGCGTGCGTCCTGAATGGTCATGAGACCTATCTCCCTACGCCGGCATTACCCGGTAACAGGTTCGGCGGTCGACGCAGCCTCTTCCCGTACGCATTCTCATGTGCGTACGGTGATCAGCGCCCTCTCAGCCCGGTGCTCCGAGCTCCCGCGTTGTGCAAAGGTGCCCCCACGCTAGCGTCATCTGTGGCGTGCTGAACAGTGGGCCCCCTCATCTCTTGCGATGATCTGCCGGTGACGTCCTTGCCGCAGCCCCCCACCGAGCCCACCGAACCCACGGGTCACCACGACCACGAGCACGCGCCCCATGGTCATGCGGTCGTGCCCGCACAGGGCCATTCCCACAGCCACAGCCACGGGCCGGCGGCCCCCGTGTCCAAGCACCTGCGCAAGGTCATCGCCGCGGTACTGATCCCCTTCGCGGTGGCCGTCTTCATCGGCATGGTGGTGCTGTGGCCGGGCGGCGCACCCGCCCACGAACGGACCGGCGTGGGATTCGACCGGCAGACCCAGCAGGGCCAAGTCGTCGCGCTCGAAAGCGTCGACTGCAAATCGGTGAACGCCTCGCAGGTGCCGTCGACGGGCGATCTCTCGACCCCGCAGGGCCGCGAGGCCAAGGCCGCGCAGACGGGGGACTGCAAGAAGGCCACCGTCGTGGTCGGCAGCGGCCCGGACAAGGGGCGCGCCTTCTTCGAGATCGTCCAGCCGGGCGCACCAAGGCAGTTGAAGCAGGGGCAGGAGGTGGTCGTCGCCCACGCGCCGGACGCCCCCCGGGACCTCCAGTACTCGGTGATCGACGTGAACCGCAAGCTCCCGATGGCCCTGCTGGCCGGCATCTTCGCCGTGGCGGTCGTCGTGGTCGGCCGACTGCGGGGCCTGTTCGCGCTCGTCGCCCTGGTGATCAGTTTCGCGATCCTGACCCTCTTCATCCTCCCGGCGATCCTGCAGGGCTCGAACCCCCTGGTCGTCGCGATCGTCGGAGCCAGCGCGATCATGCTGATCGCCCTCTACATGTGCCACGGGCTGACAGCCAGAACCTCGGTCGCCGTCCTCGGCACCCTGGTCTCGCTGCTGCTGATCGGCCTGTTGGGCTCGGTGTTCATCGACTGGGCGTTCCTGAGCGGCAACACAGATGACAACACGGGCCTGATCCACGGCCTCTACCCCGACATCGACATGAGCGGTTTGCTGCTCGCAGGTGTGATCATCGGCTCGCTCGGCGTACTCGACGACGTGACGGTCACCCAGACCTCCGCGGTGTGGGAACTCCACCAGGCCGACCCGAAGATGGGGCCGCGCGCCCTGTACCGGGCGGCGATCAGGATCGGCCGCGACCACATCGCGTCCGTGGTCAACACCCTCGTACTCGCCTATGCGGGCGCCGCGTTGCCGCTGCTCCTGCTGTTCTCGATCGCCAACAGCAGCATGGGGTCGGTGGCCAACAGCGAGTTGGTGGCGGAGGAGATCGTACGGACCCTCGTGGGCTCGATCGGACTCGTCGCGTCGGTTCCCGTGACCACGGCCCTGGCCGCGCTGGTGGTTTCCGCGGACCGGCCGGGCGCCCCGGCCGCCGCGGCGGCCACGGGACCGGTCCGCGGCGGCCGGGGCCGACGGCGCAAGCGCTGAGGTCGACTCAGCCCGCGTTCTGTTCGTTCTGTCGGGCTTCGGCGAGGATCTTGTCGAGCGCCTCGTCGAGGTCTCCCTCGAAGTCGCCGAGGTTTCGCTCCTGACCGAGCGGAACAAGCCGGTCGGTCCGGTCGAGGAATGCGACGAGCGGTGCCGCGCCAGCGCGGAACAGGGCCCGATCCCCGCCGACCTGAAGGCGGATGTGGACGTCGGACAGCTCCTCGGGGTGGGTGGGGGCGATGTGCACGTCGCCGTCGCCGCAAGGCTTGTTGATGCCGTCGAGAAGCAACTCCCGGCCGAACGCCCAGGTCACAGGCGCGTCTCCGGGAAGGTGGAAGGTGAGGCGTACTGCGTAGGGGTCACGAGCGTCGTACCGGAGTTCCACCGGGATCCGGAACGAGAGCTCCTCGGAAACGAGGAAGCTCATCATGACCTCTGCCTGTACCGACTCGCGCATTGCCTACCCCGCTGTAGTGGAAGTGGCCAGGAATGGTCCCCCAAGCCCTCTTGACAAGAGTGGTGGAAGCGCTCGGAGATCACAAGGAGTGAGTTTTCAGATACTGATAGAGAACGAGAGGGTGCTCAACAGCGCGCCTACTTCACTCCGTAGCCGATCCACCGCATAGGGCAACCGACTTTGCTGGTGCGCGGGGAGCGAAATGGCCATGGTTGCGGCGGTATCGCCCGCTGTGATCGGGATGGCAGCACACACCGTGCCCAGCGCGTACTCCTGACTCTCCGTAACCGGCTGCATCCGCTCCCACGAAACGATCCTCTGTTCCAGTGCGTGGAGGTCCCTCACGGTGTAGGGGGTGATCCCCTCGACCGGGTGACGGTCGTAGTGGTCCTTGCGCGCCTTCTCGTCGAGCTGGCCGAGCAAGCACTGGCCGATGGCGTGCGCGTGGCCGGTCGCCCGGAAATCGGCCCACTCCTCGCAGGCGGGGCCGGCCGGGCTGTCCGAGACGCCGACGACCTCGATCTCACCCTCGCGGTAGACCGCGAAGTAGACGGGCGCCCCGACCGCGTCGCGGAAGTGCGCGAGGGAGTCGAGGATCATGCTGCGACGTTTCTGCTGAAGTCCGCCACCCGCCAACCGCCCGGCAGCGGCCCCGAGGACGAAGACCCCTCCCTCCCGGCGCAGATAGCCCTCGTGCGTCAGGGTGCGCAGCAGGTGGTACGCCGTGGGGAGCGGGAGCCCGGCTTCGCGCGCGAGTTGTTTCGCCGGGGCTCCGTCACCGTGGGAGCCCGCCGCCTCCAGCAACCTCAGCGCTCTCTGCACCGAACCGATCAAAGTCGGCACACCGGCATTGTGAACCGAAGACAAAGCTCACCCCCAGGCGTGGCGGCGGGCCTGGGGGGCCCGCCCTGCGGGGGCCGCCCCCGCGTGTGCCGTGGCTCCTGGGGGTGTTGCTCGGATGCTCCGGATCTGATCGCCCGTCCGGAGCGGAGTACCAGCTGACGGTGCCCAGGGGAGCGACACAGATTGCGACCCTATCCGCCGATTCCAGCGCTGTGGGCGTTTTGCCGTGCCGCGTTCCCCCGCATGGGTCAATCCCGTACCGCCCGGGTTGCGGGTTTCCTACCACTCTCCGGAGGAGGAAGAGGAGGACTTCGAGCCGCTGCCGCTGAACTTCTTGACCACGAAGATCAGACCGCCGACGAGGGCGACGAAGAGCAGCAGCTTGAAGACGAGGCCGATCAGCGTGCCGATGATGCTGGTGATCACCCCGCCGAACACGAAGATGGCCAGCACCGGAACGGCGATCCACTTGACCCACCAGGGCATGCCCGCGAATATCGCTCGGATCCCGTCCATGTCTTCTACCTCTTCCTCGTCCGTGACTTCCTGGTCCCGATGCTAGGAGCCACCGGCCACGGCCGGGGGCCGGAGAGCCCCCGGAACCCCCTGATCCGCCCCCTAGGGGGACCGGGGGGCGACCCCCGGGAAGAAGGGCCCCGGGAAGAGGGCCCCGGCCCCGCGCCCTCAGCCCTCCGGCGGGGAGAACACCACCAGCACCTTCAACGGCTCGGTGATGTGGTGGAACTTGTGCGGCACCCCGGCCGGTACGTAGACGACGCTGCCGTTGGCCACCACCGTCGTCTCCTCCCCGACCGTGATCGAAGCCCGACCGCTGACCACGAAGTACACCTCGTCCTGCCGGTGCGGCTGCTGCGGATCGCTCTGACCCGCTTCCAGGGCGTACAGCCCCGCCGACATGTTCCGTTCCCGCAGGAATTGCAGGTAGGCGCCATCGTTGGCCGCCCTCTCCGCCTCGAGCTCATCCAGCCGGAAGGCCTTCATCGTTGCTGTGCTCCTCGTTCGCCGCTGCCGCGGGATCCGCTGATCTGCTGATGTCCCACCAGGATCTTCTCTGCCACGATCAGACACATGACGAATTTCGTAGTCAAGACGCTCGCCAACGCGGCGGCCCTGGCCGTGGCCATCTGGCTGCTCGCCGGCATCACGCTCGACGACGGCAGCAGCACCGGCCGACGAGCCGCCACACTGATCCTGGTGGCGCTGGTCTTCGGCCTGGTCAACTTCATCGTGAAGCCCGTGGTGAAGCTGCTTTCCCTCCCCTTGTTCATTCTCACCCTCGGCCTGTTCACCCTGGTCGTGAACGCTTTGATGCTGCTCCTGACCTCCTGGCTGGCGAAGCAATTCGACCTCAGCTTCCACGTGGACAACTTCTGGACCGCGATCCTCGGCGGTCTGATCATCTCCATCGTCTCCTGGGCCGTGAACCTGGCCCTGCCCGACAAGAACTGACCGGCCGACGATGTACCGCGTATGTTTCGTCTGCACGGGCAACATCTGCCGCTCTCCCATGGCCGAGTCGGTCTTCCGCGCCCACGTCACCGAGGCCGGACTGGACGACCGGGTCGAGGTGGACAGCGCCGGCACCGGCGGTTGGCACGAGGGCGACGGCGCCGACCGGCGCACCGTGGCCGTGCTGGAGGCCGCCGGGTACGCGCAGGATCACCGGGCCCGACAGTTCCGGGCCTCCTGGTTCGACCGCCTCGACCTCGTCATCGCGCTCGACACCGGCCACCTGAATGACCTGCGTGCCCTCGCACCGACCCCCGAGGCCGCTGCCAGGATCCGGCTGCTGCGCTCGTACGACCCCGCGGCCGGGCCGGGGCACCTACCGGACGCGATGGACGTACCGGACCCTTACTACGGCTCCCTCGACGGGTTCGAGGAATGCCTGGAGCTGGTCGAGGCCGCGAGCCCCGGCCTGCTGGACGCGGTACGCACCGCGGTGAAGGAGCACACCCCGTGAACGACCACCCCGCCGGCGAAAGCGCCACGACGGACCGGTACGGCGAGGGCACCCGGGCCGTGCGCGCCGGATTCCCCGAAGCCGTCAAGAACGAACCGACCCTGCCCGGTCCCGTGTTCGCCGCACACTTCCACCTCCCCGGAGACGTGACGGGTCCGTACACCTACGGCCGCGACAGCAACCCGACGTGGACCCTGTTGGAACGCGCCATCGGCGAACTGGAGGCACCCGGGGCGCAGGACGTGGAGACCGTCGTCTTCGCCTCCGGCATGGCGGCGATCTCCGCCGTCCTCCTCTCCCAGGCCCGCACCGGCGACACCGTCGTCCTGCCCGACGACGGCTACCAGGCGCTGCCGCTGCTCCGGGAGCAACTGGAGGCGTACGGGATCCTGGTGCGCACGGCCCCGACCGGCGGCGACGCCCAGCTGACGGTCCTCGACGGAGCCCGACTGCTGTGGATCGAAACCCCCTCCAACCCGGGGCTCGACGTGTGCGACGTGCGCCGTCTCGTGGAGGCCGCGCACGACGGCGGCACCCTGGTCGCCGTCGACAACACCCTCGCCACCCCGCTCGGGCAGCGACCGCTGGAACTCGGCGCGGACTTCTCCGTGGCGAGCGGCACCAAGGGACTCACCGGCCACGGAGACCTCCTGCTCGGCTACGTCGTCTGCCGGGACCCGGCGCTCGCCGCGGGCGTCCGCCGCTGGCGCAAGATCGTCGGGGCCATCCCCGGGCCCATGGAGGCCTGGCTCGCCCACCGCTCGCTGGCCACCATCCAGCTGCGCGCCCAACGCCAGTGGGGAAACGCCCTCGCGGTCGCCGAAGCCCTCACCGACCGCGCCGAGGTGAGCGGCCTTCGCTACCCGGGCCTGCCTTCGGACGCGGCCCACAAGACAGCGGCCCGGCAGATGTCCGGATTCGGCTCGGTGGTCTCCTTCACGCTGCCGGACCGCGCGCACGCGGAACGCTTCATGGCCGCCCTGCACCTGGTCGAGGACGCCACGAGCTTCGGCGGAGTGCGCTCCACGGCGGAGCGGCGCGGCCGCTGGGGCGGCGATGCCGTGCCAGCGGGCTTCATCCGTTTCTCCGCCGGCGCCGAGGATCCCGAGGATCTGGTCGCCGATGTGCTGCGGGCCCTTGACCACGCGGGCTCCGGGGCCTGAACGACACGTGAAACGGTCCGAGCCTCCCCCCGGTGACTCGGACCGTTTCCTGGGTTCCACAAGTGAAGAACCACACGAACAAGGCTAATTGACCCTGCGTCAGAGTCCAATCACGGTAACGACAGGGGCCTATCGGCATATTTATAGTTGAAGGCCCCCACCGGAAGGGGCCGCCATGGACCTTGCCCTGCTGCGCACCTTCGTCGCCGTCCACCGGGCCGGCTCGTTCACCCGGGCCGCCACCCTCCTCGGACTGTCCCAGCCCGCGGTCACCTCGCAGATCCGAGCCCTGGAACGCCAGCTGGGCCGCCCCCTGTTCGACCGCCGCGCCCGCGGTGTCACGCCCACCGCGATCGGCGACGAACTGGCCCACAAGGCGGCCCCGCACCTGGACGCCCTACTACGGATCACCGAGACCGAGCGCGAATCCGCAGGCTCCTCACGCACCCTGCACCTCGCCGGACCACCCGAGTTCCTCTCCCTGCGGGTGCTCCCCGCCCTCGCGCCCCTCGTCGTCCAGGGTCAGACCCTGCGCACCGCCTTCACCTCCGATGCGCGGACGACCCTCGAGGGACTGGGTGCCGGACAACACGACCTCGTCGTCACGGCGGCCCGGCCGCGCGGCGGGCTGTTCACGGCCTCCGTCCTGTGCGACGAGGAGCTGGTGCTGGTCGCGGCGCCCTACTGGGCCGCTCTGGTCGACCCCGCCCACCTGCGCGACAAGGGCCCCGGCGCCCTGGACGGAATCCCCGTCGTCGAGGTGCACGCGAGCCTGCCGCTCGTGACCCGCTACTGGGCCGCCCTCTTCGACTCCGCCCCGGAGCCGGCCGCCACCGTCGTCGCACCGGATCTGCGCGCCGTGCTGGAATGCGTCCGAGCCGGAGCCGGGCTCGCCGTGCTGCCCCGCTACCTGTGCCGGGACGCCCTCGACGGCGGTCGGATCGTAGCCCTGCTGGAGCCTCCCGTACCGCCACTGCGGACCTGGTTCCTCGCCGTACGGGCCGGAAGCCTCGCCCTCGCCCACCTCGACCGCGCCCACGACATGCTGTTGCGCGCCGCCACGCACTGGTGAGCCCCCTGTTTTCGGCCTGTGGTGCGTTTCAGACGGGTTGTACCGGGCCACTCTTCTCCCATGACCGAACGCCCCGTGGTCAAACGCACCGCCCGCGCGATCCTGCTCGACGGTGACGACCTGATCCTCATCAAGCGCACCAAGCCCGGCGTCGACCCGTACTGGCTCACCCCGGGCGGCGGGGTCGAGCCCTCGGACGACACCGTCGTGGACGCCCTCCACCGCGAGGTCCACGAAGAACTGGGCGCCAAGATCACCGATGTGGTGCCCTGTTTCGTCGACACGGTCGAGCACATCGCCTCCGGGGGAGTGACCGGCGTGAAGGTGCAGCACTTCTTCGTCTGCCACCTCGAATCGATGGACCTCGCACAACGCCACGGCCCCGAGATCGACGAGCCCGAGGGCGAGTACGAGATCGTCCGCGTGCCCTTCAGTCGGGTCGGGATCGCCGCGGTCCACCTCGTACCGCTGTCCTTGCGGCACTACCTCGACGGGAACATCGAGGGGGTGCGCGCCATGCACGCCCCCGACCTGGGCTGAGCACGCCGGGGAGCCGGCGGGCCCGTACCGGTCTCAGCCGGCGACGCCCGCCAGCTCCTCGAACGCGTCGTAGCGGATCCGCTCCCCGGGAATGCCGATCCGCTTGAGGGCGTCCACACCGCTGCGGATCATCGCCGGTGGCCCGGACACGAAGGCGTCGTACGAACTCCAGGGCCCGTGCTCACCGACCGCCTGCGGCAACTGGCCGTCCAGGCCCCCTCCCACCACCGGGCGCACCGACAGCCACGGATGGGAACGCTGCAACCCCATCAGGGTGTCCTTGTCGTAGAGGTCGTTGTCACTTCGCGCCCCGAAGAAAACCTCCATGGGCCGCCGCTCGCCGTGCTCGGCGACGTCCTCGATCAATGCCTTGATGGGGGCGATGCCGGTACCGCCCCCCAGGCACAACATGCCGTTGTCCGTCGTGTGGTCCACCACCATCGACCCCGCCGGAGGGCCGAGCCGCAGCACGTCGCCCGGCTGTGCGTGCCGTACGAGGGCGTTGGAGACCCACCCCGCCGGGACGGCCTTGATGTGAAAGGAGAGGAGGCCGTCGGCGCGCGGCGCCGAGGCGAAGGAGTAGTGCCGCCAGACCCGTGGCCACCACGGGGTCTCCAGGCTCGTGTACTGGCCCGCCAGGAAGGGGTACGGCTGGTCGGGGCGGACCGTCAGCACCGCGATGTCCGAGGTCCGCAGGTCGTGCGAAACGACTTCCGCGTGCCACCACGCGGGGGCCTTCACCTCGTCCTCGGCCGCCGCGTCGATCATGATCTGGGAGATGGCCGTGTACGCGCGCACCCAGGCCGCCTGGGTCTCGGGCCCCCAGGTGAACTCCGCGTACCGGGCCAGGGCGCCGATCAGGGCCTCGCCCACGGCCGGATAGTGGCCGGCCATGGTTCCGTACTTGCGGTGTCCCGTGCCCAGTCGGCGGAGGTACGGGACGAGGACGTCCGGGGCGTCGATGTGCTCGGCCGCGGTCAACAGTGCCTTCAGCAGCCTGTCGCGCTGGACGTCCATGGAGGCGGGGAACATTCCCCGCACATCGGGGTGCCCGGTGAAGACCAGGGCGTAGAAGTACGAGGTGACTTTGTCGGCGACGGGTGCGATCTCGGCGAGGGTCCGGTGGATGAGCACCGAATCCGGTGAGGGCTCTTTCGCACCGCCCCCGGAGGGTATCCGGCCCGTCGGTCTGGCCGATCTGATTGGCGGAGCGTCCATGCGGTGCCTCGCTTCGAGCATCTCGGTCGGTGTGCACGCGCCACGGCCTCGAATCCGTGGTTCCGGGTTTCACAGCGTGCCGGCCGACCAAGAGCACTGCGGGGGAATGGGAAAAATCTGCGTTTCGAACCCTCTTTCCCCTTAAGATGCCTCGACTTCCGGGCGGGTCACCCCCACGAGCTGGTATGCCTCACGGAGGTCGCGACCCTCGTAGACGTACGTCGCCCGCTCGGCCAGGTACGGACGGGCATTCACCGCCACCGACCTCGGAACGGCATCGAAGAGAACCGCGTCGGTCAGGGAGTCCCCGTAGGCCACGCAGTCGCCCCGACTCACTCCGAACCGTGCGCACAGCTGGTCGGCGATGCCCACCTTGCCCTCGGGCGTCAGGATCCCCGCCAGGTCGACGGGCCGGGTGAAGGGCACCGCGGGGAACACCGAGCCGTGCGCGGCGTGGGCACCCCATTCGAGCAACAGCTCGACGAAGAACGAAGGGGACAGCGAGATGACCGCGCAGTAGTCGCCGCGCTCGCGGATCTCCTGCCAGACGTCCCGGATGCCCGCCAGCCACGGAGCACCGTCGAACGCCGCCCGAACGTGTGCGGGCGTCAGCTCCGACCACAGCTCCCGCACCGCCATCGAGAACTGGTGGGGGCTGATCTCCCTCGCGGCGAAGGACCGCTCCAGTTCGGCAATCTCGATGCCCACGCCGAGCTGCCGGGAAATCTCGACCGGCGCGGCCGAGCCGAACATCAGGGTCCCGTCGAGATCGAAGAGGTGCAGCATCGTCATAGCCGTCGAGGCTAGCCGCTCCGTTTCACGTGAAACAGCGTGTTTCACGTGAAACGCCGTGAGTCCACGTGAGGAACGGCTGTGTTTCACGTGAAACCAGCGGCGTTTCACGTGAAACGTGGCTGCCGTGCCCCACCTTCGATGGGCGGTTTCACGTGAAACACCGACGTCACCCGCCGCGCCATATCCTCTGGACTCCCACCCGGCCCGTGATCCAGTCTGGGCAGGTGACACCACCACCGCTCACCGACCTGCCGATCAGCTTGCTCACCACGGATGATCTCCGGCACTGCGCCGATCTGTCCGAGGACCGTGGCTGGCCCCGCGAGGACCACAAGTGGGGGCTCCTCCTCGCGGCCGGGGACGCCTATGGCATCAAGGCCCCCGACGGAGAGGGACTTGCCGCCGCCTGCGTCGTCACCCGCTACGGCCCAAGCCGGGCCAACCCGGACCTCGCCGCCCTCGGCATGGTCCTCGTCGCGGAGCGGTACGCCCGCAGGGGACTGGGCCGCCGACTGATGACACACGTGTGCGACGAGGTCCTGACGGGCATCCCCCTGACCCTGCACGCCACGCCGTACGGCCGCCCCCTGTACGAGGAGCTCGGTTTCGACACCACGGGCCGTGCGGAGATGCTCGTGGGTGCCTTCCGCCCCGCCGGAGACGGTCCGGTCCCGGGCGACGAAGCCGTCCGCCCGGCCACATCCAGGGACATCCCGGCCATCATCCGTCTGGACACCGAGGTGTTCGGCGCCGACCGCACCCACCTGATCACCCGCCTACCCGCCTTCGCCGACCGGCTGCTCGTCATCGAGGACGATCGGGGCGAGCTCGTCGGGTACGCCGCCATCTGGCCCAACATGCAGACCCATGTCGTGGGCCCGTTGATCGCGCGCGACACCGTCGGCGCCCAGGCACTCGTGACCGCGCTGGCCGCCACCACCGACCGACCCCTGCGCACCGACGTCGACGTACGCCACGAGGAACTTCTCGCCTGGCTCAAGGAACGAGGTCTCGAATCCGTGGCGTTCAACGCCGTCATGACCCGGGACATCCCCCACCTGCCCGGCGACTGGACCCGCCGCTGGGCCCCGCTGACCGTCGCAGCCGGCTGAGAGAAGGAAGAGCGCACCATGACCGAAACCCACGACCTGAGGATCCGCCCCGCCACCGAGGCGGATCTGCCGGCCATCGTCGAGATGCTCGCCGACGACCCGCTCGGCGCCACCCGGGAATCCCCGGACGACCTCGCCCCGTACGTAGCGGCCCTCAAGCGCCTGAGCGAAGACCCCAACCAGCACGTCGTCGTCGCCGTCCGTGGTGAGCGCGTGGTGGGCACCCTCCAGCTCACGTTCGTACCGGGACTCTCCCGCATGGGGGCCACCCGGTCGATCATCGAAGGCGTCCGCGTGCACTCCGACGAGCGGGGCAGCGGCCTCGGCACCCGTTTCATCGAGTGGGCGATCGACCGGTCCCGCCAGGAGGGCTGTCAGTTGGTCCAGCTCACCTCGGACGTGACGCGCACCGACGCCCACCGCTTCTACGAGCGGCTCGGCTTCACCGCCTCCCACGTCGGCTTCAAGTTCCAACTCTGAGCGATCCGGTAGGCCGGACCCCGTCGGCGGCGACCCGGTATGCCATCGGGAGGACGAGCCCCGGCCTCCCGATCATGACCGGCGTCGGGCGCCGCCACCGGCCACCGCACCGGCACCGGCACCGGCCTCAGCCGATGCCCCGCCAGCCCTGGGGGTCCACCCCTCCGGGCACCGGGGCCTGGGCGTCGTAGGGCTCCCGCGTGAACACGAACGACGCCAGGTCGAGGTGGCTCACCGAGCCGTCCTCCCGGCGAACGGCCCGCAGCGTCTCGCCCGCGTAGTAGCCGGAGAGACCGGTCCACGTCCCGTCCGGCTCCGCGCGGAAGCGAGCCGCCCGCCCGGTGGCCCCCACCGGGCCCAGCTGCAGGCAACCGTCGTACGTGAGCCGCAGCAGCTGCGGCGAAGTCCCCCAGTACCAGGGCCCGGTCAGCTCCAACGGCACCCGGTCGGCTTCCCCGGTCGGCCGCCACGGCTCGGGAAAACGCGGTTCCGCGTCGGCGACGATCCGCACCAGGTCGACGGCCACGGTCATCGGCGGCAGCCCGGACGTGCAGTTCGCCAGGACGACGGCGGCCACGTCGTCGTCCTCGCTCAGCCACAGGCCGGCGACGAACCCCGGGAGGGAGCCGCTGTGCCCGACCAGCCGGCGCGCGCCATCCGTCGCCAGCTGAACACCGAGCCCGTACCCGGAATCCGCGAAGCCGGGCTCCGGCGGCGCGGCCGGCGCACGCATCTCCCGTACGGTCGCGGCGCTCAGCACCCGGTCGTCACCGCGGAGCAGGAAGTCGGCGAAGCGCGCCAGGTCCCTTGTCGTGGACCACAGTTGCCCGGCAGCCGCCATCAGCCCGAGGTCTTCCAGCGGTTCGGGCATCATCACGTCGGCCCACGGGTGCACCGCCCAACCGCCCGCGTGCGGGGCCTGCGGCTGCCCGCTCGTACGGCTCAGGCCGAGCGGCTCCAACACCTCGGCCCGCAGGACGTCCTCCCACGGCCTCCCCCGCAGCGCCTCGACCAGCGAACCCAGCAGCGTGTAGCCGGGGTTGGAGTAGTGGAACCGGCGGCCGGGGGTGTGCCTGAACGGCTCGTCCCCGAGTACGTCGGCGAGTTCGGGCCGGAGCGCCGCCGGGCTCCGCTCCCACCACGCGCCGGGGGTCTCGGCGGCCAGCCCGCCCGTATGGGCCAGCAGCTGGGCGACGGTCACCTCGCCGACGCCCGTTCCGGGCAGGTGCTTCTCCAGCGGGTCCGACAGGTCGAGCAGCCCCTCGTCCCGCAACCGCAGCACCAGAACGGCGGTGAAGGTCTTGGTGATCGAGCCGATCCGGTACTGCACGTTTCCGTCCGGTCCGTGCCCTTCCACGGAGGTACGGGACCCTTCCCAGACCACCTCGCCACCACGGACGACCGCCGCCACCACGGAGGGGGCCCGTCCCTCGCTCTGCGCGACGGCGATCCGGTGCCGCAGCGCGCGCCGGGTTTCGGGGAGCAGTTCCAGGTCTTCAGAGAGCGCGTCCATGATCAGTAGGTACCACACCCACGTGACCGACGGCCTCTCGATTCCCACCGCCGCCGGACTCCCGGTCGCCCCGGTCCTACGTGTTGGCCATGTCCACGAAGCGGGAGTAGTGGCCCTGGAACGCGACGGTGATGGTGGCCGTGGGGCCGTTTCGGTGCTTGGCCACGATCAGGTCCGCCTCGCCCGCGCGGGGGGATTCCTTCTCGTACGCGTCCTCGCGGTGCAGCAGGATCACCATGTCGGCGTCCTGCTCGATGGAGCCCGATTCACGGAGGTCGGAGACCATCGGCTTCTTGTCGGTGCGCTGCTCGGGACCACGGTTCAGCTGGGAGAGCGCGATCACCGGAACCTCCAGCTCCTTGGCCAGCAGCTTCAGGTTTCGGGACATGTCCGAGACTTCCTGCTGGCGGCTCTCCGGACGGCGCGAGCCACCCGACTGCATCAGCTGGAGGTAGTCGATGACGACGAGGGAGAGGTCACTGCGCTGCTTGAGGCGGCGGCACTTGGCCCGGATCTCCATCATCGACAGGTTCGGGGAGTCGTCGATGTACAGCGGCGCGGCCGAGACGTCGGGCATCCGGCGCGCGAGCCGGGTCCAGTCGTCGTCGGTCATCGTTCCCGAACGCATGTGGTGCAACGCCACGCGGGCCTCCGCCGAGAGCAGGCGCATGGCGATCTCGTTGCGGCCCATTTCGAGGGAGAAGATGACGCTGGGCAGATTGGCCTTGATGGAGCAGGCACGTGCGAAGTCCAGGGCGAGCGTGGACTTTCCCATCGCGGGACGCGCGGCGATGACGATCATCTGGCCCGGGTGGAGGCCGTTGGTCAGGGAGTCCAGGTCGGTGAACCCGGTCGGTACGCCCGACATCTGGCCGCTGCGCGACCCGATCGCCTCGATCTCGTCGAGGGCGCCCTCCATGATGTCGCCCAGCGGCAGGTAGTCCTCGGAGGTCCGCTGCTCGGTGACGGCGTAGATCTCGGCCTGGGCGCTGTTGACGATCTCGTCGACATCGCCGTCCGCCGCGTACCCCATCTGCGTGATCTTCGTACCGGCGGCGACGAGGCGCCGCAGGACGGCTCTCTCGTGGACGATCTCCGCGTAGTACTCGGCGTTCGCCGCGGTGGGCACGGACTGGACCAGCGTGTGCAGGTAGGAGGCACCGCCGACCTTGCTGATCTCGCCGCGCCGGGTCAGCTCCGCGCCGACGGTGATCGGGTCGGCCGGCTCGCCCTTGGCGTACAGGTCGAGGATGGCCTGGTAGATCGTCTCGTGCGAGGGACGGTAGAAGTCGTGGCCCTTGAGGACCTCGACCACGTCGGCGATGGCGTCCTTGGAGAGCAGCATGCCGCCGAGCACCGACTGCTCGGCATCGAGGTCCTGCGGCGGAACCCGTTCGAAGCCGCCCCCACCGCCGTCCCAGGAGCCGCCCTCACGGCCGTCGTCGTCCCGCTTGTCCCCGCGGCCACGGCCTTCGCTGTTACGGCGCGGACGGGCGGGCAGACGGTCACTGGGACCGCTGTCGGCCCAGGGGTCGTCCATGGGCTCGGGCATGTTCACCGGGCCGCCTCCTCCCGTCCGCTACGCGGACCTCGCCGTGCCATTCTTTCTACGACACGGCTCTGACATTTGGGGCACCCGGATCGGCTCTCGGCGCGTCGGGCAACGCCCAACGGTAGGGCCGCGAGCGACGTCAGCCAATCTTGTTATCCACAGGCTGTGTGGATGAGATGTGGACGACGGCGCCAATGCTGTGGGTAAGTGGTCGGAAGCTGTGTACGGACCGGGGGATGACGCTGTGGACAAAATCACCCGACCCTCCCCGACACCTATGCTGACCTGCGATTTCCCCACATCGCGAAGCTGGGGGAGAAAATTCTTGGCCACTGTCTCAAGATCGCCTCCAATGGGGTGTGAAGAACCCGCAAGTCAACGCCTTGGTAAGGATCCAAGGGCACTTGCATCCATTACCTGTGGAAGATTAGATTGAGCGCATGACACAGGCCCCCACAGCTATGAAGGCTGCCCCGAGACGGCACGACCGCGAGATCCTCGCCCTCGCCGTCCCCGCCTTCGGCGCCCTCGTGGCCGAACCGCTGTTCGTGATGGCCGACAGCGCCATCGTGGGGCACCTCGGCACCCCCCAGCTGGCCGGCCTCGGCATCGCCGCCGCGCTCCTCATGACCGGGGTGAGCGTCTTCGTCTTCCTCGCCTACGCCACCACCGCGGCGGTGGCCCGGCGCGTCGGCGCCGGCGACCTACCGGCCGCCATCCGGCAGGGCATGGACGGGATCTGGCTCGCGCTCCTGCTCGGAACGGTCGTGGCCGCCGCGATCCTGCCCACCGCACCCGGGCTGGTGTCCCTCTTCGGAGCCTCCGACACCGTCGCCCCGTACGCGGTCACCTACCTGCGCATCTCCGCCCTCGGAATCCCGGCCATGCTCATGGTCCTGGCCGCCACCGGCGTCATCCGCGGGCTCCAGGACACCCGTACACCGCTCTACGTGGCCATCGGGGGCTTCGCCCTCAACGGCGTCCTCAACGTGGCCCTGGTGTACGGCGCCGGCCTCGGCATCGCCGGATCCGCCTGGGGCACGGTCATCGCCCAGTTCGCGATGGCGGCCGCCTATCTCTTCGTGGTGGTGCGCGGAGCACGGCGACACGGCGCCTCCCTGCGCCCCGACAAGGCCGGCATCCGGGCCTGCGCCCGGGCGGGCGCGCCCCTGCTGGTCCGGACCCTGTCCCTGCGGGCCATCCTGATGATCGCGACCGCCGTCGCGGCCCGGCTCGGCGACGCCGACATCGCCGCCCACCAGATCCTGCTGTCCCTGTGGAGCCTGCTCGCCTTCGCCCTTGACGCGATCGCGATCGCCGGACAGGCCATCATCGGCCGCTACCTGGGCGCGGGGGACACCGAGGGCGCCAAGGCCGTCTGCCGTCGCATGGTCCAGTGGGGCGTCGTCTCGGGGATCGTCCTCGGCCTGCTGGTCATCGCGGCCCGCCCGGTCTTCATCCCGCTCTTCACCAGCGATCCCGTGGTCGAGGACGTCCTGCTGCCGGCCCTGATCGTCGTGGCCGTGTCCCAGCCGGTCTCCGGAATCGTCTTCGTCCTGGACGGGGTGCTGATGGGCGCGGGGGACGGGCCCTACCTGGCCCGGGCCATGCTGGTGACACTCGCCGTCTTCGCCCCGGCGGCGGTCCTGGTACCCGTTCTCGGAGGCGGCCTCACCGCCCTCTGGTGGGCGATGACACTGATGATGGTGGTCCGAATGATCACTCTCCAGCTGCGCGCCCGTTCCGGCCGGTGGCTGGTCGCCGGTGCCACCCGCTGACGGTCCACGGCCGGGCCTGCCGGTGACCGTTTCACGTGAAACGGTCACCGGGTCGTTCACGTGAAACACCCGCGGACCTCGTTTCACGTGAAACGCCGCCGGCGCCCTGGCGTCGTGGACACCTTCAGAAGCCTTGTTTCACGTGAAACAGCCTCCGTCACGACCGATCGCCCATGCCGCGCACCCAGTCCGGTGCCCGGGAACGACGAAGGGCCGCACCCCCGGAGGGGTGCGGCCCTTCATTGCGCTGCCCTTAGGCGGCGACGACCTCGATGCCCACGTTCGCGGCGACCTCGGCGTGCAGACGCACGGAGACCTGGTACGAACCGAGGGTCTTGATCGGGGAGCCGAGCTCCACGCGACGCTTGTCGACCTTCGGGCCACCCGAAGCCTCGATCGCCGTGGCGATGTCGGCCGGCGTGACGGAACCGAAGAGACGGCCGGCGTCACCCGCGCGGGTGGCCAGACGGACCTTCACACCCTCGAGCTTGGCCTTGAACTCGTTGGCCTGCTCGATGGTCGCGATCTCGTGGATCTTGCGGGCGCGGCGGATCTGCGCCACGTCCTTCTCGCCACCCTTGGTCCAGCGGATCGCGAAACCACGCGGGACCAGGTAGTTGCGAGCGTAGCCGTCCTTGACGTCGACGACATCGCCGGCGGTGCCGAGGCCAGAGACCTCGTGGGTCAGGATGATCTTCATTGTTCGGTCACCCTTTCCTTATCGCGCGGTGGACGTGTAGGGCAGCAGTGCCATCTCACGGCTGTTCTTGACTGCCGTGGCGACGTCACGCTGGTGCTGCGTGCAGTTGCCGGTGACGCGGCGGGCACGGATCTTGCCGCGGTCGGAAATGAACTTCCGCAGCATGTTCGTGTCCTTGTAGTCCACGTAAGCGGTCTTGTCCTTGCAGAACGCGCAGACCTTCTTCTTAGGCTTGCGCACAGGCGGCTTCGCCATTGTGTCTCTCCTGTGTGATCAAGAAGTGGGGATGCGAGCTGCCCTAGAAGGGCGGCTCGTCCGAGTAGCCACCGCCGGAGCCGCCGGAGCCGCCGGAGCTTCCGCCCCAACCGCCCCCGCCGCCACCCTGCTGCTGGCCACCGGCAGCCGGCGCACTGGACGCCCACGGGTCGTCGGAGGGACCTCCGCCGCCCTGGGGCGCACCGCCGCCACCGGGGGCTCCGCCCCAGTTGCCGCCGCCACCCTGCTGCTGACCGCCGCCGCCGTATCCACCCTGGCCGCCGCGACCCGTGGTCTTGGTGACCTTGGCCGTGGCGGTCTTCAGGCTGGGGCCGACTTCCTCGACGTCCAGCTCGTAGACCGTGCGCTTGACACCCTCACGGTCCTCGTACGACCGCTGCTTCAGCCGGCCCTGCACGATGACGCGCATGCCCCGCTGAAGGGACTCGGCGACGTTCTCAGCCGCCTGACGCCAGACCGAGCAGGTCAGGAACAGGCCTTCGCCGTCCTTCCACTCATTGGTCTGCTTGTCGAAGATGCGGGGAGTGGACGCGACACGGAACTTCGCGACCGCCGCACCCGAGGGGGTGAAGCGCAGCTCGGGGTCGTCGACGAGATTGCCGACGACCGTGATGACGGTCTCGCCTGCCATGGATGAACCTCTCGGCGGGGATGTGCTGCTGGGCTGCTGTGTACTACTCGGTCCCGATTACCGCTGAACCGAAGTTCAGTGGGTCTCGGGGCGAAGGACCTTGGTCCGGAGAACCGACTCGTTCAGGTTCATCTGGCGGTCGAGCTCCTTGACGACCGCAGGCTCGGCCTGCAGGTCGATGACCGAGTAGATGCCCTCGGGCTTCTTCTTGATCTCGTAAGCGAGACGACGACGGCCCCAGGTGTCGACCTTCTCGACCTTTCCGTTGCCCTCACGGACGACGGAGAGGAAGTTCTCGATCAGCGGGGAGACAGCGCGCTCCTCGAGATCGGGGTCGAGGATGACCATCACTTCGTAGTGACGCATGTGGAACCCACCTCCTTTGGACTCAGCGGCCACGGTCGTTCCGTGGCAGGAGGGTCGTGATGCGTGCGCACGGCGTCTGAGAACAGACACCGCGCAGACCGTACAGACTACCCCGTCGACTCCTTCCGGTTGAAATCCGCCGGGAGAGGACCACAATCTGTATCCATCGGGTGTGCTCGGTGCTATGCCCCGGCCCTGTCGGCGGCAGCCCCGTCGCACCGCTCTGCTCCAGCCAGGAGGTGCCTTCCGATGGCACAGGCAATGCGACCGCAGTCCCCCATCTCTCTCCTCGCGACGGACGGCAAGCCCCACCCGCTCCAGGACACCCTGATGGCGGCCACCCTCATCCTCGGCGCCGTGGCGTTCATCACGGCGTTCTGGCACCACCTGCACCTGGTCAGCTCGTGGGCCGGGCTGATCGGGATCCTGACCGGCGGCTACGGACAGTTCATCTCGATCACGACACGCGAACGCTTCGCGCTGATCATCGGCCTTGGCGCGTCCGCCTTCGGCTTCTTCCTCGGCATGGCGCACGGCGGCCTCTTCGGCGGCTGGCTGGGCTGACCGGGGGACCTCCGCGACGGGGCGCCGGCTTCCACCGGCCCGGGCTCGGCCCGTCCCCCAGATGGGTGGCGCCCACGTCGCAGTAGGCTTCGCGCCATAGCCAGCGAAGCCGCCGAGGAGACGCCCCGCATGAGCCTGTCCCTGAGGACCATCAGCCGAGAGCAGCATCTGGGATATCTCCAGAGCCTGCCCTCGGCGAGCCACTGCCAGGTCCCGGCGTGGGCCGACGTGAAGAACGAGTGGCGTTCCGAGAACCTGGGTTGGTTCGACGCGTCCGGCGAACTCGTCGGTGCCGCGCTCGTGTTGTACCGCCAACTGCCCAAGGTGAAGCGCTACCTCGCGTACCTCCCCGAGGGCCCGGTCATCAACTGGTACGCCCCGAATCTGGACGAATGGCTCCAGCCGATGCTGGCGCACCTGAAGCACCAGGGCGCCTTCACCGTGAAGATGGGCCCGCCCGTCGTCATCCGCCGCTGGAACTCCGCCGCCATCAAGGCCGGAATCCAGGACCCCGAGGTCAAGCGCCTGCGCGACGTGGAGGCTTCGGTCATCGAGCCCCGCGCCTTCGAGGTGTCCGACAAGCTGCGCCGCATGGGCTGGCAGCAGGCCGAGGACGGCGGCGCCGGCTTCGGCGACGTGCAGCCCCGCTACGTGTTCCAGGTGCCGCTGGCGAACCGCTCGCTGGACGACGTCCTCAAGGGCTTCAACCAGCTGTGGCGCCGCAACATCAAGAAGGCCGAGAAGGCCGGCGTCGAGGTCGTCCAGGGCGGCTACGAGGACCTGCCCACCTGGCAGCACCTCTACGAGATCACCGCCGAGCGCGACAAGTTCCGCCCGCGTCCGCTCAGTTACTTCCAGCGCCAGTGGACGGCCCTCAACTCGGAGGACCCGAACCGGATGCGGCTGTACATCGCCACGCACGAGGGGGAGCCGCTGGCCGCCGCAACGATGCTCACCGTCGGCCAGCACGTCTGGTACTCGTACGGCGCCTCCGCCAACCACAAGCGCGAGGTCCGCCCGTCGAACGCCATGCAGTGGCGCATGCTGCGCGACTCGTACGCGCTCGGTGCGAGCGTCTACGACCTCCGCGGCATCAGCGACACGCTGGACGAGAACGACCACCTGTTCGGCCTCATCCAGTTCAAGGTCGGCACCGGCGGCGAGGCCGTCGAGTACGTCGGCGAGTGGGACTTCCCGCTGAACAAGCTGCTGCACAAGGCGCTCGACATGTATATGTCCCGTCGCTGATCCCCCCTCCCCACACACCGCATCGCTGCACCAGGCAGCCACCAAGAGAGGTCCCGGACGGGCATGGCGCTCACGCTCTACGTCGACACCGCGCGCTGGCGTGCGCACCAGAAGCAGATCACGGACCAGTTCCCCGGACTGATCCCGGTCTGCAAGGGCAACGGCTACGGCTTCGGCCACGAGCGGCTGTGCGAGGAGGCGACCCGGATGGGCGCCGACATCCTGGCCGTCGGCACCACGTACGAGGCCGCCAAGATCAAGGACTGGTTCGGCGGTGACCTGCTCGTCCTCACCCCGTTCCGGCGGGGCGAGGAGCCGGTGCCGCTGCCGGACCGGGTGATCCGGTCCGTGTCCTCGGTGGACGGCGTGCGGGGCCTGGTCGGCGCCCGCGTCGTCATCGAGTGCATGAGCTCGATGCGTCGCCACGGCGTTTCCGAGCAGGACCTCGGCCTGCTCCAGTCGGCGATCGAGGACGTTCGGCTGGAGGGCTTCGCCCTGCACCTTCCTCTCGACCGCCCGGACGGCTCGGACGCCGTCGAGGAGGTCATCGGCTGGATGGACCGGCTGCGCGCGGCCCGGCTGCCGCTGCACACCATGTTCGTCAGCCACCTGCGGGCCGAGGAGCTGACCCGGCTCCAGCAGCAGTTCCCGCAGACCCGCTTCCGGGCCCGGATCGGTACCCGGCTGTGGCTGGGCGACCACGAGGCGACCCAGTACCGCGGTTCGGTCCTGGACGTCACCCGGGTCTCCAAGGGCGACCGGTTCGGCTACCGCCAGCAGAAGGCCGCCTCCGACGGCTGGCTGGTCGTCGTCGCGGGCGGCACCTCGCACGGGGTGGGGCTGGAGGCCCCCAAGGCACTGCACGGGGTGATGCCGCGCGCCAAGGGCGTCGCCCGGGCCGGCCTGGCCACGGTCAACCGGAACCTTTCGCCCTTCGTGTGGGCGGGCAAGCAGCGCTGGTTCGCCGAGCCCCCGCACATGCAGGTGTCGATCCTGTTCGTGCCCTCGGACGCGACCGAGCCCAAGGTCGGCGACGAGTTGGTGGCGCACCTGCGGCACACCACCACGCAGTTCGACCGGGTGCTCGACGCCTGACCCCGATCAGTCGCCGGGGGTCGCGCCCCAGTCGACACGCTGTCCTCGCGAAGGCGCCGCGTACTGCGGCGCCTTCGCCGCGTTCGTGAGGACGAACCTGTCCTCGGCCCCGTCCAGGACACCGCCGGACGGGTCGTCGGAGCCGTCGCGCCGTACGACGTCCCGCTCGGGCAGCAGGATGTCCCGCACCACGACCGCGCAGAGGTAGAGCGTGGCCAGCAGGTGGGCGGCGATGGCCAGCTGATAGCCCTCCAGGGGCAGGCCCTGGTGCTTGTCCCCGCTGGTCGTGTAGGCCAGGTAGAACCAGATGCCCAGGAAGTACGCGACCTCGCCGACCTGCCAGATCAGGAAGTCGCGCCAGCGGGGGCGGGCCAGCGCGGCGAGCGGGATGAGCCACAGCACGTACTGCGGCGAGTAGACCTTGTTGGCCAGGATGAAGGCGGCCACGACCAGGAAGGCCAGCTGCGCGAACCGCGGGCGCCTGGGTGCCGTCAGCGTGAGCAGGCCGATGGCCAGGCACATCAGCAGCGTCAGGCCCGTCGCGTAGGTGTTGGCCCCCTCCAGGGGGTTGCCGGTGCGTTGGGAGATCAGCAGCCACACGGAGCCGAAGTCGATCGGCCGTTCCTGGCTGAACACGTAGAAGCGCTTCCAGCCGTCCCAGGCGAAGAACATGATCGGCGCGTTCACCACGAGCCAGGTGACCACGGCCCCACCGGCCGCGGCGCCGAAGGCCCGCCACTTCCCCGCCCGCCAGCAGAGCACGAACAGGACGCCGAGCAGCAGGGCGGGGTAGAGCTTGGCCGCGGTGGCCAGACCGATGAAGACGCCGGCGGCCAGGGGACGACTGCGCGACCACATCAGCATCGCGACGGCGGCGAGGGCGACCGCCGGCATGTCCCAGTTGATCGTCGCGTTGAGCGCGAAGGCCGGGGCCAGCGCGAGGAACAGCGCGTCCCAGGGCCTGCGCCGGTGGGTCCGGGCGACACAGACGGCCAGGACGGCCGCGCAGGCCATCAGCATGCCCGCGTTGACCATCCAGTACATCTGTTCGCGGTGCTGGAGCGAGCCCGAGGTGGGCGTCAGCCAGGCGGCGACCTGCATGAAGGCCCCGGTGAGCACCGGGTACTCCAGGTACTGCATGTCGCCGTACTTCGGCTCCAGGTCCGGGAAGCGGTCGAAGTACGGCACGAGGCCGTCGGCGAAGCCCCGCGCGGAGTACAGGTGCGGGATGTCGGAGTAGCAGGCGTGCGTGTACTGCGAGGCGGCGCCCCGGAACCACGCCCAGTCGTAGCAGGGGAGCTTCTGCACCATGCCCAGGGCGAACAGCCCGAGGACCACCAGCACCACGACACGCACCGGTCCCAGCCAGTGGCCGCCGAGGCGGGCGTGCCGGCCGATGGGGCCGCCGATGAATTCGCTGCCTGCCGCGGCGACCTCGTCCTCCTCCGTGGGCAGGACGGGCCGCTCCTCGTGCACCTTGGTCATGCGCTCATCCTGCCGTACGGGGTCGGACACGCGGGAGGGCCGTCGCACGGGTGCGACGGCCCTCACCGGTGTGGAGGGGGGAGGGGTCAGCCGGAGGCGCCCATGTTCATTCCCCAGTTCGTGGAGCCGCCCGGCCGGCCGGGCCGGCCCGAGCTCGACGGGGAGGGCATGCCGGTGGTTCCGCCGTCCGGGAAGCCGCTGGTGCCACCGTCGTCGCCGCCCGTGCCGCTGCCGCCGGTGCCCCCGATCCCGCCGTTGTCTCCTCCGCCGTTCGAGGCGCCGTCGGTGGTGCCGCCCGCGGTCTCCGGGTCGCAGTACAGACCGGCCCACGGCTTGCAGGAGGGCCTGCCGCCGCGGGAGGGCGAGGGGGACACCGGGGGCGCCGAGCTCGACGGCGGGACCGACGGGGTCGGGGAGGGCGAGTAGGAGGGCGCCGGGGGCGTCGGGGTGGGCGCCCCGGACGCGTCGGCGGTCACGCCGATCTCCTCGGGCTCCGGGAACTGCTTGACCGGAGTTCCCTTCAGGGCCTCGCGCATGTACTCCGTCCAGATCACGGCCGGGATGTCACCACCGTGGATGGAGTCGACCCCGCCCACGTTGTTCATGGACATCAGCGCCTTGTCCTTGGAGTTCGGGTCGTTGCGGAACAGCGTGACCGAGGTGGAGAGCTCCGGGGTGTAGCCGACGAACCAGGCCGACTTGTTGAGGTCGGTGGTACCGGTCTTGCCCGCGGCGGGCCGGCCCAGCTTCTTCGCCTTGATGCCCGTGCCGTTCTCGACGACGTTCCGCAGGACCTTGGTGACGTTGTCCGCGATGGCGTCGTCCATGGCCCGGGCCGACTTGGGGGGCTCGAAGCCGGGCAGGTCCTTGCCGTCCTCCGTGACCCTGGTCACGGAGAAGGGCTCGTGGTGCGTGCCGGAGGCGGCGAAGGTGGCGTACGAGTCGGCCATCCGGATGGCGCTGGGCGTCGAGGTGCCGAGCGCGAAGGAGGCGTTGTCGTCGGGGTCCATCGACTCGTCGAGGATGCCGGTGGACCGGGCGACCCCGCGGACCTTGTCGTGGCCGACGTCGAAGATCAACTGGGCGAACGGAACGTTGATCGACTGCCGCATCGCCTCGTCGAGGGTCACGTAGCCGAAGGCCTGCGGGCTCTCGTTCTTCTGCTTGAACGGCTCGCCGCCCTTGCCCCGCAGCGGCTGGCCCTTACGGTTGGTGATCACGGTGAGGTCGTCGGCGAGGTACTTGCTGTCGACCGAGATGCCCGAGCCCTTGGAGTTCTGGGTGCCGTACTGCATGGCCGCGGCCAGCACGTACGGCTTCCAGGTGGAGCCGACCGGCACGCCGGAGGTGTTGGCGTTGTTGGCGAAGTGCTTGTGGTCCCAGCCGGGACCGCCGTACAGCGCCACGATCGCCCCGGACTTCACGTCCACCGAGGCCGCGCCGAACTGCACGAAGGTGTCGTACTGGGGCCGCTTCTTCTCGTCGAGGAAGTCGTTGCGGGTGTCCTCCACCGCCTTGGACAGGGCTTCCACCTTGGGCTTCTCGAACGTCGTCCGGATCGTGTAGCCGCCCAGGGCCATCTTCTCGGCCGTGATGCCCGTGGTCTTCAGGACGTACTGCTTGGCGACCTCGACGAGGTATCCGGTCTGCCCGGACATGCCGCGGGCCTGCTCGGAGTCGACCCTGGCCGGGAACTCCTTGTACTTGTCCCGCTCGGACTGCTCCATGCGACCCACCGCGACCTCGCGGTCGAGCACCCAGGCCCAGCGCAGCCGGGCCCGCTTCTCGTTGGCCTCGGGGGTGGCGGCGGTACCGATGCCGCCGTCCGGGTTGTAGAGGTTGGGGCCCTTCAGGAGGGCTGCCAGAAAAGCGCTCTGGGACGGGTCCAGGTCCTTGGCGTCCTTGCCGAAGTAGGCACGGGCGGCGGCCTGGATGCCGTAGGCGTCACGGCCGTAGTAGGCGGTGTTGAGGTAGCCCGCGAGGACCGTGTCCTTCGGCTCCGTCATGCCGAGCCTGATCGAGATGAAGAGCTCGGTGACCTTCCGCTTGAGCGTCTGCTCGGAGTCCAGGTACATGTTCTTCACGTACTGCTGGGTGATCGTCGAGCCGCCCTGGGTGGACCCGCCGGTGGCCATGTTCACCACCGCGCGGACGATGCCCGTCGGGTCCACGCCCTTGTCAGTCTCGAAGGACTCGTTCTCCGCGGCGATCACGGCGTTGCGCATCGACAGGGGAATCTGGTCGATGGGCACGATCTGCCGGTTCGTGGAACCGCCGGTGGCGACCATCTGCGTGCCGTCCGCCCACTGGAACACGTTGTTCTGTGCCTCGGCCGCCTTGTTCGGGTCGGGCGTGCCGACACTCGCGATGCCGATGCCGGCGCCGGCCACGATGACCGCGAAGAAGCCCAGGAACGTGCCCCCGACCAGCTTCCAAGAGGGTACGAAGCGCTTCCAGCCGTCCTTGTCGGCACGCGGGTAGTCGACGAGCCGGTTTCCCCCGCCCTTGCCGCCGCGGCCACGGCTCGCGGTTCCTCGCCGGCCGGCCCGGCGGGCGTCCGCGCGTCCGCCGTGGGCGGTCTGGTCTGCGTACGGTCCGCTGGGTGACGCCGTGGGGACGTCACGCCCGGACCCGGCGCCCCTGCCGGGGCGCTGTTGCGCGGCCCGGCGGGACGCGGCGCGTCCGCCGCCCTGGGGCTGCGGCGGTTTGCGGCGGTGCTCGCTCATCGAACGACTACTCCTCGGGCAGGCGAGTGGCCTGGAAGCGGCTGGTGAATTCCGGTTCCCCCGTTGTGTTGCCGCACAGACTACGCACGGCCAAAACCCGACCAGTGCCGAAGTTCACCCCAAATCAGGCACCTCGCGTCGCACGAATTGATGATGTGACGCCGGTCACCACGTCACCCCTTGTCGCGAACGGCCACCCGTTCTATCGTCTGGATGTATCGAGTCGATACATCAGCTCGGCATAAACTCAGAGGCGGAGAGGGGCAGGCGGATGAGTAGGCGCTCAGGCATCCTCGAGTTCGCCGTCCTCGGCCTGCTTCGCGAATCCCCCATGCACGGTTACGAGCTCCGCAAGCGGCTCAACACCTCGCTGGGGGTGTTCAGGGCGTTCAGCTACGGGACCCTCTATCCCTGCCTCAAGACGCTGGTCGCCAACGGCTGGTTGATCGAGGAGCCGGGCAACGCCCCGGAAGACGCTCTCGCCGCTTCACTCGCAGGGCGCCGCGCCAAGATCGTGTATCGGTTGACGGCCGCAGGTAAGGAGCACTTCGAAGAGCTCCTCTCCCACACCGGCCCCGATACCTGGGAGGACGAGTCCTTCGCCGCCCGCTTCGCCTTCTTCGGTCAGACCGAACGCGAGGTACGCATGCGGGTACTGGAGGGCCGCCGCAGCCGGCTGGAGGAGCGCCTGGAGAAGATGCGCGCCTCGCTCGCCCGCACACGGGAGCGTCTCGACGACTACACGCTTGAGCTGCAACGACACGGTATGGAATCCGTGGAGCGTGAAGTGCGCTGGCTGAACGAGCTCATCGAGAGCGAGCGGGCGGGACGGGATCGGAGACGACCCGGACCGTCCGACGAAACTGCAAAGTGAGGCCTGCATCTCGCAGGCCTCGTTCCGAGAACAAACAGGGAGCAACCGGAATGGGTTCGGTTCGCGTAGCCATCGTCGGCGTGGGCAACTGCGCCGCCTCGCTGGTGCAGGGCGTCGAGTACTACAAGGACGCCGACCCGGCGGCCAAGGTCCCCGGTCTGATGCACGTCCAGTTCGGCGACTACCACGTGAGTGACATCGAGTTCGTCGCCGCGTTCGACGTCGACGCGAAGAAGGTCGGCCTCGACCTCTCGGACGCTATCGGCGCCAGCGAGAACAACACCATCAAGATCTGTGACGTCCCGAACGCCGGCGTCACGGTCCAGCGCGGCCACACCCTCGACGGCCTGGGCAAGTACTACCGCCAGACCATCGAGGAGTCCGCCGAGGCGCCGGTCGACATCGTCCAGGTCCTCAAGGACCGTCAGGTCGACGTCCTGATCTGCTACCTCCCCGTCGGTTCCGAGGCCGCTGCGAAGTTCTACGCGCAGTGCGCCATCGACGCCAAGGTCGCCTTCGTCAACGCCCTCCCGGTCTTCATCGCCGGCACCAAGGAGTGGGCGGACAAGTTCACCGAGGCCGGTGTCCCGATCGTCGGCGACGACATCAAGTCCCAGGTCGGCGCCACCATCACGCACCGCGTGATGGCCAAGCTGTTCGAAGACCGCGGCGTCCGGCTTGAGCGCACCATGCAGCTCAACGTCGGCGGCAACATGGACTTCAAGAACATGCTGGAGCGCGACCGCCTGGAGTCGAAGAAGATCTCCAAGACCCAGGCCGTCACCTCGCAGATCCCCGACCGCGAGCTCGGCGAGAAGAACGTCCACATCGGCCCGTCCGACTACGTGGCGTGGCTCGACGACCGCAAGTGGGCCTACGTCCGCCTCGAAGGCCGCGCCTTCGGCGACGTCCCGCTCAACCTTGAGTACAAGCTTGAGGTGTGGGACTCGCCGAACTCCGCCGGTGTCATCATCGACGCCCTGCGCGCCGCGAAGATCGCCAAGGACCGCGGTGTCGGCGGCCCGATCCTGTCGGCGTCGAGCTACTTCATGAAGTCCCCGCCGGTGCAGTACTTCGACGACGAGGCCTACGCGAACGTCGAGAAGTTCATCAAGGGCGAGGTCGAGCGCTAGTCGCACCCCACGTGTCCTCCGGACACCTGGTCTTCGACTGCTCTTACGCCGAGGGTCCCCGGACAATGTGTCCGGGGACCCTCGGCGTGTGTGACCCTTGCCCTCATGCCTGTCGTACGTGATCTGCGCGTACTCCTGCGCCTGAGGGACTTCCGCAACCTGCTCGCCGTACGGCTGCTCTCCCAGGCCGCCGACGGCGTCTACCAGGTCGCACTCGCCACCTACGTGGTCTTCTCCCCGGAGAAGCAGACCTCGCCCGCGGCCATCGCCTCGGCCATGGCGGTGCTCCTGCTGCCGTATTCGGTGATCGGTCCCTTCGCCGGCGTGCTGCTGGACAGGTGGCGCCGCCGCCAGGTCTTCCTCTACGGCAACCTGCTGCGGGCCTTCCTCGCCTGTGTGACCGGCGTGCTGATCGTCGCGCAGGTGCCCGACTGGCTGTTCTACGCCTCGGCCCTGTCCGTCACCGCGGTGAACCGCTTCGTCCTCGCGGGCCTCGCCGCCTCACTGCCCCGCGTCGTGGGCCCCGGTGAGCTGGTCACTGCCAACGCCCTCTCCCCGACCGCCGGAACCCTCGCGGCCGTGGGCGGGGGCGGACTCGCCTTCCTGGTGCGGCTCCTGGCCTCGGACAGCAATGCCCTGGTCGTGCTGCTCGGCGCCGGGCTCTACCTGTGTGCGGCCCTGGTCTCCCTGCGCCTGGCCGTGGGTCTGCTCGGGCCCGACCACCCACCCGGCCGTACCCACCCGTCGCTCGTGGAGGGCGCCGCCCTGACCGTGCGGGGCATGGCCGAGGGACTCAGGCACCTCGCCGAGCGGCGCGAGGCAGCCCTGGCGCTCACGGCGATGACGCTGATGCGGTTCTGCTACGGGGCCCTGACCGTCACGCTGCTGATGCTCTGCCGCTACGCCTGGTCGGACAACGAGTCGGACGGTCTGGCCCTGCTGGGCACCGCCGTCGGAGTCTCGGGGGCCGGGTTCTTCGTCGCCGCCGTCATCACGCCCTGGCTGGTGACCCGGCTGGGAACCCTGGGGTGCATCACCGTCTGCGCCGCCGGCGCCGCCGTCCTCGTCCCCGCGCTCGGGCTCTTCTTCGCACCCGGGCCGATGCTCGTCGCCGCGTTCGTCCTCGGCCTCGCCACGCAGGGCGCCAAGATCTCCACCGACACGGTCGTACAGTCCCGGGTGGACGACGAGTTCCGCGGGCGGGTCTTCTCCGTCTACGACGTCCTGTTCAACGTGGCGTTCGTCGGGGCCGCCGCCGTGGCCTCGCTCATGCTCCCGACCGACGGCCGGTCCACCACCCTGATCGTGACCGTGGCCCTGCTCTACGCCGCCACGGCCGTGCTCGTGCAACGACGAGGGCGGTGTTTCACGTGAAACACCGCCCTCGTACCGACGCCCCCGTCCGCTGTTTCACGTGAAACAGCGGACGGGGGGCCTCAGCCCTGCGCGTCCTGAGCGGCCCACCACTCCTTGAGGGCCTCCACCGCCGCGTCGTGCCCCATCGGGCCGTTCTCCAGCCTCAGCTCCATCAGGAAGGCGTAGGCCTTGCCCACCGCCGGTCCGGGGCGGATCCCCAGCACCTGCTGGATCTCGTTGCCGTCCAGGTCGGGCCGGATCGCGTCCAACTGTTCCTGCTCCTGGAGCTGCGCGATGCGCTCCTCCAGCCCGTCGTAAGTGCGCGACAGGGCGTTGGCCTTGCGCTTGTTGCGCGTGGTGCAGTCCGACCGGGTCAGCTTGTGCAGCCGACCGAGCAACGGGCCCGCGTCACGAACGTAGCGCCGCACCGCGGAATCGGTCCACTCGCCGTCCCCGTAGCCGTGGAAGCGCAGGTGCAGCTCCACCAACCGGGACACGTCCTTGATCATGTCGTTGGAGTACTTCAGCGCGGTCATGCGCTTCTTGGTCATCTTCGCGCCCACCACCTCGTGGTGGTGGAAGGAGACCCGGCCGTCGTTCTCGAACCGGCGGGTGCGGGGCTTGCCGATGTCGTGCAGCAGGGCCGACAGGCGCAGGACCAGGTCCGGGCCGTCCTCCTCCAGCGCCATCGCCTGTTCCAGCACGATCAGGGAGTGGTCGTAGACGTCCTTGTGCCGGTGGTGCTCATCGCTCTCCAGTCGCAGCGCGGGCAGCTCGGGCAGCACGCGATCGGCGAGACCCGTGTCCACGAGAAGCCCCAGGCCCTTGCGGGGGTGCGCCGACAGCAACAGCTTGTTCAGCTCGCCCTGCACCCGCTCCGCCGAGACGATCTCGATTCGGTCGGACATCGCCTTCATCGCGGCCACCACCTCGGGTGCGACCTCGAAGTCCAACTGTGCGGCGAACCGGGCGGCGCGCAGCATCCGCAGCGGATCGTCGGAGAAGGAGTCCTCCGGAGTGCCGGGAGTCCGCAGCACGCCCTCGGCCAGGTCCTCCAGACCGCCGTGCGGGTCGACGAACTCCTGCTCCGGCAGGGCCAGCGCCATGGCGTTGACCGTGAAGTCGCGCCGGACCAGGTCCTCCTCGATCGAGTCGCCGTAGGAGACCTCGGGCTTGCGGGAGGTGCGGTCGTACGCCTCGGAGCGGTACGTCGTCACCTCGATCTGGAAGCCCTGCTTCTGCGCCCCCACCGTGCCGAAGGCGATGCCGACGTCCCAGAGGGAGTCGGCCCACGGCCGGATGATCTTCAGGACGTCCTCGGGACGCGCGTCCGTGGTGAAGTCGAGGTCGTTACCGAGACGCCCGAGCAGCGCATCGCGGACGGACCCGCCGACCAGGGCGAGGCGGAAGCCCGCCTGCTGGAACCGGCGGCCGAGCTCGTCGGCGACAGGAGCGACCCGCAGCAGTTCACTGACCGCGCGGAGCTGCACCTGACTCAGGGCACTGGGGGTGTCTTCATTGGCGTTCGGCACAACAGAAAAGGGTACGTGGCCCGCCCGGCACGGGCTCACTCGTTTTGCGACCACCCCGCACCGGGGCGCCCGGGAGCCGCCCCCGATCATGTGGAGCAAGGCGCGGCACTCGCGCACAGCGCACCTCGTTACCATGCGTGGACGCAGAAACGACGACCACTGACACTTCGAGGACGGGCGAGCGCGTGGCCGAGGCGGCAGAAATCCAGGGGGGAACTCCCACCCCTGCCCGGCGCCGCTGGCTGCGGCGGGCGGTGGTCCTGCTCGCCGGGACGCCGGTGCTGGCCGCTCTGATCTACGCTCCCGCCCCGCCGGCCCAGGCCGCCGAGGGCTCGGTCGACGTCCAGCTGGACGAGGTGAGCCCGAGCGCTCCCGTCAAGACCGACACGCTGACCATCTCCGGAACCGTGGTCAACAACAGCTCCGAGACGGTCAAGGGCGCCCACGTCGGACTGCGGGTGGGACCGATGGTGAGCGACCGGTCCGCCATCGACGAGGTCTCGGAACGCAAGGGATTCCGGCCGGGTGTGGATCCGGGGGAGATCGACAGCGCCTTCGCCGTGAAGATCGACTCGCTCCCCTCCAAGGTCGGCAAGCCGTTCTCCATCAAGGTGCCGGTCAACAAGCTGGAACTGGGCGCGGACGGCGTCTACCAGCTCGGGGTCTCCGTCTCGGGGACGACCGACAGCCGGCCCTCGGAACGGGTCCTCGGCATCCAGCGGACGTTCCTGCCCTGGCAGCCGGACCCCGCCGCGAAGCGCTCCTCGCTCACCTACGTGTGGCCGCTGATCTCCACGACCCGCGTCACCGCGGAGACCGGATCGGACGAGCTCCAGACCCCCGTGTTCCTCGACGACTCCCTCGCCCAGGAGCTGGCACCCGGCGGCCGCCTGGAGCGGATGGTCGCGCTCGGCAAGGACCTGCCCGTCACCTGGGTCATCGACCCCGACCTGCTGGCCACCGTCGACGCGATGACCAAGGGCTACCGGGTCCGCAGCCCCGAGCCCGGCGGCAAGCCCGTCCAGGGCAAGAACAAGGCCGTCGCCGAGCGCTGGCTGAGCGACCTGGAGAACGCCGTCCAGGGCAAGAAGGTCGTCGCGCTGCCCTTCGCCGACCCGGACATCGCCTCGCTGGCCCACCACGGCAAGGACGTCTCGGGCACCCTGGGTCAGCTGCGGCCCGCCACCGACAAGGCGAGGCAGGCCGTGGAGACGGTCCTCCACGTCACCCCGTCCACCGACTTCTCCTGGCCCGTGGAAGGCGCGATCGACCCCGCGATCGTGAACGTCGCCACCTCGGCCGGAGCCCACAACGTCCTCACGCGCAGCGACAGCCTCCAGGAGAGCGGCGCCCTCGGGTACACGCCCTCGGCCGCGCGGCCCATCGGAGCCGGCACCACGGCCGTGGTCGCCGACGCCGAGCTCTCCACCGCCTTCGAGGGCGACATGTCCCGCGCGGGGAACTCGACGCTCGCCGTGCAGCAGTTCCTCGCCCACAGCCTCGCCCTCAACCTGCACAACGGCGACGAGCCGCGCAGCTACGTGGTGGCGCCCCAACGCATGCCCACGGTCAGCCAGGCCGATTCGATGGCCCTCGCCCTGCGCGGTCTCCAGGGCGCCCGGTGGAGCCAGCCCTCCGACCTGGAGGCCGCGGCCGCCGCCAAGCCCGACCCCGGCGCCTCGACCCAGGTTCCGGGCGCCGGGCAGTACCCCGAGTCCCTGAGCAAGCAGGAACTCCCGGTGTCGGCCTTCGAGAAGATCCGCACCACCCAGAACACCCTCGACCACTTCAAGGTCATCCTCACGGCGCCGGACCGGGTCGAGATCCCCTTCGGCAACACGACCAACCGGGAGATGTCCACTTCCTGGCGCGGCCGCCCCGAGGAGGGGAGGCTCTACCGGGAGCAGGTCCAGCAGTACCTGATCGGACTCACCGAGAAGGTCAAGGTCATCCCCAAGTCCGACGCGACCCTGTCCGGGCACAGCGCGACGATCCCCGTCAGCGTCCAGAACAGCCTCGTCCAGGACGTGCACAACCTCGTGCTCCGCGTGAAGTCCGCCAACCCCACCCGCCTGATGTTCGGCGACAGCGGGGAGTCGGAGCAGGAGGTCGTCGTCCAGGGCGGACACAGCCAGACGGTGAAGTTCACCGCCAACGCCACCGCGAGCGGGCCCGTCGAGGTCACCGCGCAGCTCTTCACCAAGGAGGGCGTCCCGTACGGCAAGGAACGCACCTTCACCGTCGATGCGACGGAGATCACGCCCACGGTCATGCTGGTCATGGCGGGCGGCGTGCTGCTCCTGGTCCTCGCAGGCATCAAGATGTACGCGAGCCGCAAGCGTGTCGCGGCCCGCACTGCCGCGGAGGAGAGCACGCAGCCGAGTGACGAGTCCCCGGACACCGGACCGCAAAGCGCCGAGGGGTCCGGCCCGAGTGAGACAGTGGACCGTTGAGCGATGCCGTGGCCGGTCGGCCTGGGGACGATGAGGTGGGGTTGCGATGAACGCGCCGTACGACGGTGACCGCGCGCAGGGCGCTGGTGGGCAGACGCCCTCCCAGGGCACTGCCCCGGGCACTCCCGTGCCCGGACAGGTTCCGGCGCCCGCGCCCGCGCCGGACCACGACCCTTACGTCCAGGACGCCTACGCCTACGACCCGTACCGGGCGCAGGACCTGTCGGCGCAGGATCCGGTCGCCGAGGTCCTCTACGACCGGGCGTCCCACCCGCCGCCGCCCCCCGGCACCTACCAGGAGGCGGCCCCGCTGTACGCGGCTCCCGAATCCCCCTCCCACGGCCCGGACCCGCGGGTCTGGGCCCAGACCCCGCCTCCGGAGCCGGACGGCCCCTCCCGTCACCTTCCGTACGGGGACCACGCCGCCACCACGCAGTTCGTCGGCGTTGACTCGCTGGTGACGCGGGCCGCCGAGGAGCAGCCGGAGCCGGACGCCTTCGCCCACCTGTACCGCGACCAGCAGGCGGCCCCCCGCACTCCGGTCGAGGAGGCTCCGGTGGCCGCCCCGGCCCCCGTCAAGCCCGCAGGGCGGGCCTCCAGCCTGCTCAAGTCGAGCGCGCTGATGGCGGCCGGCACGATCGTCTCCCGCCTCACCGGCTTCGCCCGCACCCTGGTGATCGCCGGGGCCATCGGCGTCGCCGCCCTCAACGACAGCTACCAGGTCGCCAACACCCTGCCGACGATGATCTACGTGCTGGTCGGCGGCGGCGCCCTCAACGCGGTCTTCATCCCCCAGCTCGTCCGGGCCATGAAGAACGACGACGACGGCGGCGAGGCCTACGCCAACCGACTGCTGACCCTCGTCGTGGTCCTCCTGGGCGCGGTCACCACCGTCTGCGTCCTGGGCGCCCCGCTGTTGATCGGGATGATGTCGCAGGACATCGCGGACAACCCCGAGCGGCTCGACGTGGCCGTGGCCTTCGCCCGCTACTGCCTGCCCACGATGTTCTTCATGGGTGTGCACGTGGTCCTCGGTCAGATCCTCAACGCACGCGGCCGGTTCGGCGCCATGATGTGGACCCCGGTCCTCAACAACATCGTCGTCATCGCCACGTTCGGCGCCTTCATCTGGGCCTTCGGCGGTTTCACCGCAACGGGCATGACGGAGGGGAGCATCACCCCCGAGGGCGTCCGGCTGCTCGGCATCGGCACCCTGCTGGGCCTGGTCGTCCAGTCCCTCGCGATGCTGCCCTACCTGCGCGACGCCGGGTTCAAGCCGCGCCTGCGCTTCGACTGGAAGGGCCACGGCCTCGGGAAGGCCGCGGGTCTCGCCAAGTGGACCTTCTTCTTCGTCCTCGTCAACCAGCTCGGCCTGATCGTCGTCACCCAGCTCGCCACCACGGCCGGAACGGTCGCCGGTACGCAGGGCCAGGGTGGCACCGGCATCACCGCCTACAACTACGCACTGCTGCTGTGGCAGATGCCGCAGGCCATCATCACCGTCTCCGTCATGACGGCCGTCCTGCCGCGCATCTCCCGCTCCGCGCACGACGGGGACGCCGCCGCGGTCCGCGACGACATCTCCTACGGGCTGCGCACCTCGGCCGTCGCGATCGTGCCCTGTGCCTTCGCGTTCCTCGCGCTCGGCGTCCCGATGGCCACCCTGCTGTACGCCGGTTCCGGTGCGGACGACGCCCGGAACATCGGCTTCGTCCTCATGGCCTTCGGCCTGGGTCTGATCCCCTACTCCGTCCAGTACGTCGTCCTGCGCGGCTTCTACGCCTACGAGGACACCCGAACCCCCTTCTTCAACACGGTCATCGTCGCCGCCGTCAACGCCGGTGCCTCCACCATCGCCTTCTTCGTCCTCCCCGCCCGCTGGGCCGTCGTGGGCATGGCCGCCGCGTACGGACTCGGCTACGCGGTGGGCGTCGGTGTGGCCTGGCGCCGCCTCAAGACCCGTCTCGGCGGCGACCTCGACGGCGCCCACGTGATGCGCACCTACACGCGGCTGATCGGCGCGTGCGTGCCGGCCGCCGCCGTCGCGGGTGGTGTGGCCTACGGAGTCACCCAGTGGCTGGGCAGCGGAGTCCTCGGTTCCCTCGCCGCCCTCGTCGCCGGCGCCGTCGCGCTGGGCGCCGTGTTCCTCATCGCCGCCAAGCGGATGCGGATCGAAGAGCTCAACTCCATGGTCGGGATGGTCCGCGGACGTCTGGGACGCTGATGCGGATGCCCACCGGAGGAGCCGACCTCCCTGGCGTGTCGTGCAGAGCGCCGGACTGTGGGCACAATTGGCATGGCTTCGCAGACTGGCCGACAGCGCGCAACGGATGGGGAGGCAGGGACGACGGTGGCGGAACGTAGCACGGCTGCCGTCGACGTGGCCGACAACAGCGGCGATGAGCCGCTGGCCGCAGGAGCGGCCAAGGCCACGGCCGACGGGGTGGACACCCAGAACGGACGAGCCGCGGACGGACCCATGCCCGAAACGGACGGCGAACGCACGAACGCGGCCCCTGCGGCCGCGCCGGAACTCCACAGCGGCCACAAGCTCGCCAGACGCTACCGCCTGGAGGAGTGCGTCACCCGTCTGGACGGATTCAGCAGTTGGCGCGCGATGGACGAGAAGCTCCGTCGTGCGGTCGGGGTCCACCTGCTGCCCGCCGACCACCCGCGGGCCCGCACGGTTCTGGCCGCCGCCCGCTCCTCCGCCCTGCTCGGCGACCCCCGGTTCGTCCAGGTCCTCGACGCGGTGGAGGAGAACGACCTCGTCTACGTGGTCCACGAGTGGCTGCCCGACGCGACCGAACTCACCGCGATCCTCGCCGCCGGACCGCTGGAGCCCCACGAGGCCTACCAGCTCGTCAGCCAGGTCTCCCAGGCCATGACCGCCGCCCACCGTGAGGGACTGGCCCACCTGCGGCTGACGCCCAGCGCGATACTGCGCACCTCCACGGGCCAGTACCGCATCCGCGGCCTCGCGGTGAACGCCGCGCTGCGCGGCATCACCAGCGAGACCCCGCAACGCGCGGACACCGAAGCCATCGGCGCGCTGCTGTACTCCGCGCTCACCCAGCGCTGGCCGTACGAGACCGACGCCTACGGCCTCGCCGGTCTGCCCAAGGGTGTCGGCCTGATCGCCCCCGACCAGGTCCGCGCCGGAGTCCACCGCGGCCTCGGCGAGCTCGCCATGCGCGCCCTGGCCAACGACGGGGCCACCGCGTCCCGTCAGGAGCCCGCCTGCACCACACCGGAAGAGCTGTCCAAGGCCGTCGCCGCGATGCCCCGCATCCGGCCGCCGGAGCCGGCCTTCACCGCGCCCCCCGAGTACCAGCACACCACCTACCAGCAGGGCAGTTACGGCCGACCCCTGCCGCCCGGCGGCCCCACCGTGCAGGTCACGTCGACTCCGCCGCCGCCGCTGCAGAGCCGTACCGGTCGGGCCCTCAAGTGGGGCGTCGCCGCCCTGCTGATCGCCGCCCTCGGCCTGGGCAGTTGGCAGCTCGCCGACAGACTGCTGGATCACCGCAACAAGGGCAACGGCAACAACGGCACCCAGGAACAGCAGCAGCCGGGCGGTGACAAGGCGCCGGAGAAGAAGGACCCCGTACCGCTCTCCATCAGGGGAGCCGCGGAGTACTACCCCGACGGAACGGCGCAGAACAGCGACGGCGTCTCCAAGACGTACGACGGGGACACCTCCACGTACTGGCGGACCAAGAGCTTCTTCGAGGGCCCGAAGCTGACGATCAAGAGCGGCGTCGGCATCGTCTACGACCTCGGGGCCGAACAAGAGATCAACGAGGCGTCGATAGCGCTGCGGTTCGCGGGCAAGCACACCACCCTGGCGCTGTACGCGGCCGACTCCATGGACCCGGAACCGAAGCGGACCGTCTCGGACACGAAGAAGATCGCGGGCACCACGACGGACGAGCAGAAGGTGCGCCTGACCGTCGAGAAGCCGGTCAAGTCGCGCTACGTACTGCTGTGGATCACCGCCATGCCGCATGCTCCCGTCGACGACTTCAGCAGCGCCGGCTTCAAGCAGGGCATCACGGATGTGAAGTTCACGGGCTGACGGACAGCAGGGGAGGGCTCACCGTTGGACCACGCCGCAACCGGCGACCACAGCGACCAGGAACTCCTGGCGCTGCACGTCGCCGGTGACCCCGACGCCTTCGGTGAGCTCGTACGTCGCCACCGCGACCGGCTGTGGGCCGTGGCCCTGCGCACCCTCGGCGACCGCGAGGAGGCCGCCGACGCCGTGCAGGACGCCCTCGTCTCCGCCTACCGTGCCGCCCACACCTTTCGGGGGGAGTCGGCCGTCACCACGTGGCTGCACCGCATCACGGTGAACGCCTGTCTCGACCGGGCCCGCAAGGCCGCCTCCCGCAGGACCTCCCCCCTTGACGACACGGACCGCCTGGAGCGGCTCCTGGAGCCCCACGAGTCCGCCGAGGCCCCCGCGGAGCGTCAGGACCTCCATCGGCAGCTGCTGGCCGCGCTCAGCACCCTCCCGGCCGATCAGCGGGCCGCCCTCGTCCTGGTCGACATGCAGGGGTACCCCGTCGCCGAAGCCGCGCGGATCCTCGACGTCCCCACCGGGACCGTGAAGAGCCGGTGCGCGCGCGGCCGGGCGAAACTCGTCCCGATGCTCACTCATCTGCGCACGAATGCCGTGGATAACAGCACCTCGGAGCGGGGAAGGAACCGGACGCCGGGGACACCCGTCCCACCAGCGGCAGAACCCCGGGACCCAGACCCAGACGCTGTGAAGGGCGGAGGTGGACGACCGTGAGCCCCACGACCGGAACGATCCGGCACCCGGAGGTCTCGGAGATCTCCGACCTGACCGAAGGACTGCTCACCCCGTCGCGCGGCGCCGAGGTGCGCCGCCATCTCGGGGAGTGCTCCCTGTGCGCGGACGTCCTGACCTCGCTCCAGGAGATCCGCGACCTGCTCGGCACCCTTCCGGGGCCGCCGAGAATGCCCGCCGCCATCGCCGGTCGGATCGACGCGGCCCTGGCCGCCGAAGCCCTCCTCGACTCGACCGGATCCCGGACGGCTTCCACCGCCCCCGCTCCGCCTCGCGAGCGGGCCCGGGCCGATCTCGATGCCGATGCCGGTGTTTCACGTGAAACACCGGCCGCCGAAACGCAGGGCGGTGGGACACCGACCGCCGTTTCACGTGAAACACCGGCCGCGGGCTCCGGCCGCTCCGCGCCCCGACCCTCCGGCCACCCGTCCGGCTCCACCGGACCCGGGCGCCGCCGTGCCCGCCGGCGGATCGCCGTCCTCACGGGGCTGGCCGGGGCGGCCGCCTGCGCCCTCGCCGTCTTCCTCGTCAACGGGCTGACCGGAAGCACTTCCGACGAACCCGCCACCGCCGCTCGCAGTGATGCCTCGTCCACCGCGGGCCGTACACCCGGCGCGGGGTACACCGCGCAGGGACTCCAGGACAGTGTCCGCCGGCTCCTCGCCACCGGGAGCACCGGGGAAACCGGAGAGACCGCGAAAACCGGAGACGCCGTACCGTCCCCGCCGGACAAGACCAACAAGACGATGGGGCTCGAGAACACCCCCGGGCTGGCGCCATCCGATCGCCAGGGCGCCGCGCAGGCGAACCCCGTACCGCCCTGCGTGCAGCAGTCCACCGGCCGCGCCGACGCTCCGCTCGCCGCCGATCGCGGAACCTACGAGGGCGAGGCCGTCTTCCTCGTCGTACTACCGCACCCCGGCGACCCGGCGCTCGTGGACGCGTACGTGGTGCCGGCCACCTGCGCGGACACCCCCGCGCAGGCCCCGGGAACGCCACTCCTCACGCGCACCTATCCCCGCGGCTGATCCGTTCCGGTTCCTCCTGGACGAGCGGGGAATGCGCGCGCCGTAGGATCCGTTGGGTGGGGTGAGAGTCCGCACCGGCCCCCGGTAGGCAACACGCAGTCCGCAGAGACGAGGAAAGAACCCGTGAGCGACGTACGAAACGTGATCATCATCGGCTCCGGGCCGGCCGGTTACACGGCCGCCCTGTACACCGCACGCGCTTCGCTCAACCCCCTGGTCTTCGAAGGTGCCGTCACCGCCGGTGGCGCGCTGATGAACACGACCGAGGTCGAGAACTTCCCCGGCTTCCGGGACGGCATCATGGGTCCGGACCTCATGGACAACATGCGCGACCAGGCCGAGCGTTTCGGTGCCGAGCTCATTCCCGACGACATCGTCTCCGTGGACCTCACCGGTGAGATCAAGACGGTCACCGACACCGCCGGCACGGTGCACCGTGCCAAGGCCGTCATCGTCACCACCGGTTCGCAGCACCGCAAGCTCGGCCTGCCCAACGAGGACACCCTCTCCGGGCGCGGTGTCTCCTGGTGCGCCACCTGCGACGGCTTCTTCTTCAAGGACCAGGACATCGCCGTGGTCGGCGGCGGCGACACCGCGATGGAGGAGGCGACCTTCCTCTCCCGCTTCGCCAAGTCGGTCACCATCGTCCACCGTCGCGACAGCCTGCGTGCCTCCAAGACCATGCAGGACCGTGCCTTCGCCGACCCGAAGATCAAGTTCGCCTGGGACAGCGAGGTCGCGGAGATCCACGGCGAGCAGAAGCTCTCCGGTCTCACCCTGCGCAACACCAAGACCGGTGAGACCTCGGAGCTCCCCGTGACCGGCCTCTTCATCGCCGTCGGTCACGACCCGCGGACCGAGCTCTTCACCGGCCAGCTGGACCTGGACGACGAGGGCTACCTCAAGGTGGACGCGCCCTCCACGCGCACCAACCTCACCGGTGTCTTCGGTGCGGGCGACGTGGTGGACCACACCTACCGTCAGGCGATCACCGCGGCCGGCACCGGCTGCTCCGCAGCCCTCGACGCGGAGCGCTTCCTGGCCGCCCTGTCGGACACCGAGCACGCGCACGCAGCAGTCTGACCCGCTGTTCCAACCCCACACCCCACACCCCGCAGGAAGAAGGAGCCCGCTGTGGCCGGCAACCTCAAGAACGTGACCGACGCCGACTTCGACACCGTCGTCCTCGCCAGCGAAAAGCCCGTGCTGGTGGACTTCTGGGCCGAGTGGTGCGGTCCGTGCCGCCAGATCGCGCCCTCGCTGGAGGCCATTGCCGCCGAGTACGGCGATCAGATCGAGATCGTCAAGCTCAACATCGACCAGAACCCGGCCACGGCGGCGAAGTACGGCGTCATGTCCATCCCGACCCTGAACGTCTACCAGGGTGGCGAGGTCGCCAAGACCATCGTCGGCGCCAAGCCGAAGGCCGCCATCCTGCGTGACCTCTCGGACTTCGTCGAGGCCAAGACCGTCTGACGAGTCCCTCGGGCCGAGGCCGTTCGACGGCACGACCGTCCGACGCCCCGATGTTTCACGTGAAACGGGGCCGCCCTGAAGGGGCGGCCCCGTTTCGCATGTTCGGGTCGCGCTCACAAAGGACCGCGCTCACAAAGGACGCAGTGCCGGTTCCTTGCGCGCCCCACCGAGCAGGCGGTCGAGGGCCAGCTCGACGTCTTCCTTCCACGACAAGGTCGTGCGCAGTTCCAGGCGCAGCCTCGGGTGGGCCGGGTGCGGACGGACCGTCTTGAAGCCCACCGAGAGCAGGTGATCGGCCGGGAGCAGACACGCCGGGCGTTCCCACCGCGCGTCGCCGAACGCCTCGATCGCCTTGAAGCCCCGGCGCAGAAGGTCCTTGGCGACCGTCTGCACCATCACCCGGCCCAAGCCCTGCCCCTGATAGCCCGGCATGATCCATGCCGTGATCAGCTGAACCGCGTCCGGGGACACCGGGCTGGTCGGGAACGAGGCCGCCCTGGGCACGTAGGCCGGTGGGGCGTAGAGGACGAAGCCCACCGGCAACTCGTCCACGTAGACCACCCGGCCGCAGGAACCCCAGTCCAGCAGGACGGCGGAGATCCAGGCCTCCTTCTGGACCTCCGAAGTACCCGCCTTCACCGCGGCCTCACCGCTGACGGGATCCAGCTCCCAGAACACACAGTTCCGGCAACGCTTGGGCAGGTCCTGGAGGTTGTCCAGCGTGAGCGGTACCAGCCGACGACCCATGACGGCATCGTATCCACAGCCCCCTCACCCTTCGAGCGCGGACGGCTCCCGGTGACCGAGGAAAGATGACTCTGCCGAAAAGGGGCTGAAAAAGGCGGGCCGCACCGGCTTGCGCCGGCGCGGCCCGCCCTCGGCCATCCGAGCTACTCCCCGGACTGCCCCTGCTCCAGTACCCGTCCCTCACCCGGCGCCAAAGTGCCCAGAATCCGCTCCAGGTCCTCCATCGACGCGAACTCGACGGTGATCTTGCCCCTCTTCTGACCCAGGTCCACCTTCACCCGCGTCTCGAACCTGTCCGAGAGCCGCGTCGCCAGTTCGCTCAGCGCCGGGGCCACCCGGGCACCGGCTCGCGGGCCCTTCGGCTTCGCCGGGCTGGAGGACTCCGAACCCATCAGGAACACGATCTCCTCGACCGTGCGCACCGAGAGGCCCTCTTCCACGATCCTGGTCGCCAGCGCCTCCTGCTGTTCGGCGTCCTCCACCGGCAGCAGCGCTCGCGCGTGTCCCGCCGACAGCACGCCCGCCGCCACCTTGAGCCGCACCTTGGGCGGCAGCTTCAGCAGGCGCAGCGTGTTCGAGACCTGCGGGCGGGAGCGCCCGATCCGGTCCGCCAGCTGGTCGTGGGTGCACTTGAAGTCCTGGAGCAGCTGGTCGTACGCCTCCGCCTCCTCCAAGGGGTTCAACTGCGCCCGGTGCAGGTTCTCCAGGAGGGCGTCCAGCAGGAGCTTGTCGTCCTCCGTCGCCCGGACGATCGCGGGAATCCGCTCCAGCCCGGCCTCCTTGCAGGCCCGCAGACGCCTCTCACCCATGATCAGCTCATAGGCCCCGGGACCGGACTGCCGCACGACCACCGGTTGGAGAAGGCCCACCTCCTGGATGGAGGTCACCAGCTCCGCCAAGGCGTCCTCATCGAACACCTCGCGCGGCTGGCGCGGGTTGGGCTTGATCGTGTCCAGGGGAAGCTCGGCGAACATGGCCACCGCCGCCGCACCGGCATCCGGCTCAGTGGGCTCGGCGGCACTCTCCGCCACCTGCTCCACCACCGGCTCCGGCCCCGGCGCTTCACGTGAAACGGCCGCCTGCGACAGCGAAGCCAGCTTCGCCGCTGCGATGCCCCGCTCCGACGTCAGCGCCGGCATCGCCGACGGTGACGTCGAACCCGTGCCGACCGGTGTCTTCTCCTGCGGAGCAGCCGGGATCAGCGCCGCGAGCCCCCGCCCCAGCCCCCTACGTCGCTCACTCACTGGATCCCCTCCGCCACACTCTGCGTGCTGTTCGTGCCCGCGCCCACATGGGCGTTCCGGGCGTCGTAATGAATTCCGGCACCGCGCATCGCGATCTCCCGCGCCGCCTCCAGGTAGGAGAGCGCGCCGCTGGAACCCGGGTCGTACGTGAGCACCGTCTGGCCGTAGCTCGGGGCCTCCGAGATGCGCACCGAGCGCGGGATGCTCGTGCGCAGCACCTCCTTGCCGAAGTGGGTGCGCACCTCCTCCGCCACCTGCGAGGCCAGTCGCGTCCTGCCGTCGTACATCGTCAGCAGGATGGTCGACACGTGCAGCGTCGGATTCAGGTGCGACCGCACCAGGTCGACGTTGCGCAGCAGCTGACCGAGACCTTCGAGCGCGTAGTACTCGCACTGGATCGGGATCAGCACCTCCGCGCCGGCGACCATGGCGTTCACGGTCAGCAGGCCCAGGGAGGGCGGGCAGTCGATCAGGATGTAGTCGAGCGGCTGCTCATAGGCCTGGATCGCCCGCTGGAGTCGGCTCTCGCGGGCCACCAACGACACCAGCTCGATCTCCGCGCCGGCCAGGTCGATCGTGGCGGGGGCGCAGAAGAGCCCCTCCACGTCGACCACGGGCTGAACGACTTCCATCAGCGGACGGCTGTCCACCAGGACGTCGTAGATCGACGGGACCTCGGCGTGGTGGTCGATGCCCAGCGCCGTGGACGCGTTGCCCTGCGGGTCGAGGTCGATCACGAGGACCCGGGCGCCGTGCAGGGCCAGCGAGGCGGCCAGGTTCACGGTCGTCGTGGTCTTGCCGACGCCGCCCTTCTGGTTGGCCACCACCATGATGCGGGTGTCAGCGGGCCTCGGCAGAGCGGCACCGGACCGTCCCAGGGCCTCGATGGCCACCTGGGCGGCACGGCCGACGGGGCCCTCGCTGATGTCGTCGTTGTCGACGAGGGGCGGTGGCGATGTTTCACGTGAAACATCGCCTGGCGATTCAGAGCGGGGACCTGGGACCGGATCGGTCATCGGCCCCGCGAGGTTGGCGTCGGACCGCACGGTGTCACTCTCCTCGGCAGCGGGCTCGCGATGAACAGAGCCTGCCATGTCACCGGGGTCGCGAACCAGCGGGGCCCGTACTCCTGTGGATGAATCCACCGATGTGGACAACTCCGTACCCCCCGCTTCCTTGCGGGAACGGGGGGCGGCAGCCGCACGGCCGCGGCTGATGATTCCGTGCAGCAGAGAGCGACGTTTCACGTGAAACACGATGCCCGGACGGGGTCTTCAGGCCGCCACGACACTCCGAAATGCGCACGTATAGGGCCCAACACGCCAGAATTACCGGGCCTCGTCCGCTCGCGCGGCGAGGTTCAGCGACGCCGGCGCGTCCTGCTCGTCCGCGCCGCCTTAGCCCGCTTGGCCGCAAACCTCACCCCGCCGGGGCTCTCTCCGACCTCGACCCGGACGACCGTGGTCATGGGATCCACGATGCCCTCGCCGACCTGGAGCACCGAGGTCTTCACCACACCGAGCTTGGCCAACGCGACCTTGGCGGCCACCAGCTCCTCGTCCGCGGTGTCGCCCTTGAGCGCCAGCATCTCGCCGTACGGCCGCAGCAGCGGTACGCCCCAGCCCGCCAGGCGGTCCAGGGGCGCCACCGCGCGGGCCGTCACCACGTGCACCGGCTGGACCTTGCCGAGCATCTCCTCGGCCCGCCCGCGCACCACCGTGACGTGGTCCAGCCCCAGCAGCTCCACGGCTTCCTGAAGGAAGTTCGTGCGGCGGAGCAGGGGCTCCAGCAGAGTGATCTTGAGGTCCCGGCGGACCAGGGCGAGGGGGATGCCGGGCAGACCCGCGCCCGAGCCCACGTCGCAGACGGTGACGCCCTCGGGCACCACCTCCGACAGGACCGCGCAGTTCAGCAGGTGCCGCTCCCACAGCCGGGGCACCTCGCGCGGGCCGATCAGACCGCGCTGGACACCCGCGTCCGCCAGCAGCTCCGCATACCGCACAGCTTCCGGGAAAAATTCACCGAACACCGCGCGCGCCTCTTCAGGCGCCGGGGGAAGCTCAACTGCCTCCGTCACGGGGACCGTCCTTCCGTACAGAACCGCTCACGCCAAAACCGTGCCGTTCAACTGTCAGGCTTACAAACATCGGCCCCGCCTGCGACACAGACGGGGCCGACCACATGATCTTCCGGTCAGGCCGGGAGCACAACGACGAAGCGCTGCGGCTCCTCGCCCTCGGACTCGCTCTTCAGACCGGCGGCCGCCACGGCGTCGTGGACGACCTTTCGCTCGAACGGGGTCATCGGAGCCAGCTTCAGCGGCTCGCCCGATCCCCTCACGTCCGCCGCGGCCTGGGCACCCAGGGCCGTGAGCTCCTCGCGCTTCTTCGCCCGGAAGCCGGCGATGTCCAGCATCAGCCGGCTGCGGTCCCCGGTCTCCCGGTGCACGGCCAGCCGCGTCAGCTCCTGCAGGGCCTCCAGGACCTCGCCATCGCGGCCCACGAGCTTCTGCAGCTCGCGGCTGGAGGAGTCACTGACGATGGAGACGGCGGCCCGGTCGGCCTCGACGTCCATGTCGATGTCGCCGTCCAGGTCGGCGATGTCCAGCAGACCCTCAAGGTAGTCGGCCGCGATCTCACCCTCCTGCTCAAGGCGGGTCAGGGTGTCGCCACTCTCAGCGGCGGCCGTGGTGGTGCCTTCCGTCACGGGAGGGACTCCTTCTTACTTCTTGGAGGGCTTGCTGGGGGGCGTCTGACGCTTCGCCTTCGTCTGCCGCTTCGGCTGCTGCCGCTTGGTCGCGACACCGCCGCTCGCCGCATCCGCGTCCGCGGTGGCCTCAGTACTCGTGATCACGGAGCCGTCCGCCTGGGCGGCCATGCCCTGCTTGGTGAGCGCGGTGATGAACTTCCGCTCGTTGTCGTTGCGCTCCGGGCCCTTGGCCACGATCGCCGCGACGATCTTCTTCTTGCTCCGGCCCTTGACGGTGCCGTGGGCGCTGACCCGCTTCAGCAGACGGGTCAGGTACTCGTCCTGCGCCTTGCTGCCCGGCGTCGGGTTCTGGTTGATCACGTACATCTGCTGGCCCATGGTCCACACGTTCGTGGTCAGCCAGTAGACGAGGACACCGACGGGGAAGTTGATGCCCATGACCGCGAAGATCACGGGGAAGATGTACATCAGCATCTTCTGCTGCTGCATGAAGGGGGTCTTGACCGAGAGGTCGACGTTCTTCTGCATCAGCTGGCGCTGGGTGTAGAACTGCGACAGCGACATCAGGACGATCATGACGGCGGTGACGATCCGCACGTTGGTGATCGAGGCGTCCAGCTCGGCGACCTTCGAGGCGCTGTCCGTGAACTTCGCCGCCAGCGGGGCGCCGAAGATGTGCGCCTGACGGGCGCTCTCCAGCAGCGACTGGTTGATGACGCCGATGGTCTCGCCATTGGCGATGCTCGCGAGCACGTGGTACAGCGCGAAGAAGAACGGGGACTGCGCCAGGATGGGAAGGCACGAGGAGAGCGGGTTGGTACCCGTCTCCTTGTACAGCTTCATCATCTCTTCGGACTGACGCTGCTTGTCGTTCTTGTAGCGCTCCTGGATCGCCTTCATCTTCGGCTGGAGCGCCTGCATGCCCCGCGTCGCCTTGATCTGCTTCACGAAGAGCGGGATCAGACAGATACGGATAAGGATCACCAGGGACACGATGGACAGGCCCCAGGCCCACCCACTGTCCGCACCGAAGATCGCCCCGTACAGGGAGTGGAACTGGACGATGATCCACGAAACGGGTGTGGTGATAAAGCTGAACAGACTGGCAATCGTGTCCACTAATCAGGCTCCTTGAGCATTGCGAGATCTACGCAACGCACTGCGCAGCTGCTCGTGCCAACGCGGGCGTTTCCGGGGTGGGACATGATCCACACCACCCGGGGACCACGGATTGCACCGCAGGATCCGCCAGGCGGTTAGAACCGTCCCCTTCACCGCACCATGCCGGTCGATGGCCGCGAACCCGTAGTGCGAACACGAGGGGTAGTAGCGGCACACCGGCCCGAGCAGCGGACTGATCGTCCACTGGTACAGCTTGATCAAAGCGAGCAGCGGGTACTTCATCGAGCCACGCCTCCCAGCAGCCGCGCCAAGGCGGCGTCCAGGTCACGGGCCAGCTCGTCGTGGCCGGCATCGCCCGATCCGGGCAAGGCCCGCACTACCACCAGGCTACCGGCGGGCAGCTGTGCCAGCCGATCGCGGACAAGATGGCGCAGGCGGCGCTTCACCCGGTTACGGACGACCGCGACGCCGACGGCCTTGCTGACGACGAAACCCGCACGCGGCGAGGGATCGATCTCCCCCGGCGCGTGCGGGTCCGTTGCACCGCTTGTTCTTAGGTGGACGACGAGGAGCGGGCGTCCTGCCCGCCGGCCTCGGCGCACCGCGCTCGCGAAGTCCTCACGCCGCCTCAGCCGATTTTCGGGAGACAGCACGACGTCACGACCTGCGCGTTGTTACGCGGAAAGGGCGGCGCGGCCCTTGCCACGACGGTTCGCGAGGATCGCGCGACCGGCACGGGTACGCATCCGGAGACGGAAGCCGTGGGTCTTGGCACGACGGCGGTTGTTCGGCTGGAAGGTGCGCTTGCTCACTCGGGGGCTCCAGAGAATGAATCGTTATGGCGGTACATCGCCTGGCTGTCACCGTGCGCCCACGAGGAACTCGCGTGTTCGCCCGAGTGGACACCGCTAAACGATCACGAAAGTGACCTTCGCCCATCGGTAGGCAGGCGGCAGCAGCCATCGACAATTCGACCTCGTCACGGTACGCGCGGCTACGCCATCCGGTCAAACCGAGCTCGTCTGCCGCACACTGTGCACAGGCTGTGGACAACGACTTGAACCGTGGCCACCGGCCTGACTACCGTTGCCTGATCCCTGTTTTTTGTCCCGACCGTCCCAAAGAACCACACCTTCGTGGGACGGGACCCCCTGTGAGAGAGCGTGCTCTGTGGCTGACGTACCCGCCGATCTTGCCGCAGTGTGGCCACGCGTGCTCGAGAAGCTGCTCGGCGAGGGTCAGCAAGGCATCGAGCCCAAGGACAAGCAGTGGGTCGAACGATGCCAGCCGCTGGCCCTGGTCGCCGACACCGCGTTGCTCGCCGTCCCCAACGAGTGGGGCAAGCGCGTACTCGAAGGCCGGCTCGCCCCGCTGATCAGCGACGCGCTGAGCCGCGAGTGCGGCCGGCCCATCCGCATCGCCATCACCGTCGACGACTCCGCGGGCGAACCCGCGCCGTCATCCCCGCCCCCCTCCGCGCAGCGCGAGGGCTACGAACCGTACGGCGGCCAGCGCCCCGGCGGTCACACCGGGCACACCGGGCACACCGGCCCGGGTGACGACCTCCCCACCGCCCGCCCCGCCTATCCGGACTACCAGCAGCAGCGCCCCGAACCCGGCGCCTGGCCCCGCGGCGGCCAGCAGGACGACTACGGCTGGCAGCAGCAGCGGCTCGGCGGCTTCCCCGAGCGGGACCCGTACGCCTCCCCGCAGCCGGGCTACCTCCAGCAGCCCGACCCCGGCGGCTACGACCAGGGCTCCTACGAGCAGTCCAAGTACGGGGACCAGTCCTCCTACGAACAGCAGAAGTACGAGAACCAGCAGTACCAGCAGCCCTCGCCGCGCCCGGCCCCCGGCCGCCCCGCGCCGCCGCCGGCCCCGTCCGGCGGTTCCACGTCCGGGCCGCTGGAGCCGACGGCCCGGCTGAACCCGAAGTACCTCTTCGACACCTTCGTCATCGGCGCCTCCAACCGCTTCGCGCACGCCGCCGCGGTGGCCGTCGCCGAGGCGCCGGCGAAGGCGTACAACCCCCTCTTCATCTACGGGGAGTCGGGCCTCGGCAAGACGCACCTGCTGCACGCCATCGGGCACTACGCGCGGAGCCTCTACCCCGGCACCCGGGTGCGGTACGTGAGCTCGGAGGAGTTCACCAACGAGTTCATCAACTCCATCCGCGACGGCAAGGGCGACGCCTTCCGCAAGCGCTACCGCGAGATGGACATCCTGCTGGTCGACGACATCCAGTTCCTCGCGAGCAAGGAGTCGACGCAGGAGGAGTTCTTCCACACCTTCAACACGCTGCACAACGCCAACAAGCAGATCGTGCTGTCCTCGGACCGGCCGCCCAAGCAGCTCGTCACCCTTGAGGACCGGCTCCGCAACCGCTTCGAGTGGGGCCTGATCACCGACGTCCAGCCACCCGAGCTGGAGACCCGCATCGCGATCCTGCGCAAGAAGGCCGTCCAGGAGCAGCTCAACGCCCCGCCGGAGGTACTGGAGTTCATCGCCTCCCGCATCTCGCGCAACATCCGCGAGCTGGAGGGGGCGCTGATCCGGGTGACGGCGTTCGCCAGCCTCAACCGGCAGCCGGTCGACCTCGGACTCACCGAGGACGTCCTGAAGAACCTGATCCCGGGCGGCGAGGACAGCGCGCCCGAGATCACCGCCTCCGACATCATGGCG
>NZ_JANFAK020000150.1 GCF_024721315.2 Streptomyces sp. Isolate_45
CAACCGTCTGTCCCTCCCCGACGCTCTGCCGATCTGCGCCGCCGCCCCGCCCGCGCCCCGGCCGGCCGCGGCCACACCCACCCCCGCCCACTGAGCGCAGGAGATCCCGTGCACCGCCCCCCGCGCGTCCCCCCGGACGTACCGGCCGCCGAACGGCTGCCCCGCTTCACGGCGGCGGCCGTCCAGGCCGCGCCCGTCTTCCTCGACCCCGCCGCCACCGTCGACAAGGCCGTGGCCCTGATCGCCGAGGCGGCCGCCGCCGGCGCCGAACTCGTCGTCTTCCCGGAGGCGTTCGTCCCCGGCTACCCCTACTGGAACTGGACGATGAACCCGGTTCAGGGCTCACCCTGGTTCGAGCGCCTCCAACGCGCCTCCGTCGACATCCCGGGCCCCCACGTCGACGCGTTGCGCGCCGCGGCCCGCCGCCACGGGGTAGTCCTCGTCATCGGTGTGAACGAGCGGGTCCCGCACAGCCTCGGGGTCCTCCACAACACCCTGCTCACCATCGGAGCGGACGGCGCGCTCCTCGGCGTGCACCGCAAACTCGTTCCTACGTGGGCCGAGAAGCTCACCTGGACCGGAGGGGACGGGAGTTCCCTGCGGGTCCACCGGACGCCCGTCGGCCCGCTCGGCGCGCTCGCCTGCGGGGAGAACACCAACACGCTGGCCCGGTACGCCCTGTTGGCGCAGGGCGAACTCGTCCACGCCTCCTGCTACATCGCGCTGCCCGTCGCGCCGGCCGACTACGACATGGCCGACGCCATCGCCGTCCGCACGGCCGCCCACAGCTTCGAGGGCAAGGTCTTCTCCGTCGTCGCCTGCTCGACCGTCTCCCCTGAGATCGTCGACCTCCTCGCCGGGGACGACGAGGAGCTCCGGGCCCTGTTCGCCCGGCCGCGCAGCGCCCTTTCCGGCATCTTCGGGCCCGACGGCAGGCCGGTCGTCGAACCCCTCGTCGACGACGAGGGCATCGTCCTCGGCGAGATCGACCTGGCCCGGTGCGTCCAGCCCAAGCAGATGCACGACATCGTCGGCCACTACAACCGCTTCGACGTCTTCCACCTCAACGTCGACAACAGCCCCCGCCCGCCGGTGACGTTCACGGTGCCACCGGACCACCCCGCCCCCGCACCCGCCGCGGATGCCGTGACCACCGCACCCGCCCACCCCGAGGAGGACGCATGAACAGCGCGCAGCAGGACGACGGCATGCTCGGCCGGGCCAGGGTCACCGACACGCCCGAACTCACCGCCTACTACGCGGAACTCGGCGCCCACGACGCGGGCGCGCTGTGGACCGTCGCCAACGACATCGAGCCCTGGTACCCGCAGCCGGCGTCCGTCCCCGTGCTGTGGCGCTACCGCGAGCTGCGGCCCCTGGTCCGCAGGGCCCTCGACCTCGTCCGGGCCGATGACGCGGGCCGCCGCGTGGTGATGCTCGTCAACCCGGGCCGCAAGGACGTCAGCGCCGCCGTCGGGCTCCTCTACACCGGCCTGCAGATCATGGGACCCGGGGAGGCCATGACCGCCCACCGCCACCAGGCGGCGGCCCTGCGCTTCGTACACGAGGGCACGGGCGCCTGGACCGTCGTCGACGGCCAGAAGCTGCGGGTCGGCCCCGGCGACTTCGCGATCACCCCGAACGGCACCTGGCACGAACACGGCAACGAGGCCGACGACGAGCCCGTCATCTGGCAGGACGGCCTGGACATCCCCCTCGTCAACGCCCTGGACGCGGGCTTCTACGAGGTACACCCGGACCTCCACCAGACGCCCGGGAAGGTCATCAACTCCTCGGTCCTGACCTACGGGGCGAACCTCCTGCCGCACGGTGCGGAGAAGTGGACCAGGCCCTACTCGCCGCTGCTCGCCTTCCCCTGGGAGCCCACCTACGAGGCACTGCGCGGCCTCGCGCGGGCCACCGAGGGGTCCCCGTACGACGGGGTGATCGCGGAGTACACCAACCCCGTGACGGGCGGGTCGGTCATGCCCACCATGGGCGCCCACATGCAGCTGCTGCGCCCGGATCAGGCCACGTCGGCCCACCGCCACACCGGCTCGGTGATCTACACGGTGGCCAAGGGCCGCGGCGCCTCGGTGATCGCGGGCCGGCGCTTCGAGTGGACGAAGGGCGACATGTTCTGCGTCCCCTCCTGGGCCTGGCACGAACACCACAACCTCGACGCCTCCGAGGACGCCTGCCTCTTCTCCTTCAACGACTTCCCCGTCATGCGCTCCCTCGGCTTCCACCGCGAGGAGGCCTACCCCGACCACGGCGGCCACCAGCCCGTCACCGGCACTCCCACCGCCACCCCTGCCACCCCTCCTGCCACCGCGGCAACCGCCGCGACCGCCTGAGCCCGAGGAGCCCCCGTGCGACTGATGACCTTCACCACCCCCGCCGCCGGTGTCCTGCCGCGCCTGGGCGTCGAGGCCGACGGCCTCGTGCACGACCTGCCCGCCCTGGCCGACCGGGCGGGCGCGTCCCTCCCGCCCGACCTGCTCTCCTTCGTACAGGCGGGACCGGCGGCCCTGGAGGCCGCCCGGCGGCTGCTCGACGGCCCCCGCCCGGCCGGCGCCGCCCACCGGCTCGACGAGGTGACCCCGTGCCTCCCGTACCGCCCCGGAAAGATCATCGGCGTGGGCCTCAACTACGTCGAGCACGTGGCGGAGTCCAGCCGGAGCCTGGACACCGACGAGGACCTGCCGCCACGGCCCGTCCTCTTCGGCAAGCCCGCGACCGCCGTCACCGGACCCGGACGGCCCGTCCTGCACAACGCCGACCTCACCACCCAGCTGGACTGGGAGTGCGAGCTCGCCGTGGTCATCGGCCGCACCGCGTTCCGGGTGAGCGAGGAGGAGGCGTACGCCCACGTCTTCGGCTACAGCATCCTCAACGACATCAGCGCCCGCGACCAGCGCCGCTCCGGCCAGTGGTTCTTCTCCAAGGGCCAGGACTCCTACGCCCCCTTCGGCCCGGTCGTCGTCACGCGCGACGCGATACCCGACCCGATGGCGCTCGACCTCTCGCTGCGCGTCAACGGAGTCATCAAGCAGAAGTCGAACACGCGCCACATGCTCTTCCCGATCGCCCGGCTCATCGCCGACATCAGCTCCGGCATGACCCTGGAGCCCGGCGACGTCATCGCCACCGGCTCGCCGTCGGGCGTCGGCGCCGGCATGGTCCCGCCGCAGTACCTGGTGCCCGGCGACACCGTCGAGGCGACCGTCGAACGGATCGGCACCCTGACCAACCCCGTCGTCGACGCCCGCTGAACCGCCCCTTCCGTGCCACCTCCACCCCGCCGCGAACGAGGAGTACCCGTGCCGCCCCGTACCTACCGCATCGGCCAGATCGTGCCGAGCTCCAACGTCACCATGGAGACCGAGGTCCCGGCCATCCTGCGGGCCCGCGAGGCCGTCGCCCCCGACGAGCGCTTCACCTTCCACTCCAGCCGGATGCGGATGACCCACGTCACCCCCGAACAGCTCAAGGCCATGGACGGCGACTCCGACCGCTGCGCGGTGGAACTGTCCGACGCCCGCGTCGACGTCCTCGGCTACGCCTGCCTCGTCGCCATCATGAGCATGGGTCCCGGCTACCACCGCGAGGCCCAGGAACGGCTGCACCGCCGCACCGTCGACAACGGCGGCCCGGCACCCGTCGTCACCAGCGCGGGGGCGCTCGTCCACGGCCTGCACACCATCGGCGCCCGGAAGATCGCCCTGCTCGCCCCGTACATGCGCCCGCTGACCCGGACCGTCGTCGACTACCTGGGCCACGAGGGCATCGAGGTCCTCGACCACCGGTCCCTGGAGATCCCCGACAACCTCGACGTCGCCGCGCACGACCCCGCGCGCCTCCCCGCCCTCGCCCGGGCACTGGACCACGCGGACGCCGACGCGGTCGTGCTGTCCGCCTGCGTGCAGATGCCCTCCCTCGGGGCCGTCGAGGAGGCCGAACAACTGCTGGGCAAGCCGGTCGTGTCCGCCTCGATCTGCACCGCCCACCAACTGCTCCGTGCGCTCGGCCTGCCGGCCGTGGCACCCGGCGCCGGCCACCTGCTGTCCGGCGCGTACGCCGACAGCCCGCTGCCGCGGTAGCCGAGGGGGCCGGGGGAGGGCTCGATATGATCGCGACCGTTCACAACGGAAGGCGATCATGTCGGACAGCCCCCTCAGGCCCAGCTCGTTGATCAACACGGTCTACGGCGCGTTCCTGCGCCGCCTCGGCGGCTGGATCTCCATCGCGGACCTGATCACGCTGATGGAAGAGCTGGACGTGGACGGCCCGGCCGTCCGCTCCGCCATCTCCCGCCTGAAGAAGCGCGGCGTCCTCGAACCCGAGCGCAGGGGAGCCACCGGCTACCGCCTCAGCCCCGCCGTCCACCCCGTCTTCGACGAGGGCGACCGCCGCATCTTCGCCAGCCTCGAACCGGCCGACCTCGCCGACGGCTGGGCCATGGCCGTCTTCTCCGTACCGGAGTCCGAACGCTCCCACCGCTACCAGCTGCGCACCCGGCTCACCTGGCTGGGCTTCGGCAACATCGCCCCCGGCGTGTGGCTGGCCCCCCGCAGGCTCCTCGACGACGCCCGGGCCATGCTCGTCCGGCTCGGACTGAGCGAGTACGTCCACCTGTTCGCCGCCGACTACGCGGCCTTCAGCGAACTGTCGCAGACGGTGAGCTCGTGGTGGGACTTCCCGGCGATCCAAACCCAGTACGCCGCCTTCACCGAGGCCCACGCCGCCCTCGCCGAACGCATGACGGCCGGACCGGAACCCGACCCGGCGGAAGCGTTCCGCCACTACGTCCCCCTGCTCACCCAATGGCGCCGGCTGCCCTACCTCGACCCGGGCCTGCCGACGCAACTCCTCCCGCCCGACTGGAACGCGGTGGCGGCCCGGCAGGTCTTCCAACAACTCCACGCCGTCCTCCAGGCCCCGAGCCTGCGCCACGTCGAGGACGTCCGCACCGCCGCGTGAGCCGCGCCGGCATCGCCGGTCCCCGTCGCGCGGGCCACGACACGGCGGGGAGAGGGGCGCACGGGCCACCCGGACGGGGCATCCCCCGGGTCCCGCCCGGGCGGCCCGTGACCCGAGTCAACCGGAGCGCCCGGTCAGGGGCCGGTCGTGGCCGGGGCGAGCGCCGGCCGGGATCCGTTCCACGAGCGCCGCGGCCGCGGCGTCGCGCACCACGAAGTGGACGTCCCACCGGGCGCCGCGCGCCAGCTCGGCCTCCACCGAGGCCCACACGGCGGCCAGGCTCACCTCGGGCGGCAGCCCGCCCCGCCCCGAACCGAGCAGCGGGAAACACACCGAGCGCAACGGCGGCTCGAACCGCTCGTGTTCCTCGGCGAGCAGCGCCAGCGCCCGGGCCGAGGCACGGGTGACGTCGGCGGGCAGCACGTCGTAGTCGTTGGTACCGGCGCGGGGCACGGCCAGCGCCGCGTGGTAGATCCGCCGGATGCCCTGGTCGGCCAGGGCGCCGGCCCCGGTCGGGGCCACCGTACCGGGCAGCACCGGCCGGCCCGCGGTGCCGTAGCTCGCGGCCCAGGTGCGCAGTTCCTCGTGCACGGGATCGGCCAGCACGTCCCCGGTGACGCCGCGCACGGCGGCCGCCCGGCGCAGCGACGCCGACACCGACGACTTGTACGGCTCCGGCAGCGCGAGGTACGTGTTCGTGGGGGAGACCACCACGTCCACGTCGCGCAGCAGATCGATGGGGTGCACGTGCACGGTGAGCCGGGCGCTGCCCGCGCCCGCCCGCACCTCCACCGTCCGGTGGGTCCGCTCCTCCCACTCCCGCGGCGCGTCCGCCGGCGCACCGTCCCCCGCTCCCTCCGCCGCCAACTGGACGATGCGGTCGGCGATCTGGCCGAGCACCATCACCTCGTGGTCCTTGCGGAAGCGCTCGACGCTCACCCCGTACACCGCACAGGCCCGGGCGCGGCGCGAGGACGCCGGCCAGTCCCGGGTGCCCTGGGCCAGGCCCAGGGTGTACTCGGCGGCGGTGCGCAGGGTGCCCGCGTCCAGCCGTGCCACGGCGCGGCGCAGCAGCGCCTCGACGGCCCCGTCCGGCGTCCGGGCGGCGACCGAGGCCGCCGCGGCCTCCAGCGCGGGCAGCGCGTGCCCGCGCAGGCGGACGAGACCGGCCCGTCGGACCTCCTTCAACTCGTCGAGGACGGCAGCGTGTTCCACGTGTAACGGGGTCATGGGACCCACCATGACACCACGCCTCGCGCGGCGACAAGGATCGCAACGATCGTGGCGCGGACCTCAGTCGCGCCCCCCGAACGAGATCGCGGAACGCAGCGGCTCCAGCAGGGCGTTGACCCGCTCCACGCCGGCCCGCGAGCCCAGGTCCTCGATCCCGTCGTCCGGGAGCGTTTCGAGCGGTTTCCCGTCGCAGGCGGCGAAGCGGTCGCCGAACAGCACCAGCGCGTGCCGCGGCCGGTTGCGCCGGGACTGCCAGATCAGGCCCATGGAGGCGGGTGCCTGGACCCGGATCTCGCCCGCCCAGCGCCGTGCCTTCGGATAGTCCTGCTCGTCCTCCAGCAGGCCGGAGTCCTGGCACACGGCCGCCAGGTCGTGCTCGTCGATCAGGGAGACCAGGCTCACCTCGCACCGGGTCCGCATCACACTGAGCGCCCGCCCGTGGACCGCGGCGTACGGGACGAGCCGCAGGCCCCGCTCCGGATCGAAGGGCATCGACCGCAGGAGGGTCTCGGCGAGCGCCGTGGTCGCGGAATCCCCCGCGTACAGGAACGGGTACGGGTCCAGGACCGTGCTGTCGAAGCGGCTGCCGCCGAAGTGCAGGTCCGCGGGCCGGGGGTTGAACTCCTCGGCCGGACGGGCAGCCGTGTGCACCCGCCACAGCAGGGTGCCCATCGGGAGGACGTGGTACCGGGGCCGCAGTTCGTAGGCCGAGGGAGGCAGGACGCGTGTCATCAGTACCCCTCCACCAGCGCCGCCGCGGCTCCGACGAGCTGCTCGCCGGGCAGTTCCCCGAGCAACGAGGCGGGGGCCGCGCCGAGTCGGACGTTGCCGCTGAGCCACCAGTCGGCGGCCCCCCACGGATCGACGTCGGCCAGCAGCAGCCGGTTCACCTCCAGGACCACCCCGTACGCGGTCCCCTCCCCACCGGTGAACTGGAACTCCGGATACCGGTCCCCGTGCACGGGGTCGGGCAGCCGGATCACCTCGGGCGGCGGCGCCGCGCCACCGAACCGGGCCCTCACCTCCTCGGCCGCCAGGGACGGGGCCTCCAGCAACCTGCGCCGCACGGCGCCGACGATCGCCGCGGTGTCCGGCGCGGGGGAGGGGGAGGACTGCCGGGCCGCGAGCCGCGCCAACAGCGCCCGCGCGCCCGCCACGACGTCCACCGGAGCCGTGACGGACCCCGCGAGCCGTCCCGAGTCCAGCGCCGCCCGCACCGGATGGCCGAACGGCAGCGGGTGCAACGCGAGCCGCACGCCCTGGAGGGCTCTGCGGACCGCCTTGCCGTCGGCCTCGGCCGTGGCGCCGAGATCCCCCAGCCGGGTGAGGAGCGTCGTCCGCTGTTCCTCGGTCAGGGCGGCGTTGACGCTCTCCCAGTGTTCGCCGAGGAGGCCGAGCAGCCGCTCCCGCGCTCCGTTCGTGCTCATGCGGTCCTCTTTTCCGGGCCGTGACGGCCCCGATGGGAGCGGGGCGGCCCGGACCGCCGCAGCGGACGCCGCGCACCACCGCCATCCTCGCCGCCCATCTGCATCCCCTGAGAACTCCCTTGTGGAAAGCCCATCATGACGAGCCGTCGGAACCAGTGTCAGCCCCCGGCGCCGGATCCACCGTACGAACGCCCGGCAGTCGACCGGGAAACGCCCAGATCGGTCCGCATCCGGTGCCGCATCTCCCGCAGCAGGTCCCACAGGGCGTCGATGTCGCCCTGCGCGGCGACGTCACCCGGCCGCGGGACGCCGTCGTCCAGCCGCCGCAGGGAGCCGTAGACGGTGCCGAGCGCGTGCGCGACCCCGCCCGCGATGCCGAGCATCCCGTCCGGCAGTCGCATCTGGGCCTCCGCGTACACCTCCCGGTGCAGGTCCCGGGCCTCGGTGAGCCGTCGCCGCACCGCCGGGAGCTCCCCCTCCCGGCCCAGCGCGTGCAACAGGTCGGTCAACGCCGCCAGGTACTGCCGGCACGCGGTGTTCAGCGCCACGTAGCACGCGCGGCGCTCCACGGCCTCCGCACGCCGCTCCCGGGACTCCTCGGCCTGCTCCCGCTGCCGCTCCCGGCCCCGTTCCGCCGCCCGCTGGGTCAGCAGCGCCGACAGCAGCGTCCCGACGACCCCCACCACCGCGACCGCGAACGCGGTCGTGCTCCCGGCGTCCACCCGGCCTCCGTCCCCGTACCGTCACCCGGTCAGCGAAGCACCGGAGCCCACCGCGCGGGAAGCCCCCGCCCGGGGAACGCCCGGAGTGCGACCCGTCGGTGACCGCGAGCGCGGCCGGATCCGGTCGTGTACGGGGTGAGGGCCGGTCGTCCGGCGGGAACGGGGGACACGGCGCCGGGGCGCGGTTCATCATGAACGCCGGCGTGGGAACACGGCAGAGGGGGACGCATGGACGACAGCGACAGCGGCGGAGTCCAGGGCCTGCGGGCATGGGCCGAGGACGCCGCACGGAGGGCGGCGGGGCGGCTGCCCACGGAGGGCGCCGCCCGCCCGTCGGCGACCGACTACGACCCTTCGATCGAGGAGTTGGACCAGGTCGTCCCGCTCCTGGACCACGACCCGGCGCTGCGGGTCCGCCTCACCGTCCTGCTCGGATGCCTCCTCGCCTGGCGGTACTCGGCCGGCGGCCGGGCGGCGGACAAGGAGCGGGCGGAGCGGTTGTTGAGGGCGGTCCGCGAACCCGGCTCCGGGGTGGCGTTGGCCCCCCAGGAGGAACAGATGTCCGCGGCCATGCTGACCATGCTCGCCCTGCCGGTCTTCGACCTCGGCCCGCTGCTCGACGGCAGGCTGCCCAGCGTGGCGGAGGTCAGCCGGTGGGCGCTGGAGAACCCCGACGGCAAGGACGGCATGCTGAAGGCGTTCCAGGAGCTCCTGGACTCGCCGGAGGCACTGGTGACGTTGGACCCCGGAATGCGGCATGCGTTCGAAGGCCTGGCCCGCATGGAGCGGGAGGGCTATCCGGACGACCCGGAGGAGGTGGTCAAGCTGCTGCCCGAGGGCAACCCGATGGCCGACCAGATCCGGGCCGTGTACGACCTGTTGGACTTGAAGGGCAAGCCGCCGCACGAACGACACGATCCGGACCGGCCCGAGGCCGCCGCCACCCCGGACCGACCCGAGGACCTCGGAGCCCCGGACGGCCCGAAGGATCCCGGCCCCCCGGGGCTCTCTCCGGACGTGCCCGCCACCGGGCAGGAAGGCCTGGACCCGGAAGTCTCGGAGGTGGCGCTGCAAGCCCTCCTGCCCGCGCTGATGGCCGTCATGGAAGGCGTGCGGAGCCGCGACCCGCAGGAGGTGGACGACGCGGTGCGGCTCCTGCGCGCCACCTACGACCGGATGCCGCCCGGCGACCCGTTGACGCAGATGCTCGCCGGAGCCCTGGGCGGACTGCTCCAGCTGGGCCCGGTGATCGGCGGGAACGAGCAGGACGGCGAACGCGGCCGCGCCCTCATCCCGGACGTCGTGGAACGGTTCGGGACGGACATCCCCGCCTGGGCCGCGCCCGGCCTCGTCTCGTTGCGGATCGCCCAGCACGCCGCCGTGGTCCTCGCGGCCAAGGTGCGGGAGGACGTGCCGCGGCTCGACGCGGCCATCGAGGACCTGACCACGATCGAAGCGGCCCTCGCACCGGGCGACACGAACCGCCCATCGGCCCAGGTCGTCCTCGGACAGGCCCGCCTGCTGCGGGGGCTCCTGACGGACGACCTCCCGCAGGCACTGGAGGGCCTCGACGGCTTCGGCGAACTGGCCGCGCGCCCCGAGTCGTTACCCGCCCCGCTGCGGCACCTCGCCGGGCAGATGGCCGAAGCCGAGCAGGCCGTACGGGCCAGGATGACCGGGGACCCCGAGCCGATCCGGGTGCTGTCCGAACCCGGTCCGGACGCGCCGCCCGCCGAGTGGTCGACGTACGCCTCGAAGCTGGCCCTGCGGCACGAGCTCAGCGGCGAGCCCGCGGACCTCGACCGCGCCGTCGACGCCCACACCCGGGTCCGTACCGCCCTCAAGGAGGGACGCGTCGCCTCCCTCGCGGCGGAGTCCCTGTGGGAGTTGAGCGGGCTCCACCAGAAGCGCTGGCGCGGCACCCGACGTCGCGAGGACGCGACCGCGGCCACCGAGGTCGCCATCGAGGCGCTCCGGGCCCTCGCCGCGGACGTGGTGCTCCAACTCGGACCCGAACACGGCCTGCTCACCGCCCGGTCGGGAGCCCGGCGCGGCGTACTGGCGGCCATGTGGGCGGCCTCCCACGGCCAGTTGGCGGAGGCCGTGACGGCGCTGGAACTCGGTCGGGCGACGGTACTGCACGCGGCCTCCGCCTCCGCGGGCGTACCGGAACTGCTGGAGGCCCGCGGCCGGGCCGACCTGGCCGCCGCGTGGCGGGAGCCCCTGAGGTCGCTCACCCCGGACGAACTGCCGGGAGCCCTCCCGAGCAGCCTGCGCCGCCAGGCACTGGAGGTGCTCGGCTACCGGGACCAGGAGCTGATCCCGACCCCCACCGTGAGCGAGCTGACGAGCGGGGTCACCGCGAGCGACGCCGACGCGCTGGTCTACCTCATGTCCGGCTCCGGACTCTCGCCCGGCCTGGCCCTGCTGGTCGGCCCGGACTGCGGAACCTGCGTCATCGGACTCCCCCTGCTGACGGTGGAGCGCAGCGGACCGCTGCGCCGCTACATGGACGCCGCCGCCGAGCGGGCCGCCCGCCCCGGCGACCCGGAGGCCGAACAGGCTTGGGAGGCGGCCCTGTCGGTGCTGTGCGACTGGTCGTACCAAGCGGCGCTGGGGCCCGTGCTCGCCGGGATGACCGAGCGGATCGCCGCGAACGCCGACCGGCGCCCCCACTCCCGCACCCCCCGCCTCGTCCTCGTCCCCTGCGGCAATCTGGGGGTGGTCCCCTGGCACGCTGCCCGGCTGCCCGACGTGGCGCCCGCCGACTACGCCTGCCAGTTCATGGCGATCAGCTACGCGGCCTCCGGCTCCCACTTCCTGCGCGCCGTCGCCCGCGACCGGCGGCCCCCGGCCGCCGCGGCCGTCCTCCTGGCCGACCCGCGGATCGACCTGACCCTCGCCGAGCGGGAGGCGGCCGCCCTCAACGCGGCCTTCTACCCCGACGCGCGGCTGCTCGGCGAGTACTACGAGTCCTCCCTGCAACCGGTGGCCGAGGGCACTCCCGACGAACTGATGGACTTCCTCGACGAGCCCCTGTCCGTCCTCCACCTCGCCTGCCACGGCTCCGCCGGAACCAGCCCCACCGTCTCCGCGCTCCACCTCGCCTTCCCCGCCGGTACGGAGCAACTGCCCCCCGAGCAGGGCGGGTACGGGGCCTCCCCGGACCGGGGCATGCTGACCGTGGCCCGGCTGCTGGAACGCGCGAGCACCGCCCGCCCGGGCGAGGACGCGCCGCGGAGCGGCCCGCTCGTCGTGCTCAGCGCCTGCGAGACCGACCTCAGCAACCGGGACCACGACGAGGCCCTGACGCTGGCGACGGCCTTCGTGGCGGGCGGGGCCCGGGACGTGGTCGGCTCCCGCTGGACCACCCAGGACGGCGCATCGGCCCTGATGATGGCCGTCTTCCACCACCACGTGGCCGTCGAGGGCCGCAGCCCCGTGGACGCCCTGCGCGCGGCGCAGATGTGGATGCTGGACCCCGACCGCCGCGACCCCGGCACCCTCGGCGAAGAACTCCTCCGCGAAATGGACCGGCCCGGCCTGGACCGGCTCCCGCTCTGGGCCGCCTTCACCCACCAGGGGAACCCCGGACCCGCCGCGTCCACCCGCGGGGCCACGTCCCCCACCACGCCGCGCCCGGTGGCGGAACCGACACCGCCGGAACAGCGGCTGCTGCGCCTGGTCGCCGCGCACCTCGACGGCATCCGCGCCGAGCTCGACGAGGACCGGTACGAGGTGCTGCGGTCCCGCGTGCGGGACCTCGCGGCCGACCCGGGGGACCCGCGCGACCGCCGAAAGGCTCTGCTCGGGATCAGGCTCGCCCTGCTGCCGCTGCCGCTCGACCACCCCGTCCGGCTCGCCCTGGACCTCGCCCGCCGGGCCGGCCCGCCGGCCGGGCCGGAGGTGGTCACCGACGCCCGCGAGGTACTGGCCCTGATGGAGGCGCGGAGGAACGGAGGGGAGGAGTAGGGAGGATCAGGGCGCTTCCGGCGGGCCGGCACGGCCGTGTCCCGCCGGGTGCGCGGTGTGCGAGGGGTTGTCGGTGTCGGTCAGGGCCGCGGTGAGCGCGGCGTGGTCGGCGACCGTCAGGTCCGCGTAGTCCAGGGCGAAGCGGGTGACCGCCTCGTCGAAGGCGTCACCGGCGCCCAGGTACCCGGCGATCGCGAACCGGTCGCCGGTCCGCGCGTGCGCGCGGGCCAGCGTGCGGCCGCACAGCCGGGCGTAGCCCTCCAGCAGCAGCGGATCCATGCTCGCGACGTCGGCCGAGCCCTTCATGTCCCTCAGCTGCCGCCAGTAGAAGTGCCGACCCTCGGGCCCGGTGGCCCAACCGAGGAAGATGTCGCCGGCCGCCTGGAGGAGCCGCTGCCCGGCCACCACCCGGTGTCCGGAGTGCGGGTGCGCCGACCGCCCGAGGTGGGCCTCCAGCACCGACGGCACGGCCTCCTTGATCTGGAGGAAGAGCGGGTCCGCGTCGTCGCGGCCCGTCAGGAGCACGACGAAGCAACGGGTGCCGACACTGCCGACGCCCACCACCTTGCGGGCCACGTCCACCACGTGGAAGCGGTCCAGCAACAGCCGCCGCTCCTCCGGGAGCGAGGCCCGGTACTCCCGGAACACCTGCTCCACCACGGCCTCGTCCAGGGCCCCCACCGGCTCCAGCAGCGGCGGTTCGAAACGGAGCCGGAGCCTGCCGTCCACCACCTCCGCCAACTTGTCCAGCGTTTGGGGACCGGTCCGCCGCCGGGCCCGCTCCAGCCCGGACGCGACCCGCTCGCGGTGCCGCCGCCGTACCAGGGGCAGCACCTCGGCGCTGTCCACCCGCTCGTACCAGACGGCGAGTTCGCCCAGCCCCGCCAGCCGGCGCATGTTCCGCCGGTACGCCGCCGCGGCCGCCCCGGCGGCGCGCCGGGCGGCCTTGTCGCCGTGACCGTTGTCCCGGGCCGCCACGGCCACGCTCGCCGCCAGCCGTTTCACGTCCCATTCGAAGGGGCCCGGCAGCGTTTCGTCGAAGTCGTTCAGGTCGAACAGCAGGGCCCGCTCGGGAGAGGCGTACAGCCCGAAGTTCAGCAGGTGCGCGTCCCCGCACAACTGCACCACCAACCCGGTGTGCGGAGCCGCCGCGAGGTCGGCCGTCATCACGGCCACCGCGCCGCGCAGGAAGGGGAACGCGCCGGCCGCCATCCGGGAGTACCGCAGCGGCAGCAGTTCCGGCAGCCGGTCCGCGCCCTGCGCCGCCAGCACGGCCACCGGATCCGGGCGGCTCTCCTGCGAAGGCGTCGCCGCGTGCTCGGACCGGGGCAGCCGCTTGCGCCGCGCCCGGCCGTACCGGACCCGTTCGTCGGGGGACGGGGGCGGAGCCATTGCCATCCCCCAGTCATATCACCGGCTCCGGGCGTGCGCCGTCCGGGGGAACGCCCGGTGCGCCGGACCGCCCCGGCGGCCGGTGGCGGCGCAAGGTCCATTGCGGTGCCGTGTTCCGCACGGCCGTCCAGCGGTATCGAGGAACGTCCGGCACAGTCCGGCAGTGGAGATGGGGAAGCGCGGATGCGCATGTTCGGGAAGATCGCCGTGGCGGCGCCGGTGGCCGCCGTCTCGGCCGTTCTGTTCGCCGGGAGCGCCCTGGCGTCGGGGTCGTACGCGGAGGGGCTGGTCGTCAGCTCGTCGGGGGTGAAGGTCCGGTCGAGCCCGACCACCACGGCCCGGGTCGTCGGCACCCTCGCCCCGTGGCAGAAGGTGAAACTGTCCTGCCGGACCGAGGCCAAATGGGTGGAGGGCAACGACACCTGGTACCGGTTGCACGGCGACGGCTGGGTGTCGGCCCGCTACGTGCACAACTACACCAACGTGCCTTGGTGCTGAACCCGCGGCCGACCTCCCGCTGACCCGGTTCAGGCCTCCCGGGCGACGCAGTCGCCGGCGCCCGCCTTCCCCAGGCCCCCGCCGGTCAGGTCGAAGGACAGGACGAGTCCGGCACCGGTGGCGCGCGCCCTGGTGAGACCGACCCCGTCCGGGAGGTCCCCCAGGCCGATCGTGCGGGGCTTCAGCTTGTCGGCGATGCCGGATCCGAGGGGCAGGGACGCCAGCCGGTCCACCGGTATGTCACGGCCGAACAGCCGGACGGCGGCCGGGGTGACGGTGACGCTGTCCGCGGTGGTGGACAGGGTCGTCCTGACGGTGACGGGCAGCCCCGTGCCGCCGGCGTCGCCCGTGAGCGTGAGGTCCTTGCCGTCCGTGCCCAGGACCAGGCCGGAGGCGACATCTCCCGCCTCCCGCTCCGCGCGCCGGTTCAAGGACTCGTAGGGGACGGTGGCCGTGGCGGTGCCCCCGCCCACGCCGTCGCGGGACACGTCCTTGAGGACCGCCTCGACGTCCATGTCGGTGCCCTCCCGCCGGACCCCCTCCGCGCGGACACGGACGGTCCCGATGCCGCCGGTGAGGGCGCGCAGTCCGGCGAGGGGGCCGTCGAGGTCGGCGCTGACCGTGCCTGCCGCACCGAGTCGGCAGGTCGCCGCGTCGACGACCTCGCCCTCGGCCCGCTGCTGGGCCACGAGGTTCACGGTCCCGGTCGCGGCGGTCGCCACGAGGCAGGCGGCGGCGGTGACGATCAGGGTCTTGCGGCGGGGGCTTTTCACGGTGCGGGTGTTCCGTTCCGGGCGAGGGCGAGCAGGTCGAAGGCCTTGGGCAGGAGCGGCGCGGCGTCCCCGGCGGTACCGGCCTCACGGCGGGCCCGCTGGGTGCGCAACACGGCGCGGGCGGCCGAGAGGGCCGAGCAGGCGATCACGTTCGCGTGGAGGTCGGCGTCGGGCAGGTCGGCCGGGAGGCGCTCCAGCACGAGGAGGGCCAGCCGGTCCTCGAACTCGATGAAGGCCTGCATCAGCCGGGACCGGATCAGCGCCTGGCCCTCGGTGCCGGCCAGCGAGTGGGTCAGACCCGCCAGGGTGCTCCGCGCGAACGGCACCGCGGCCTCCATCAGGGCGCGGCACACCGCGTCGAGGGGGTCCTCGTCGCGGGGACGCGCGGCCAGCGCGGCCTCGATGAAGGCGAACAACTCGGCGCTGTCCGGCAGCAGCAGGGATTCCTTGTTCTCGAAGTACCGGAAGAACGTGCGCTCCGACACGTTCGCGGCCGCCGCGATGTCGGTGACCGTCGTCGCGGTGTACCCCCGCTCGGCGAAGAGTCGGGCCGCGCACGCACGCAAGGTGCGACGGGTCTGCTCCTTCTTGCGTTCGCGCAGGCCGGGCGGGGTGTTCTCGGGTGCCATGGAGTCACCCTACCCATCGCGACAGACATGTCAATTGTCAGTCCTGCCATGTGTGACCTAGTGTCTCTTGGCAGTGCTGCCACTTTTTGGAGTCGCCGTGTCTTCCGCCCTGCCCGAGGTACCCCCCGCCGCGCCGCCCGTCCCGGACGGGGAGGCGCCCTCCCGGCTCGCCCGCACCGGGGCGTTCTGCGCCCGACACCCGCTGTGGGTGCTGGCGGCCTGGCTGCTCGTCATGTGCGCCGCGCTCGCCGGACGGCAACTGGTCGGCGCCGGTTACAGCGACCAGGTGAGCCTGCCCGGCACCGCCACCCACACCGGGGCGAGCCTGCTCAACGCCTCCGAGCCGGCCGCCGGGGCACCGAGCGGCAAGGTCGTCCTCCACGTGGACTCCGGCACGGTCGCCGACCACGGCGGGGCGGTCTCCGACACGATCGCCCGGCTCGCCGCCCTGCCCCACGTCACGGCCGCGTCGCCCCCCGTGACCAGTGCGGACGGCCGGACCGCCTACAGCGTCGTGTCCTTCGACGCGCCGCTGAAGTCCCTCGGCCACGCCTACACCGACGAGCTGGACGAAGCCACCCAACCGGCCCGCGCGGCCGGCGTCGGCGTCGGCTACGGGGGTGACCTCGACCAGATCGTCCGGCCGCCCGCCGACGACGTCGCCGCCGAACTCACCGGCCTCGCCGCGGCCCTGGTGATCCTGCTCCTGGCCTTCGGCAGCGTCGCCGCCGCGCTCCTGCCCATCGCCACCGCGCTGATCGGGGTGGGCGTCGGCATGGGCGTGGTCGGCGTCGTCGCGGGCGCCGTCGCCTTCGCCACCGCGGCGCCCACCCTCGCGGCCATGCTCGGCCTCGGCGTCGGAATCGACTACGCCCTGTTCCTCACCACCCGCTACCGCCAGGACCTCATGGAGGGCCGCGATCCCGTCGAGGCCGCCGGCCGGACCGCCGCCACCAGTGGGCACGCCGTCCTGGTCGCCGCCCTGACCGTCGGTGTCGCCCTCCTCGGTCTCTACGCCTGCGGCATCGGCTTCATCGGCAAACTCGGACTCGCCGCGACCATCGCCGTGGTGATGACCGCCGCGGCGGCGGTCACCCTGGTGCCCGCCGCGCTCGGACTGGTCGGCCGGCGCATCGACCGCGTGCACGTGCGCCGCCCCGTCGCCGAGACGTCCGGGGACCGGGACGGCTGGCACCGCTACGCCGCCCGCGTGGCACGTCGCCCCTGGACGTTCCTCCTGGCCGGTACGGCGCTCCTCGCCCTGTGCGCCGTACCGATGTTCTCCATGCGGCTCGGTCACGTCGACAGCGGCTCCGACCCGGTCGGCAGCAGCACCCGCGACGCCCACACCTGGATATCCGATGCCGGGGGCCCCGGGTTCGGGCCGGGCGCCAACGGCCCCCTCCTCGTCGTCGTGGACCTGCGCGACGCGTCGCGCGCCGCCGCCGACATCGGCCGGGCGCTGGGGGAGGCCCTCGAAGGGACTCCCGGGGTGGCGCGCGCGACCCCGCCGAGGGCGAGCGCCGACGGCAGGATCCTCATCTCGACGGTCACGCCCGCCACCGGTCCCCAGGAGGCGGCCACAGGCGCCCTCTTCGACCGGCTCGGCGACAGCACGCTCCCGCAGGCCCTGGCGGACACCGGGGCCACCGCCCACCTGACCGGCACCACCGCCGGTCAGCTCGACTTCCGCGACACCGTCACCCAGCGCCTGCCGCTCATCATCGGCCTCGTCCTCGTCGCCTCGTTCCTGCTGCTGATGACCGTCTTCCGGAGCCTGGTCATCCCGCTCAAGGCCGTCCTCCTCAACCTCGCCACCACCGCCGCCTCGTACGGAGTGCTCGTCGCCGTCTTCCAATGGGGCTGGGGAGCAGGACTGTTGGGCCTGACGGGGCCGGTGCCGATCGAGTCGTACGTGCCGATGATGATGTTCGCCATCACCTTCGGGCTGTCCATGGACTACGAGATCTTCCTGCTGTCCCGCATCGCCGAGGACTGGCGTGCCCGCAAGGACAACCAGCACGCCGTGGGCACCGGGCTCGCCGTGACCGGCCGGGTCATCTCCAGCGCCGCACTGATCATGACGGTGGTGTTCCTGTCGTTCGCCGCCTCGCCCACCGTCGTCATCAAGATGCTCGCGCTGGGGCTGGCCGTCAGCGTGATCATCGACGCGACCGTCGTCCGGCTCGTCATGGTGCCGTCGTTCATGTTCCTCACGGGGCGCGCCAATTGGTGGCTGCCGCGCGGCCTGGACCGGATCCTGCCGCACATCAGGGCCTGAGCGTCCGGCCGGACGAAAGGACGGCAGCCCGATTCCCGCGCCGGCCCGGGGCGGAATTCCCCGTGAATTCCGCCCCGGGCCGGCCCGCGTCCCGTCCACGTGACTTCGATGGTCTTTCCAGCGTCCTTATAGCGGTACGGGCGATTATGGGCCTTGCACGGAAGAGGCTGATTCTCGTCGGTGGACCACCGTGTTCCAGCCGTCGAAAGCGTAATTCGGACGTGCCCATTCGGGACGTCCGATGCATTTCGCAATTGCTTGCAGCAGCTCGATCGGCCTTGCCATACTTTTTTGGAACAGCGCTCTCCGAATATCGGACGACCCGAGCCGCGGAGTGCGGCGTTTCTGTTCCGTGCACATTCGGCTATCGCCTCCACTTCTGGGAGACATCTGTGCCCGACTTCGCGAGCACCATCGATCTCGACCTCCAGGAACTCGACCTCGACCTCAGCGACCTCGTCGTGACGTCCATGCGCGACAAGGGCGCCCTGCCCGAGGGCGCCGCGGCCGGCGGCGCCTGCTCCTGCGTGGCCTCGTCCAGCTGCGTCGACCCGCAGCTGGAGACCGGTGTGTCCACGGGCTGACCACCGCCCGTCACCACACCCCGCACCCAACCCATCCGACCGTTCTGCGAAGGAGACAACCATGTCCGAAGCCCGCCCCGCACCCGAATTCGAGATCGAGGACCTCGACCTCGGCGAACTCACCGTGACGTCCATGCGTGATACGGCCGCCCTCCCCGAAGGCGGAGCCTCCTGGGGCTCGTGTTCCTGCCAGGGGTCCTCCTCCTGCGCCCAGCCGGACGCGGGCGAAATCCCCGTGGGCTGACCCACCGACCACTCACCACCGGCATGCCGGACGCCTCCCGCCGTACCCCGCGTGCGGCGGGAGGCCCGCGCCACCACACACAGGACGGGGAGCGGCATGCCGCAGCCACAGCACACCGCCGCCGGCGCCGCGACGGGCCCGCCGCAGCCTCACCGCACCGTGCCCCCGACGGGCCTGCCG
>NZ_JANFAK020000151.1 GCF_024721315.2 Streptomyces sp. Isolate_45
GCGTCGGTGCGGCGGCGCGTCAGTGCGTCGGTGCGTCGGTGCGTCGGTGCGGAATGGAAGCGGCCCCCGGTCGGGGCGGCACGACCCACCGCCCCGCGGCGCCCCGGGGCCTGTCGTCGAACTCCCGTCGTCGCCCGGAGGGCGGCCTCGCGGTGTCCGGGCCGTGCTCCCGGCGTGCCGGGCGGAAGCCCGCGTACCGGCCGTACTCGGACTACCCCCGGGGCAGCGGGAGCGCGCACCGGCCACCGCGAGGCCGACGGGAGTTCGACGGCAGGCCCGACACCCCTCCACCCCCGCCCGCCCCCGCCGGCGGGTGTTCATCCACGGTTCGTGTGGGCGACGCGGCCGGGCCGGTGTGCGGCGGCACACTGGTCCGGCCCGTCCCCGCCGGCCCCTGGAGACGCACCGATGGCACCGATGCCGCACACCCGACGGTCCCTGCTCGGCGGGTCACTAGCCCTGCCCCTGGGCCTCGCCCTGTCCGCCGCCTTCGCCGCGCCCGCCCTGGCCTCCCCCGTGGGCGCCCCGGCCTTCACCCGGTCCGGCCGCCCCGCCGCCCGGTGGGGAACGCAGACCGGCGAGATCACCGCGCACTCGGCCACCGTATGGACGCGCTCCGACCGTCCGGCGCGGATGTACGTGGAAACCTCGCCGAGCGAGTCGTTCCGCTACGGGGTGCGCCGCCACGGCGGCCCCTTCCTCGGTCCGGCCACCGACTTCACCGGCACGACCACCCTGCGCGACCTGCCTCCGGGTCGGCAGATCCACTACCGGATCACCCTCGCCGACCCGGACGACCCCCGCCGCACGAGCGAGCCGGTGCGCGGCTCGTTCCGCACCACGCCCGTCTCCCGTCGCCACGACGTGCGCTTCGTGTGGTCCGGGGACCTGGCCGGGCAGGGCTGGGGCATCAACCCCGACATCGGCGGATACCGGGTCTTCGAGGAGATGCGGCTGCGCGACCCCGACTTCTTCCTCTTCAGCGGCGACGCGATCTACGCGGACGGCCCGATCCAGGCCGCCGTGCCGCTGCCCGACGGCCGCATCTGGCGGAACGTGACGACCGAGGAGAAGGCGAAGGTCGCCGAGACGCTCGCCGAGTTCCGCGGGAACTTCCGCTACAACCTGCTCGATCAGAATCTGCGGGAGTTCTACGGGCAGGTCCCCGTGGTCGCCCAGTGGGACGACCACGAGGTGCGCAACAACTGGTACCCGGGCCAGCTGATCGACGACCCCCGCTACACCGTCCGCGAGGCCGACGTCCTCGCCGCCCGCGCCCGCCGGGCCTTCGGGGAGTACTTCCCCGTCACCGACCTCCGCGGCGGCAGGGACGAGGGCCGGATGTACCGGGTGGTGCGGCACGGCCCGCTGCTCGACGTGTTCGTCCTGGACATGCGGACCCACCGCAACGCCAACTCCCCGAACCGGCAGGCCGAGGACCCGGTCGGCATCCTCGGCACGGAACAACTGGCCTGGCTGAAGCGGGAGCTGTCGCGTTCGCGGGCCACGTGGAAGGTGATCGCCTCCGACATGCCGCTCGGCATCGTCGTCCCCGACGGCGCCACGAACTTCGAGGCAGTCGCGCAGGGCGATCCGGGTGCCCCCCTCGGACGGGAGCTGCAGATCGCCGACCTGCTGCGGTACGTCAAGCACCGGCACATCACGGGTACCGTCTGGCTCACCGCCGACGTCCACTACACGGCCGCGAACCACTACGCGCCCGAGCGCGCCGCCTTCGGAGACTTCGAGCCGTTCTGGGAGTTCGTGTCCGGTCCCGTCGGCGCGGGCGGGTTCCCGGCCGGTCGGCTCGACGCGACCTTCGGGCCGCGGACGGAGTACGTCCGGTCGGCGCCGGTGGCCAACATGTCCCCGGCCGAGAACCCCCCGTACTACGGCGAGGTGGAGATCGACGGGGGCAGCGGGGAACTCACCGTCCGGCTGCGCCGCCAGGGTGGTGGCGTACTGTTCACGAAGGTGCTCCGACCGGGCCTCGTGGGGCAGGCGTGAAGGACGGCGCGACCCGCCCGCCCGAGGGGCGGGCGTAAGGAACGGCGTCGTGGGCCCCGCGCTGGGCGCGATATCGGAAACCGGATGGAAAACCGGGAGAAACCGGCCAGATCGACACTTAACCAGCCGGTCACAGATCGTTCGCGATCACGCAACACCCCTGCGCCACAGTGGTGTGCATGACTGACCGTAACCTCGCCTCCGCCCCGCGTCCGCACCGTCACCACTGGCGCCGTGACCTCGTCGAACTCGCCGCCCTCTTCTGCGCCGTGGCCGTGGCCGACGGCATCGCCAATCTGGTCGTGCACGGCCCCCGGGGCCCGATCCTGCTGGTCGCCTCCGCCGTGGCGCTCCTCGTCACCGCGGCCTTCCACACGTGGTGGGCCCGGCGCCACAGCCATGCTCCGCCGCCGGCCGGCACGCCCTCCGATCCGGTGCCCGTGCCGCCCGCCACGACCGGCGCGGACGGCACGGGCGGTACGGGCGGTACGGGCGGTACGGGTAGGAGCCCCGCGACCGCCGCGCTGTGGCGGATGCGGACGACCGTACGGGACGAACCCGGCAGCCTGGCCTCGCTCTGCACCGCGCTCGCCCGTAACGGCGTGGACATCCTGACCCTGCAGACCCACCCGCTCCCCGAGGGCGGCACGGTCGACGAGTTCCTGCTCCGCGCCCCGCAGCAGTTGCCGTCCGCCGAACTCACCCGGGCCGTCGCCCGGGCCGGCGGCCACAGCACCTGGATCGAGCGCGCCGACGCCCACGACCTGGTCGACACGCCCACCCGCGTCCTCGGCCTTGCCACCCGGACCGCGCTGGACGCCGCCGAACTGCCGCTCGCACTGCGTCAGCTGCTCGGCCGCTGCACCATCCACTCGATCCCGGCGACCACCCTGTCCGGCCGCCCCAACGCGGGCGCCGACGCACCCGTGGAAGGGGTCCTGGAGGCCACCGTGATGCGGCTGCGCGATCCCTCCGGCGGGGCCATCACCGTGGAACGGCCCTACCTGCCGTTCACCCCGACGGAGTTCGCCCGGGCCCGCGCCCTCGTGGAGCTCGACGCCCGCCTCGGCCCGCGCGTCCCGCGCGGCCAGCACGTCCTGACCCTGCCCGAGGGCAACGAGATCACCGTGCGCCGCGCCGACGGCTCCGACCTCCCGGCGGCCCGCGCCATGCACGACCGCTGCTCCGAGCGCACCCTCGGCCTGCGCTACCACGGGCCCGTCGCCGACGCGGACCGCTACCTCGGACACCTGTTGAGCCCCCGCTTCGGCCGGACGGTCGCCGCGACCACCGCCTCGGGCAAGCTCGTGGCCCTCGGCCACCTGCTGTGGGACGGCGACGAGACCGAGGTGGCGCTGCTCATCGAGGACGAGTGGCAGCGCCGCGGCATCGGCTCGGAGTTGCTGAGGCGGCTGCTGGCGATGGCCGTCGAGGCGGGGTGCGACAGCGTGTACGCCGTCACCCAGGCCTCCAACACCGGCATGGTCGCGGCGATGCGCGGCCTCGGCCTGCCCCTCGACTACCAGATCGAGGAGGGCACGTTGGTGATCACCGCCCGGCTGGACGCGACCCCCGTCACGGCGCGCTCCGCTTCCGGCGCCCCGCGCGCCCGGGCACCGTTCGAAAGCGGGCAGCAGCACTAGGTCCCGCCGCGAGACGGACGGGAGTTCGACGACAGGCCCAAGGCCTGTCGGAGGGCCGCCCGGCGGGGTCCGCACCGCCGACGCCTCCGGCGGGGCGCTGTCGCAGCGCGATCTCGGGTGCCGGTGGAGCCCGGATGGGGTGCGGGCGGAGCGCGGCGCGGGCACGTTCCCGCCCACCGGGAAGCCCACGATTCGGCTTCCGGTGGCCGCCGGGGTCCGCCACCTCGCGCGAAGTTCCTTACGGGCGGCGCGCGTCGGCCGTGCGGGCGGCCGGCGCGCCGCCCGCGGGCGGCCCCCGCGTCAGGTCTCCGGGCCGTCACGGTGATGACGCGGGGTGGTTCCGCATACGAAGATGGCCGCATGTCAGAGACCCTCCACAGTGACAGCGCAGCCCGTCTGCCCCGTCAGGTCGCCGACGCGTACGTCGACGACCTCATCGCCATCGACCCGATCACGGGCACCTACCTCGGAGTCGCGGCCAGTTCCGGCAAGCTGCCGGACTTCTCCCCCGCGGGCCGCGCCGCCGCTGCCGAACTGCTGCGCACCACAATGGCCGCGCTCGACGCCGCCGAGCGGCTGCCCGGCGCCGACACCGAGGCCGAGCGGCGCTGCGCCCGTCTGCTGCGCGAGCGGCTCGACGCCGAACTCGCCGTCCACGAGGCCGACGAGGACCTGCGCGCCGTCAGCAACATCCACTCCCCCGCCCACTCGGTCCGCGAGGCCTTCACCCTGACCCCGGCCGACACCGAGGAGGACTGGGCGGCGATCGCCGAGCGGCTGCGCGCCGTACCGGCCGCCCTCGCCGGGTACCGGGAGAGCCTCGCGCTCGGTCTGGAACGCGGGCTGTACGGAAGTCCTCGCCCCACCACCACCTTCGTCGGGCAGCTCACGGTCTGGGCCGGCGAGGGCGAGGACGGCTCCCGGGACTTCTTCGGGGAGTTCGCCTCGGCGGGCCCGCGGGTCCTGCGCGCGGAACTGGACGCGGCGGCCGCCGGCGCCACGGCGGCGGTGGCCGAACTGCGGGACTGGATGCGGGACGTGTACGCCCCGGCCGTCGCCGGCGCGCCGGATCCGGTGGGCCGCGAGCGCTACGCCCGCTGGGCGCGCTACTTCAACGGCTCCGACCTGGACCTGGACGAGGCCTACGCCTACGGCTGGGCCGAGTACCACCGGTTGCTCGCGGAGATGAAGTCCGAGGCGGCCAGGATCCTGCCGGGCGTCGGGCCCTGGGAGGCGCTGCGTCACCTGGACGAGCACGGCACCCACATCGAGGGGGTCGACGAGGTCCGGGCCTGGCTGCAGGGCCTGATGGACGAGGCCATCGAGAACCTGGACGGCACCCACTTCGAACTCGCCGAGCGGGTCAAGCGCGTGGAGTCGATGATCGCCCCGTCGGGCGGGGCGGCGGCGCCGTACTACACCAACCCCTCCGAGGACTTCTCCCGTCCCGGGCGCACCTGGCTGCCGACGATGGGTCAGACCCGCTTCCCGGTGTACGACCTGGTGTCCACCTGGTACCACGAGGGCGTTCCCGGTCATCACCTCCAGCTGGCGCAGTGGCAGCACGTGGCGGACCGGCTCTCCCGCTACCAGGCGACCGTCGGCCTGGTCAGCGCGAACGTCGAGGGTTGGGCGCTGTACGCGGAGCGCCTGATGGACGAGCTGGGCTACCTCAAGGACGCCGAGCAGCGGCTGGGTTACCTGGACTGCCAAATGATGCGGGCCGCCCGGGTGATCGTGGACATCGGCATGCACCTGGGGCTGGAGATCCCGGCGGACTCGCCGTTCCACCCGGGCGAGCGCTGGACGGTCGACCTGGCGCAAGAGTTCTTCGGGCTGCACAGCGGCCGGCCGGCGGACTACATCGAGAGCGAGCTCACCCGCTACCTGTCGATGCCGGGGCAGGCGATCGGATACAAGCTGGGCGAGCGCGCCTGGCTGCTGGGCCGGGACAACGCCCGTGCCGCGCACGGTGAGTCCTTCGACCTGAAGGCCTGGCACATGGCGGCGCTGTCGCAGGGCTCGCTGGGTCTGGACGACCTGGTGGACGAACTCTCCAAGCTCTGACCGCTCCGCCGGCGGTGCGCCGCCCCGGGTGCGCCGACGGGCCGCACCCTCCCTGCCGGGGAGGGTGCGGCCCGTCGGCGGTGGGCGGCGGGTCAGCAGCCGCAGTCGTCCGAGTCGGTGGGCGCGGTCAGCGGGTCGGCCTCGGCGCGCCGCTCGGATCCCTGCCAGGTCTCGACCTCGAAGCCCTCCCGGATCCAGTACTCGATGCCGCCGAGCATCTCCTTGACCTGGAAGCCGAGTTCGGCCAGGGCGAGGGCGGAGCGGGTGCCCCCGTTGCAGCCGGGACCCCAGCAGTAGGTGACGACGGGCACGTTCCGGTCGAGGAGCTTGTCCGCCTGCTCGGGGATGAGGGCCGTGGGGAGGTGGACGGCGCCGGGTACGTGGGCCTGGTCCCAGGACGGGGTGGAGCGGGAGTCGACCAGTTGGAAGCCGAGGTCGGTGCCCTGCTCGCGGTGGGCCTCGAAGGCGGCGGCGACGTCCGACACGTCCGCGTGGAAGGCCAGGCTCGCGGCGAAGTACGCGGCGGCCGCGGCCGGGGTGGCCGGGGGGACCCGGAGCACGGGGTTCACGTCGGTGACGGTCGGGGCCGCGGTGTTCGTTGTCGTCGTCATGGACACGAATCTACGAAGCGTCGATCACCCGGGGAACCGAGATTCCCCGGCCTTCGGGTTGTTCTCCCGGGGATTCCCCTGCTAGACCTGCGGGATGACCGACCATTCCCCCGACGCCACCGACTGGCGCATCCTGAGCGTCCTCCAGGAGGACGGCCGCGCCAGTTTCACCGAGCTCGCCCGCGCCGTGTCCATGTCCGCGAGCGCCGTCACGGAACGGGTCCGCCGGCTGGAGGAGACGGGGATCATCACCGGCTACACGGCCGTCGTCGACCACGAGAAGCTGGGCAAGGCCATCATGGCGCTGGTGCGGCTGCGCTACCCGCACGGCAACTACAAGCCCTTCCACGACTTCCTCGAAGCCACCCCGGAGATCCTGGAGGCCCACCACGTCACCGGCGACGACTGCTTCGTCCTGAAGGTCGCCGCCCGCTCGATGGGTCACCTGGAGGAGGTCACGGGCCGGATCTCGGGCCTCGGCCCGGTCACCACCAGCGTCGTGTACTCGTCCCCGCTGGCCCGGCGCCCGCTCAGTCCGTGACGGCCACCGTGCGGTGGCCGCTCGGACCGGGACGTCCGCTCGATCCGGGACGTCCGCTCGATCCGGGACGTCCGCTCGATCCGGGACGACCGCTCAGTCCGTGACCGCCGCCGTGCGGTGGCGGACCACCGAACCGCCGCGCTGCTTGACGATCTCCAGCTGGGCCTGGACCCGGGTGCGCAGGTCGCCGACGTGGCTCACGATGCCGACGCTGCGGTCCCGCTCGCGCAGGGAGTCCAGGACGTCGAGGACCTCGTCCAGGGCCTGGTCGTCGAGGCTGCCGAAGCCCTCGTCGATGAACAGGGTGTCCAGGCGCATGCCGCCGGCCTCGTCGGTGACCACGTCCGCCAGTCCCAGGGCCAGCGCGAGGGAGGCGAAGAAGGTCTCGCCTCCCGACAGGGTGGCCGTGTCCCGCTCGCTGCCCGTCCAGGCGTCCACGACGTGCAGGCCGAGCCCGGAGCGGCCGCGGCCGCCCGCCCTGGCGTCGGAATGGACCAGGGTGTAGCGGCCACCGGACATCCGCAGCAGTCGTACGGTCGCCGCGGCGGCGACCTGCTCCAGCCGCGCGGCCAGGACGTACGCCTCCAGCCGCATCTTGCGCTCGTTGTCGGCGGAGGTGCCCGCGGTGAGCCCGGCCAGCCCGGCCACCCGCTCGTACGCCGTGCGCAGCGGGCCCAGCGCGCGCAGCTCGTGCTCCGCCTGCCGGGAGAGCCGGTCCAGCTCGGTACAGCGCACCCGGGCCGCGTCGGCGGCCGAGCCGGCGGTGCGCAGCCGGGCGGCGGCGCGTTCCGAGCGGGCCTCGGCGGCGTACGGATCGGCCGCGGGCAGGGCCGCCGCGCGGGCGGTGTCCTGCTCGGCGTGCCGCTCGGCCAGCATGGCCTCCTCCGCCTGCCAGGCGTCGACGCGGTGCTGGAGGGCGGTGCGCTCGTACTCGGGGAGCACGGCGTCGGCGGCCGCGTCGGTGGTGTCGAAGCCGGCCTTGAAGGCGGCGTCGGCGAGTTGGCCGTCGGCCTCCTTCAGCCGGGCGGTGGTGACTTCGGCCCGGCGCAGCGCGCCGGCGGCCGTGGTGACCATCCGGATCCGGTCTTCCAGGACGCGGGCGCGGGCGGCGACGCTGGGGGCGTCGCCCCGTACGAGGACCAGCTCCGCCTCCAGGGAGGCCTGCTCCCGGTCGAGGGCCTCACGGCGCTCGGAGCGGGCGGCGGCCCGGCGTTCGGAGTCGAGCCGGTCGGCGCTGCGCGCGGCGTGCTCGCGCTCGGCGCGGGCCAGCCGTTCGCGGGCGGTGTGCAGGGCGGCGGCGTCCGCGTGGGCGGCGGCATGCCGGGAGCTCAGGTCCGCGGTGAGGGCGCGCAGTTCGGCGGTGGTCGACTCCCCGGCGGCGGACGCGGCCTCGGACTCGGCCTCCCGGACGGCCGCGAGCCGCCGCTCGACGGCGGCCCTGCGCTCCTCGGCCTGCTCGAAGCGGGCGTGGGCGGCGTCCTCGGCGGCCCGGTCCACGTGTCCGGGGGCGGGGCGGGCCGGGTCCGGGTGCTGCTCGGACCCGCACACCGTGCAGGGTTCCCCGGCGGTGAGGGCTTCGGCCAGTTCGGCGGCGATGCCGCGCAGCCGGGCCTCCTTCAGTTCCAGCCAGCGCTCGCGGGCGGCGGCGGACCCCTCGCGGGCCAGGAGCAGTTCGGCCGCGGCGGCCTCGGCTTCGGTGGCCAGGGCGTCCCGGCGGCCGGCGGCGGTGAGCTGCATGCGGACGGGCTCCAGCCGCCCGGCGAGTTGCTCGGCCAGGGTCGCCGCCTGCTGGGCGGCGTCCACCCGGTCCTGGAGGGCGGCGCGGGTGTCGTCCCAGCGGGCGAGCCAGTCGAGGGACTCCTGGTGCTGTTCGTCGGCGTCCCGGGTCTCCCGCTCCAGGGTGGCGCGCTCGCGGCCGATCTCGGCGCTGCGCTGCTCCGCGCGGCGGGCGGCGCCGACCGCGCCGAGTTCCTCGCGCAGCCCCTGCTCGACGGAGGCTAGTTGCTCGGTGCCCGCTTCGGCGAGGGCCGGCGGGAGCACGGAGCGGGCCACGGTCTCGGCGTGCGCGGCGGTGAGGTGGGCGGCGGCCGCGGCTCCGCGCAGTTCCAGTGCGGGGGCCACGAGGGCGCCGCGGCGGGCCCGGTCCAGGAGGTTGCGTACGCGTTCGCGTTCCGGTGCGTCCTGCGCCAGCCGCTCCGCCCGCCGGATGGTCTCGGCGTGCCGGTGCTGGAGCCGGTCGAGTTCGCGGGCGTCCTCGGCGTCCCGTCGGGCGGCGGCGTGCCGTCCCTCGACGGCGGCCAACGCGTACTCGGCGACGGTGAGCCGTTCCCGTGCCGAGCAGCGGGCGACGGCCGCCCACGCCCGGACGGCCTCGGCGAGGCCGGGATCGCCGGGCTGGTGCCGGGGCAGCGGCCAGGCGCGCAGGTCGGCGCTGTCCCCGGCGGCCTGGGCGAGTCGCTGGGCGGCGGCGAGGACCTTCTCGTCCCCGGCCCGCACCTTGGCCTCTGCGGCCCGGCGGCGTTCGGCGAGCAGGGTCTCGACGGCGGCGAAGCGGCGGGTGTCGAAGAGCCGGCCGAGGAGCCGGCCGCGGGCCTCGGCCCCCGCGCGCAGGAACTGGGCGAACTCTCCCTGCGGGAGGAGGACGACCTGGCAGAACTGCTCGCGGCTCATGCCGAGGAGCTGTTCGATCTCCTCGCCGATCTCCTGGTGGGAGCGGCTGAGCGCCGTCCAGCGGCCCGCGGCGTGCTCGCGCAGCCAGCTCTGCGGTTTGTCCTTGGTGGTGCCGGTGCCGCGCTTCTTGGGGCGGTCCTGTTCGGGGCGGCGGGTGATCTCCAGACGGCGGTCGCCCGCGGTGAGTTCGAGGGTGATCTCGGTCGGGACGTCGGGGCCGGCGTGGTCGCTGCGCAGGCTGGTGCCGGGTGCCTGCCGGGAGCCGGGCACGGATCCGTAGAGGGCGTAGCAGACGGCGTCGAGGACGGAGGTCTTGCCGGCGCCGGTGGGTCCGTGGAGCAGGAAGATCCCGGCGCCGGACAGGGCGTCGAAGTCGATCTCCTGGGGTTCGGCGAAGGGTCCGAAGGCGGTGATCCGGAGCCGGTGCAGCCTCATCGGGCGGTCTCCTGACGGCTGTCCTGGGCGCGTACGTCGTCGAAGGCGCCCCGCAGCACGTCCCGTTCGGCGTCGTCGGGGGTGCCGCCGCCCCGCACGTGCGCGACGAAGTCCTCGGCGATCTCCTGGTCGCTGCGCCCCTTCAGCCGCTGGGCGTAGGAGGCCGTTCCGTGTTCCTCGCGGCCCTCGGGCTCGAAGGCGAGGCTGAGGGTGTGCGGGAAGCGGGCGGCGAGGCGGGCCATGGGGTCGGCGGGGCGGACCGGGTCGGTGAGGGTGGCCTCGATCCAGTGGTCCTCGCGGGGGGTGAGGGTCGGGTCGTCGAGGATGTCCTCCAGGCGCCCGCGCAGCCGGGAGAGGTCCTTGGGTACGGGGGTGTCGATCCGTTCGGCGGTGGTGATCGTGCCGTCGCCGTCGAGGTCGATCAGCCACATCGTCTTGCGGTGGTCCGCTTCGGAGAAGGAGTAGGCGAGCGGGGAACCGGAGTAGCGGACCCGTTCGTTGATCGTCTGGCAGCCGTGGAGGTGGCCCAGGGCGGCGTAGTCGACCCCGTCGAAGACGGAGGCGGGCACGGCCTCGACCCCGCCGACGGTGATGTCGCGTTCGCTGTCGCTGGCCTGCCCGCCGGTGACGAACGCGTGGGCGAGGACGATGGAGCGGGTTCCGGGCGCCCGGCCGGCCAGGTCGGTCCGGATCCGGTCCATGGCGGCGCCCAGCACCGCCTCGTGGCTGACCTTCTCGGCGCCGAACTCCTCCTTGACGAGGGCCGGTTCCAGGTACGGCAGCCCGTAGAGGGCCACCTCGCCGTGTACGTCGGCCAGCACCACGGGGTCGGCGCAGCCGGCCGGGTCGGTCCTGAGGTGGATCCCGGCCCGGCCGATGAGCCCGGCCCCGACGCCGAGTCGGCGGGCGGAGTCGTGGTTCCCGGAGATCATCACGGTGGGCACGCCGAGGTCGGCGAGCCGGTGCAGGGCCCGGTCGAACAACTCGACGGCGGGCAGCGGGGGCACGGCCCGGTCGTAGACGTCACCGGCGACGAGGACGGCGTCGACCTCGTGTTCCCGGACGGCCGCGACGAGGTGGTCGACGAAGTCGGCCTGGGCTCCGAGCATGTTCACCCGGTGGAAGGATCTCCCGAGGTGCCAGTCCGAGGTGTGCAGGAACTTCACTCGCTCGCTCCGACCCGCACGCTTGATCTCCTTCGTGGCCCTGCTCCGACCCTCCAGGCTAACCCGTTCCCCTCTCGCGCCACCGCGCCCTTCCGATCCTCGGACCTCAGGAGTGACGGGGGGCCGCGGGCGGCCGGGCACCCGGATGTAGGCGGCGGGCTCAGCCGTCGCCGTAGGCCTCGCCGCCGAGCTCGAAGCCGGCGGTCCCGGCGGTCACGTCGGCGAGCCAGGCGCGGAAGGCCTCGATGTCGGCCTCGGGGAGCCCGATGTCGATCGCGACCGCCTCGCCGTAGCGCACGTCCAGCACGGCCCGCCCGCTGGAGCGCAGGTCGTTCTGGGTCCTGCCGGCCCGCTGGTGGTCGACGGTGACGGTGGCGAGTCGGTAGCGGTGGCGGGTGACGGTGCCGAGCGCGTCGAGGGCCTCGCCGACGACTCCGCCGTAGGCCCGGATGAGACCGCCCGCGCCGAGCTTCACTCCGCCGTAGTAGCGGGTGACGACGGCGACGGCGTAGCGGATGTCGCGCCGGGTCAGCATCTGGAGCATGGGCACGCCGGCGGTGCCGCCGGGCTCCCCGTCGTCGCTCGCCTTCTGGACCGAGGCGTCCGCGCCGATGACATAGGCGAAGCAGTTGTGCGAGGCGGTGGGGTGCTCCTTGCGGATCCGCGCGACGAACTCCTGCGCCTCCCGCTCCGTCGCGGCGGGCGCGAGCGAGCACAGGAACCGCGAGCGGTTGATCTCCGACTCGTGCACGCCCTCGCGGGCCACCGTCACGTATTGGTCTGCCTTCACCGCTCCACCCTACGGGGAATCGGACAGGTGTCCTTTTCGTTGATCGGGCAGAGTCTTTCGACCCGGCGACGGACCAGGACAGCAGGAGGCGGCGCGCGTGTACGGCGACCAGGAAACCATCCGCAGGATCCTCACCGAACTCGGCGACACCTGGGCGGTGGTGGGCCTTTCCAACAACGAGGACCGGGCCGCCTACGGCGTGGCCCGCGTGCTCCAGCGGTACGGCAAGCGCGTGGTCCCGGTGCACCCGAAGGCGGAGACGGTGCACGGCGAGCCGGGGTACCCCTCCCTGGAGGCGATCCCGTTCAAGGTGGACGTGGTGGACGTCTTCGTGAACAGCGCCCTGGCCGGCGCGGTGGCCGACGAGGCGGTCGCGGTCGGCGCCGAGGCGGTCTGGTTCCAGCTGAACGTGGTCGACGAGGCGGCCTTCACCCGGACCCGGGGGGCGGGCCTGGAGATGGTCATGGACCGCTGCCCCGCGATCGAGATCCCGGCCCTCTAGGGCCTCCCCGCGCGGCCCCGGGCGCCTCAGTGGTGTCCGTTGACGCCGTGCACCGGAGGGATCGACACTGCCATGGTCATCTCCATGGGCACGGCGCCCTCGTTGCGGTAGGCGTGCGGGACGTTCGCCTCGAAGGAGACGGCCCCGCCCGCGGGCACCGTGTGGCGCTCCTCCGAGATGACCAGGGTCAGCTCGCCCGCCGTGACGTGCAGCATCTCGAAGGTTCCGGCGGGGTGCGGGTCCGAGGCGGTCCCGTCCCCCGCCTCCAGCCGGTAGGTCCACATCTCGACCGGTCCGCGCCGGTCGTCGCCGAGCAGCATGTGCGCCTCGCTGCCGGCGCCTCCGGTCCACATGCGCACCCCCTGCCCCGGCGGCACCACGCGCACCTGGGGGCCGCGCTCGTGGTCGAGGAGCGTGGTGATGCTGACACCGAGGGCGTCCGCCAATTTGACCGTCGTGCCGACGCTGGGGTTGGTCCGCGCCTGCTCGATCTGGATGATCATTCCGCGACTCACCCCCGCGCGGGCCGCCAGCGCGTCCAGGGTGAATCCGCGCTCGCCGCGCCACCGCTTGAGATTCCGGGCGAGCGCCTGGGTGAGCTGTTCGAGGTCCGACACCATTCCGTCCAATATTTTGGATGACGCAGTACAACAAAGTGAACTAACCTACGGCGTATTCGATCCTGCACCACACCGTTCACCGCACTGTACTGCGAGGCCCCTGCCATGACCGCCCTCTTCGCCCTTGCCACAGCCGTCCTGTGGGGACTCGCCGACTTCGGCGGAGGGCTGCTGACCCGCCGGATACCGGCCCTCACGGTGGTGGTGGTCTCCCAGGTCGTCGCGGTCGTCGTGCTCGGCGCCGTGGTGATCGGCACGGGCGCCTGGCGGGAGGCCGGCCCGCAACTGTGGTTCGCGGTCGGCGCCGGCCTCGTCGGCCCCGTGGCGATGCTCAGCTTCTACAAGGCGCTGGCCCTCGGTCCGATGGGCGTGGTCTCACCGCTCGGCTCCGTCGGGGTGGTCGTGCCGGTCGGCGCCGGGCTGTTGCTGGGCGAGCGGCCCGGCCCCGGCCAGTTCGCGGGCATCGCGGTGGCCGTGGTCGGCATCGTCCTCGCGGGCGGCCCCGAACTGCGCGGAGCGCCCGTGCAGCGCAGGGCCGTGGTGCTCACCCTCGTCGCCGCCTTCGGATTCGGCGCGGTGATGGCACTCATCGCGGAGGCCTCCACGACCGTGACCGGGCTGTTCCTCGCCCTCTTCGTCCAGCGGGTCACGAACGTCACCGTGGGCGGCGCCGCCCTGTGGGCGCAGACCCGGCGGGGCGTGCCCGCGCTGCCGGAGGGCACCGGGCCGCGCGTCCTGTGGGGCATGCTGCCCGCCCTGGCCTTCGTCGGCCTCGCGGACGTCGCGGCGAACGGCACGTATTCCGTCGCCGCGCAGAACGGCCCCGTCACCGTGGCGGCCGTGCTCTCCTCGCTGTACCCCGTGATCACCGCGCTGGCCGCCTTCGCGGTGCTCAAGGAGCGGCTGCGCGGCATCCAGGCGGCGGGCGCCGGCCTGGCCCTGGCCGGGACGGTCCTGCTCGCCGCGGGCTGAGACCCTCAGGCCCCGCCCGCCTCGGCCTCCGCCAACCGCGCCAGCCCGCGCAACTGCTCCGGTGTCATCCCGTCGGGGATCGGCACGGGGGCCGGGGTCCGCAGCGGCGGCTGCCAGCCCGTCGCGGGTTCCCAGCGGCGCACGATCCGGGCCGGCGCCCCCGCCACGACCGCGTGGTCGGGCACCTCGCCCCGGACGACGGATCCGGCGGCCACCACCACGTTGCGGCCCAGCCGGGCCCCGGGGAGGATCACCGCTCCCGTACCGAGCCAGCAGCCGGGGCCGATCTCCACCGGCGCGTTGCGGGGCCACTGCCGGCCCACGGGCTCGTTCGGATCGTCGTAGCTGTGGTTGGTGGAGGTGATGTAGACGCCGGGGCCGCAGAAGGTGTCGTCGCCGATGGTGATGCGGGTGTCGGCGATGACGTGACTGCCCCGGCCCAGGACCACGCCGTTGCCCAGGACGAGGACCGGCTCCCGGCCGAGGTCGAGGTCGGGCATCATCCCGGCGGTCAGGGTCACCTGCTCGGCGATGATGCAGTGCGCGCCGAGCCGGATCCAGCGTTCGCCGAAGACGGTGCCCTGCGGGAAGGCGAGCCGGGTGCCGTCGCCGATGGCGTCGAAGCGCAGTCGTCCCGGGGTCTGCGCGGTGATCGCGCCCGCCTGCTGCATCCAGCGCCATCCCGCGTGCGCGACCCGGCCCGCGAGGCGGCGGCGCAGGGCGGTCAGGGATGAGAACGTGTTCTGGTTCTTCGGCACCCGGCCACGGTAGTGGTCCGCGCGCCGGGCGTCGGGAACCCCGACCTGTGATCTTCACCCCATCGCCGGACCGGCGGGGTGCGTGCCCTACGGTGCCGGTAGCGCGGCATCCGGAAGCAGAGGAAGAGACCATGACGTATCAGGCGGGCCAGGCACTCATCGCGGGCGTCGGCGGGAAGCTGCCGACCGTCGACCCGACGGCCTTCACCGCGCCCACCTCGGTGGTCGTCGGCGACGTCACCCTCGGCGCCGGCGCGAGCATCTGGTACTCGGCCGTGCTGCGCGCCGACTGCGGCCCGATCACGCTCGGCGCGGACAGCAACGTGCAGGACAACTGCACCGTCCACGTCGACCCCGGATTCCCGGTGTCCATCGGCGAGCGCGTCTCCATCGGCCACAACGCCGTCGTCCACGGCTGCACCGTGGAGGACGACTGCCTCATCGGCATGGGCGCGACCGTGCTGAACGGCGCCGTGATCGGCGCCGGTTCGCTGGTGGCCGCGCAGGCCCTCGTCCCGCAGGGCATGGTGGTCCCGCCCGGCTCCCTGGTCGCGGGCGTGCCCGCGAAGGTCCGGCGGGAACTCACCGAGGAGGAGCGCGAGGGCATCAAGGTCAACGCCGCGATGTACACGGCGCTCGCCGAGCAGCACCGCGCGTCGGTGACGACGGCCTGACGCACGCGACGGCCCGGGGCCCGGTCCACGAGGGCCCCGGGAGCCGCTCCGGCGGGCCCCTCCGCGGACCCGCGGAGGCGGCCCGCGACGTCAGTCCGCCACGCCCGCCGTCACGGGCGCCGGGGCCGGGTCCGTGTCCGTGTCCGGGAGCGAGCCCTCGCGGATCTGGGCCGCGGCCTTCTTCATGCGGCTGCGGATCACGAGCGTCACGATGAGCCCGCCCGCCACGGCCAGGGCGAGCGCCAGCCAGGAGAACCGCTTCAGCCACGGCTCGGCGACGATGCCGACCGAGTAGATGACGGCGGTGGTGCCGCCGGCCCAGAGGATCCCGCCGAGGATGTTCGCGACGAGGAACCGCCAGTACGGCATGCGCAGGACGCCGGCCAGCGGCCCGGCGAAGATCCTCAGGAGGGCCACGAACCGCCCGAAGAAGACCGCCCACATGCCCCACTTGTCGAAGGAGCGCTCCGCGAGGGCCACGTGCTCGGGCCCGAAGTGCTTGGGGAAGCGCCGCCCCAGTTTCTCCAACAGCGGCTTGCCCCCGCGCCGACCGATCGCGTAGCCGATCGAGTCGCCGATGATCGCGCCCGCGATCGCGCACAGACCCAGGACCACCGGGTCGATCTCCCCGTGCTGGGAGGCCAGCAGGGCCGAGCTGACCAGGATGATCTCTCCGGGCAGGGGGATGCCCAGGCTCTCCAGCCCGATGACCAGACCCACCAGGAGATAGACGCTGATCGGCGGAATCGTCTCCAGCCATTCCTGGATGTGCACCGGTGGGTCCTCCCGAGTTCTCGCCGGCGGGCTCCCGTGACGCGCCGGACGGGGCAGCCTATCGGCTCCCCACGACCGCCTTCGCCCGCAAGGTCAACTCGCGGGACGACCGGCCGACGAAGACCTCCCGGCGACCGGTACCGGGCACCCAGGCCCGCCGCTCCGCGTCCCAGGACGACAGCGTCCTCGCGTCGATGTCCACGGTGACCAGCCGGGACTCCCCCGGCGCCAGGGTGAGCCGCCGGTAGCCGGCGAGCACCCGCACCGGCTGGTCGAGCGCGAGTCGCTCCGAGGGCCCGACGTAGACCTGCGCGACCTCGGTGCCCTTGCGGCGGCCGGTGTTGCGTACGGTGAACTCGGCGCGCAGGCCGCCGCGTTCGGGCCGTACGGTCAGCTTCTCGTAGGCCCAGGTCGTGTACGAGAGCCCGTGCCCGAAGGGGAACAGCGGGGTCGCCCCGCGCTCGTCGTACCAGCGGTGGCCGACGTGCACGCCCTCGCTGTACTCCTGTCGGCCGCCCACCCCGGGGTAGCGCAGGAGGTCCCCGGCGACCGGGGTCGTCCGCTCGTCCGCGGGAAAGGTCTGGGTCAGTCGGCCTCCCGGGTCCACGTCCCCGAAGAGGAGGTCGGCCGTCGCGCCCGCGCCCTCCTGGCCCGGGTAGTACATCTGGAGGACCGCACCCGTACGGGCGATCCAGGGCATGGTCGTGCACGAGGACGTGTTGAGCACGACCGTCGTGCGCGGGTTGGCCGCGGTCACCGCCCCGATCAGCGCCTCCTGCCCGCCGGGCAGCCCCAGCGAGGTCCGGTCGTGCCCCTCGGCGGCGTCCTCGTACGCGAACAGCACCACGCTGTGCGCCGCCCGGGCGACCTTCACGGCCTCGGCGACGTCGGCGGCCCGCGTCGCCCGGGTCGTGTGCCGCAGGCGGAACCGCTGCCCGCCGGCGCCGCCCTCGGCGGTGACGGCGAGCCGGTGGACGCCCGCCTTCAGGGCGAGCGTGCGCCGCCCCACGTACAGCCCGTCGGGCGCGCGACCCAGCAGGGCCCCCGATTCCCGCTCGGTCGCCCCCGGCCCGGTGGGGAACATCTCCTCCCCGTCGAGCCGGACGGACGGCCGTTTCCCGGTGTGGTGGACGAGCAGGGTCCACTCGTCGTCGGCGGCCAACGTGAACCTCCCCTCGTGGCTCCAGGACCGACCGGCCTCCACCCGCCGGTCGTCGAGCGCGGCGGGCGGGGCCAGCAGACCGGGCGGCAGCGCCCTGCCGTACGGGTCCTCACCGAGGGCGTGACGAACGGTGGCCCCCTTGCCCGCGCGCCGTGTGAGGGCGGTGAGCGGGGAGAGGAGCCCGTCCGTGACCACGCGCGCGCTGCCGCCGGCGACGAGGGGGACCCGACCGGTGGGGCCGATGACCGCGATGGAGCGGGCCGCGGCGCCGGCCAGGGGCAGGGTGCCGCGCTCGTTGCGCAGCAGCACCGCCCCGGCGGTGGCCACCTTGCGGGCCGTCCGGGCCCCGGCGGCCGCGTTGCGGGCGGGCCGGGCCGGGGGACGGTCCGTGAGCAGGCCGAACCGGTCGAGGGTGGTCAGGACGCGGCGTACGGCCAGATCCACGGCCTCCTGCGGAACGGAGCCGCCGTGCACGGCCTCGCGCAGCGGGCCGCCGAAGTGGGTGCCGCCGGGCATCTCCATGTCGAGGCCGGCGGTGATCGAGGCGACGGTGCTGTGGAGGGCGTCCGGGTCGGACAGCACCCATCCGTCGAACCCCCAGCGGCCGCGCAGCACTTCGTCGAGCAGGGGGCCGCTCTCGCAGGCGTGGACACCGTTGATCTTGTACCGGGCGCCCGTCACGGCGCCCGCCCCGGCGGCCACGGCCGCTTCGAAGCCCCGTAGAGCCGTCTCGTGGAGGGTCTGCTCGCCGACGCTGACGTCGACGGTGTCGCGGCCGTCCTCCTGGTCGTCGAGGGCGAAGTGCCTGACGGCGGCGATCAGCCCCTCGTCCTGGATACCCCGCACGACCTGGCCCACGATGTCGGCGGTCAGCCGCGGGTCCTCGGCGAAGGCCTCGAAGTTGCGGCCCGCGTAGGGGGTGCGGATCAGGTTGGCCCTCGGCCCGAGCAGGACGTCCCGGCCGAGCGCGCGACCCTCGCGGCCGAGGACCTGCCCGTACTCGCGGGCCAGCGCGGGGTCGAAGGCCGAAGCGAGCATGACGGGGGCGGGCAGCGCGGTGGCGGGCTTCCCGACGCCGATCCCGGCGGGCCCGTCGGCGAGCCGCAGCGCGGGAATGCCCAGGCGCGGTACGCCCGCCACGTAACCGGCGCGGCCCCGAGGGTCCGGGTCCGCCTCCGGGTCCGGGTCCTCGCCGCCGTGCAGCAGGGCCGTCTTCTCGTCGAGGGTGAGCTGGTCCAGCAGGGCGTCGACGCGGGCCCCGACGGCCGGCTTCCCGGCGGCGGCAGCGGCCGGTGAGGCCTTGCGGGGCAGGGCGCCGGGCGGCACGCCGG
>NZ_JANFAK020000152.1 GCF_024721315.2 Streptomyces sp. Isolate_45
GATTTTTGATATACAAAAACCCCCCCCCCCCCGGCGGCGGTCGCGCCGGCGACCCCGGAGTCGGCCGCCGTCCCCGCCCGGGTGTCGAAGCCGCGCGCGGACGCCGTGCGCAACCGGGAGCGCATCCTGGTCGCGGCCCGCGAGATGCTGGTGGAGTTCGGCTCGGACGCGCCGCTCGACGAGATCGCCCGCCGCGCCGGCGTCGGCAACGCCACCCTCTACCGGCACTTCCCGGACCGCTCCACCCTCGTCCACCACGTCGTGCTCTACGTGACGGGCCGCGTCGCCGCCCTGGCGGAGGACGCGCTCGCGCAGGAACCCGACCCCTTCACCGCGCTCTGCCGCTTCGCGCACGCGGCGGCCGACGAACGCATCGGCGCCCTGTGCCCGATGCTCGCCGCCGGCTTCGACCCGGAGCACCCCGAACTGATCGCGTCCCGCACCGCGTTGGAGGAGGCCGTGGAAGCCCTCGTGGCCGCCGGACAGGACGGCGGACTCGTCCGCACCGACATCGGCGTCGGTGACCTGATGGTCGCCCTGTCCCAGCTGAGCCGCCCCCTCCCCGGTACGGGCTGCCCGGACATGGACGGGTACGCGCACCGCCACCTCCAGCTCTTCCTCGACGGGCTGCGCGCCCCGGCCCGCTCCGAACTGCCCGGTGTCGCGGCCTCCTTGCGGGACCTCAGACGTAAAACCACATGACGCGGCAAACCCTCATCAACTAGCTTCTTTCAGTCATTCCGCACAGTGAAGTAGGTACCCCCATGTCAAAAACAGCCGCGGCCGCCCCGCCGGTCGCCGCCGACCCCAATCGTTGGAAGGCCCTCGTCTTCATAGCCCTGGCGCAGCTGATGGTCGTCCTCGACGCGACCATCGTGAACATCGCGCTCCCGTCCGCCCAGACCGACCTGGGCATCTCGGACGGAAACCGCCAGTGGGTCATCACCGCGTACGCGCTCGCCTTCGGCGGGCTGCTGCTCTTCGGTGGCCGCATCGCCGACAAGTGGGGACGTAAGAACGCCTTCGTCGTCGGCCTCGCCGGCTTCGCCCTGGCCTCCGCGCTCGGCGGCGCCGCCAACAGCGAGGCGATGATGCTCGGTGCCCGCGCCCTCCAGGGTGCGTTCGGCGCCCTGCTGGCACCGGCCGCGCTCTCCCTGCTGGCCGTCAGCTTCACCGACGCCAAGGAGCGGGCCAAGGCCTTCGGCATCTACGGTGCCATCGCGGGCGGCGGCGGCGCCGTCGGCCTGATCCTCGGCGGCTTCCTCACCGAGTACCTGAACTGGCGCTGGACGTTCTTCGTCAACATCCCCTTCGCGGTCGTCGCCGCCGTCGGTGCCTGGATGGTCATCCGCGAGCCGGCCGGCTCCCGCAACCCCGCGAAGCTCGACGTCCCCGGCGTGCTCCTCTCGACGGTCGGTCTCGTCTCGCTCGTGTACGGCTTCACCCGCGCCGAGTCCGAGGGCTGGTCGGACCCGCTCACCATCGGCCTGTTCGTCGCCTCCGCGGTCCTGCTGCTGGCCTTCGTGTACGTCGAGTCGAAGGTGAAGTCCCCGCTGCTGCCCCTGCGCGTCCTGCTGGAGCGCAACCGCGGCGGCGTCTACCTCTCCCTCGGCCTGGCCGTCATCTCGATGTTCGGCCTGTTCCTGTTCCTCACCTACTACCTCCAGGTCGTGAAGGGCTTCTCGCCCGTCAAGACCGGCTTCGCCTTCCTGCCGATGATCGCGGGCATGATCACGGGCTCCACCCAGATCGGCGCCCGCCTGATGACCCGCGTGCCGCCCCGCCTGCTCATGGGTCCGGGCTTCCTCGTCGCCGCGACCGGCATGCTGCTGCTGACCCAGCTGGAGGTCGGCTCCTCCTACCCGGCGCTGATCCTGCCGGCGCAGCTGCTGCTGGGCCTCGGCATGGGCACCGCGTTCATGCCGGCCATGTCGCTGGCCACGCACGGGGTGAACCCGGCCGACGCCGGCGTGGCCTCGGCCATGGTGAACACCTCGCAGCAGGTCGGCGGCGCGATCGGTACCGCCCTGCTGAACACGATCGCCGCCTCCGCGACGACCGCGTACCTGACCGACCACGCGGCCGAGGTCGCGGCGGGCGGGCCCGCCGGGCAGCTGGCGCAGGCCAAGGCGATGGTCGAGGGCTACTCCTCCGCGATCTGGTGGGCCGTCGGCATCCTCGTGATCAGCGCGACCATCGCGTTCGCCCTGATCACCACGGGCCGACCCGGCGCGGGCGCACCGGCGGCCGGCGGCCCGGGTTCCGACTCCGAGGACGCCGAGTTCAAGATCCCGGTGATCGCCCACTGACGGGGATCCCGGTGCGGGAATGACTGATCACCCCGCTTCGTTCAAATTTGAACGAAGCGGGGTTAGTCTTTGTGGGGCAGCCCCGGCGGCCCGACGGCAGCCCGGGGACAGCTGTGTCCACGACCCCCTGCCGGCGCCCCCGGCGGCGCGCCCGGCACCCACCCGTACCGAACTCCCGAGCATCGAGGAGCGCCCGATGACCTCCGTACCCGCGCCCGCGCCCGCCCCCACCCGCATGCCGGCGCTGTACCTGAGCCACGGCGCCCCGCCGCTCGCCGACGACCCCGTCTGGCCCGGCGAGCTCGCCGCCTGGTCGGCGGCGCTGCCCCGACCCCGCGCGATCCTGATGGTCTCCGCGCACTGGGAGGAGGCCCCCCTGGCGCTGGGCGCCACCGGGCCCGTCCCCCTCGTGTACGACTTCTGGGGCTTCCCCGAGCACTACTACGCCGTGCGGTACGGGGCCCCCGGCGCGCCGGAACTCGCCGCCTCGGTCCGCTCCCTCCTGCGGACCCCCGGCACCCCCGTCCAGGACATGCCCGACCGGGGCCTCGACCACGGCGCGTACGTCCCCCTCGTCGAGATGTACCCCGACGCCGACATACCGGTCCTGCAGATCTCCCTGCCGACCCTCGACCCGGCCCGCCTGATGGACATCGGCCGCCGGCTCGCCCCGCTGCGCGACGAGGGCGTGCTCATCGTCGGCAGCGGGTTCTTCACGCACAACCTCGCGGCGCTTCGGCACACCGGCCCCGGGGTGCCCGGCTGGTCCGCCGAGTTCGACGACTGGGGCCGCGAGGCCCTCGCCGCCGCCGACGTGGACGCCCTGCTCGACTTCGAGGTCAAGTCCCCCGCGGGCCGCCTGGCACACCCCCGGACCGAGCACTTCGCCCCGCTGTTCGTCACCCTCGGCGCCGCCGAGGGCGACCTCGGCGGCGCCCAGCGGACCCCGGTGGACGGCTTCTGGATGGGCCTCTCCAAGCGCTCCCTCCAGTTCGGCTAGGGCCTGTCGTTCGACGACGGGCCCCGGGAGGGGGCTCCGGCGGCCCCGCCCAGGGGCTTCTCGTACCAGCGGACGTCCCAGAAGCGGTCGAACTTCCAGCCCGCCTCGGTGAACTCCCCGACCGGGCGGAAGCCGAAGCGCTCGTGCAGGCGCACCGAGGCCTCGTTCGGCAGGGCGACGCCCGCGAACGCCCGGTGCACGGGTTCGCCGGCGAGCGCCTCGAAAAGGGCCGTGTAGAGCGCGCCGCCGATGCCGCGGCCCACCGCGTGCGGGGCCAGGTACACGCTGACCTCCACCGAACTCGCGTACGCCGGTTTCGGACGGAACGCACTGCTTGTCGCGTATCCGGCTATTCGGTCGCCTGTCCAGGCAACCAGAAGGCGGTGGGGCCCGTCTTCAGGGTGGGAGTGCAGCCACGGGCGGCGCTGTTCCGGGCTGAAGGGCACCGTGTCGAATGTGACGGCAGTCTCACGGACGTAGTGGTTGTACAACTCCGTGAGGGCTGTGAGGTCCGCCTCGGTTCCAGGCCTGACCTGCACTCCTTCGATTTCTTGCGGCATTCCGCGCCCCTCCGTGACCGGGTGATGGCGGGGCAGGATACTGCAAGATCTCGGAAAAGAGGGAGCGGCGTGGGAATTCTGTCCCGATTCCAGTCGTTGTTTCCATCGGAAGCGGGCACTCGGGAGAGTGTCCGAAGGACGTACCGCCGCAGCGCTCGCCGCTCCGGGCCGTCCTCCAGCCGCACCGCGACCGAATCATCGCATCGCAAGGGAGCACGCATGGCAACCCGCGCCGTCGCCCGTCGTCAGTCCACGAGCAGCGCCCGCGCCGTGGGCGGGGAGATCGCCGATCGTGACCTGGTCGGCATGTACCTGGACGAGATCGCGCGCACCCCGCTGCTCGACGCCGCCAAGGAAGTGGAGCTCTCGCAGATCATCGAGGCGGGCGTGTACGCCCAGCAGATCCTCGACGGTGCGATAGAGCGCGCGGGGGACACCCCGGCGCGCGAGGAGCTGGAAGCCCTGGCCGCCGAGGGCGAGCGCGCCAAGGAAGTCTTCATCCGGTCCAACCTCCGTCTGGTGGTGGCCGTCGCCCGCCGCTACCCGCGCAGCGGGCTTCCCCTCCTCGACCTGATCCAGGAGGGCAACGCCGGCCTGGTCCGCGCCGTCGAGAAGTTCGACTACGCCAAGGGCTTCAAGTTCTCCACGTACGCCACGTGGTGGATCCGGCAGGCCATCACCCGGTCCATCGCCGACCAGTCCCGCACCATCCGCCTCCCCGTCCACCTGGTCGAGGAGCTCGGCCGGATCCGCCGGGTGCAGCGCGAGTTCAACCGCGAGAACGGCCGCGACCCGGAGCACGCGGAGATCGCCGCCGAGCTCGACTCCACAGAGAAGCGCGTCGGCGACGTCCTGGACTGGGCGCGCGACCCGGTCAGCCTGAACATGTCGGTGGACGACGAGGGCGACACCCAGTTCGGCGACCTGCTGGAGGACACCTCGGCGATCTCGCCCGAGCAGTCCGTCCTCTCGCTGCTGCGCAGCGAGGAGCTGGAGGACCTCCTCGGCAAGCTGGACCAGCGCACCGCGTCCATCATCAAGATGCGGTACGGCATCGAGGACGGCCGCGAGCGGACCCTGACCGAGGTCGGCAAGCAGCACGGTCTGACCCGCGAGCGGATCCGGCAGATCGAGAAGCACGCGCTCCTCGAACTGAAGCGGATGGCCCGCGACACCGGCTTCGACGCCGTGGCCTGACCACGACCCGACCGGCCCGGTGCCGCCCCCCTGACGAGCCCCGGCACCTACCCCCCCCAGGTGCCGGGGCTCCCTCGTGTCCGCGCCCGTGCCCGTACGCCGGTACGGCCCGATCAGGACGCGCCCGCCGCTCCCGTCAGGCGGCCGGCGAGCGTCCGGGCGGCCGCCGACAGGAACTCCGGGGCCAGCACCGTGAACGGGATTCCCGTCAGCGCCAGTCGGGCCGCCAGCCACTCCGGGGTCTCCGCGCTCTCGAAGCGCACCCGGGCGCCGCCCGCCTCCGCCCGCGCCGACTCCCGCAGCCAGCCCGGCAACTCCTCCGGGGCCACCGCGAAGGACACGTCGACCCCGTACCGCTCCCCGCCGCGCAGCCCGCGCCGGACGAACTCGGCCGCCTCCATCGGCAGCTCCCGCGGCGCGAACCGGGCCCCCGTCGCGAAGGGCTCGCTGACCCGGTCCACCCGGAACGTCCGCCAGTCCTCCCGCTCCAGGTCGAAGGCCACCAGGTACCAGCGGCTCCCCGTGCTCACCAACCGGTACGGCTCCACCTGCCGCCGACTGTCCGCCCCGTCCCGCGCCCGGTACGCGAACCGCAGCCGTTCCACCCCCGCGATCGACGCGGCCATCGTCGTCAGCGTCCGCGGATCCACGCTGGCACCGTCCCCGCGGGTCACCGCGACCGTCGCCGACTGGAGCGCGCCCACCCGGTGCCGCAGCCGGGAGGGCAGCACCTGCTCCAGCTTCGCCAGGGCCCGCACGGAGGCCTCCTCGACCCCCTCGATCGCGTGCCCGGCCCCCGCCCGCAGCCCGACGGCGATCGCCACCGCCTCCTCGTCGTCCAGCAGCAGCGGCGGCATCGCCGCCCCCGCCACCAACCGGTACCCGCCCTCCGCGCCCAGCGAGGCCTCCACCGGGTATCCGAGGTCCCGCAGCCGGTCGATGTCCCGCCGGATCGTCCGCGCGCTCACGCGCAGCCGCTCGGCGAGTTCGCTGCCCGGCCATTCGCGCGGGGTCTGCAGCAGGGACAGCAGGGTGAGCAGCCGGGCCGGGGTGTCGTTCATGGCCCAAGGCTGCCATCGAAATAGGACACCATCTGACCTATATCCCGTCTAGGTTTCTCTCCATGAGCACCGAGACGTCCCAGACATCGCCCGAAAGAAAGAACGGGCCCGTACGAGAAGAGCGGAACGCGCCCACCGCATCTGCACCGGATCCGGCGTCCGCGCCGGGCACCGCCGAGGAGGGCGCCGCGTCGCCCGGCGACCGCCGCCGCTGGCTGGCGCTCGCCATCGTGATGACCGCGGCCTTCATGGACCTGGTCGACGTCACGATCGTCAACATCGCGATACCCAGCATGCGCGAGGGCTTCGGCGCCTCCACCAGCGCGATCCAGTGGATCACCGCCGGGTACGCCCTCGCCTTCGCCGCCGGCCTGATCACCGGAGGCCGTCTCGGTGACATCTACGGCCGCAAGCGCCTCTTCCTCCTCGGGATCGCCGGCTTCACCGCCGCCTCGCTGCTCTGCGGCATCGCCGCCAACCCGTCCATGCTCGTCGTCTCCCGCATCCTCCAGGGCGCGATGGCGGCGCTGATGGTCCCGCAGGTGCTGGCGATCATCCACGTCACCTTCCCGCCGCACGAGCGCGGCAAGGTCTTCGGCATGTTCGGCGCGATCGTCGGCCTCGGCGCCGTCTCGGGCCCGATGCTCGGCGCGCTGCTCACCCAGTGGAACCTCTTCGGCCTGGAATGGCGCCCGATCTTCCTGATCAACCTGCCCGTCGGCATCGCCGGCGTGATCCTGGGCCGCAAGTTCATCACCGAGTCCAAGGCGCCCCAGGCCCTGCGCCTGGACCTGGTCGGCGTCATCCTCGCCACCGTCGGCCTGGTCATGCTGATCTTCCCGCTCACCCACGGCCGGGAGAACGACTGGCCGCTGTGGGGCTTCCTGTGCATGGGCGCGGTGCCCTTCCTCTTCGTCGGCTTCATCGCCTACGAGAAGTACAAGATCAAGAAGGACGGCTCGCCGTTGGTCGAGCTCTCCCTCTTCAAGGTCAAGAGCTTCGCGGGCGGCATCGCGGTCCAGCTGACCTTCGGCATCGCGACGGGCATCTTCTTCCTCGTCTGGACCCTGTACATGCAGATGGGCCTCGGCTGGAGCGCCCTGCGGGCCGGCACCACCGGCATCCCGTTCTCCCTGGCCGTCTCGGCCGCCGCGGGCATCTCCGTCCAGAAGCTCGTACCGCGCTTCGGCCGCAAGGTGCTCCAGGCCGGCGCGCTGACCATGGCCGCGGGCCTGCTCCTCTACATCTGGGAGTCCGAGCACTACGGCATGGGGATCGCCTCCTGGCAGATGGCCGCCCCGCTGGTGGTCATGGGCATCGGCATGGGCCTGATCGTGGCCCCGCTGACCGACACCGTCCTGTCCCAGGTCCCGCGCGAGCACGCCGGATCGGCCTCCGGCCTCATCAACACCACCGGCCAGATGGGCAACGCCCTGGGCCTCGGCCTGACCTCCGTCGTCTTCTTCGGGCTCATCGACGACGACCGGGTCTACGGCGCCCCGTACGTCGAGGCCTTCCGCGGCGCACTGTGGTGGGTCGTGGCGGTCCTCGTCGTGATCTTCGCGGTGATGTTCATGCTGCCGCGCAAGCAGGTGCCGATGGGTGAGCGCGAGGGCGCGGTCGAGCAGGCCGACCCGTCCCCGGAGAAGGTCGCCGCGGCCTGAGGCCCCACCGCCCGAGGGCCCCGCGCGGCCCGCACGGCGTCTGCGCGAACCGCACGGACATGCCCGCCCCTCCACGGCGGGCATGTCCGTTTTGCTTTGCTTCCATGGATCCGGCGGCGTACGGTGGGGAGGAAGCCACCCAAGCGGGCACAGGACGGACGCAAAGCCACATGTACGCACCCGAGCGACAGCAGGAGATCCTGCGCCTGGCCCGCGAAGCGGGCCGCGTCGACGTGCTCTCCCTGGCCGAACGCTTCCAGGTCACCGCCGAGACCGTACGCCGCGACCTGACGGCCCTCGACCGGGCGGGCCTGATCCGCCGCGTCCACGGCGGGGCCATTCCCTCCGGCCGCCTCGACTTCGAGCCCGACCTCACCGAGCGCGAGGCCACCGCCGCCGAGGAGAAGGACCGCATCGCCGCCGCCGCCCTCCAGCGGATCCCCGACGGCGCCGGCATCATCCTCGACGCCGGCAGCACCGTCGCCCGGCTCGCCGCGCGCATCCCCGTCGACCAAGCGCTCACCGTCGTCACCCACGCCCTGCCCGTCGCCGCCCGGCTCGCCGACCACGCCGGCGTCGACCTGCACCTCGTCGGAGGCCGCGTCCGGCACCGCACCCGGGCCGCCGTCGACGCCTGGGCGCTGCGCGCCTACGCCGAGATCCGCGCCGACGTCCTCTTCCTCGCGACGAACGGCTTCACCCCCGAAGCCGGTCTGACCACGCCCGACCTGGCCGAGGGCGCGGTCAAGCGGGCCGCCATCGCCGCCGCCCGCCGGGTCGTCCTGCTGGCCGATTCCGCGAAGGCCGGCCAGGAACACTTCGCCCGCTTCGGCACCTTCGCGGACGTGGACCTCCTCATCACCGACACCGGGCTCGCCCCGGCCCACAAGGCGGCGATCGAAGCCGCCGGTACGGAAGTCGAACTCGTATGATCGTCACCGTCACCCCCAACCCCTCCCTGGACCGGACGTACGAGGTCCCCTCGCTGGAGCGCGGTACGGTCCTGCGCGCCACCGGCGACCGGGTCGACCCGGGCGGCAAGGGCGTCAACGTGTCGCGCGCCGTCGCCGCCGCCGGCGTCCCCACGACGGCGGTCCTCCCCCTCGGCGGCACCCCCGGCATACTGCTCGCCGAACTGCTCGGCGCCCAGGGCGTGGACGTCACCGCGGTCTCGATCGCCGGCCAAACACGCTCGAACATCTCGGTCGCCGAACCGGACGGCACCCTCACGAAGATCAACGCGCCCGGCCCGGAGCTGCTGCCCGAGGAATCGTCCCTGCTCCTGGAAACGGTCCGCGCCTGCTCCGCCGACGCCGACTGGATCGCCTGCTGCGGCAGCCTGCCCGGCGGCCCCGGCCCCGGCTGGTACGCCGAACTGGTCACCCGGGCCCACGAGGGCGGAGCCCGCGTCGCCCTCGACACCTCGGGCCCCGCGCTCCTGGCGGCGCTCCCCGCCCGCCCCGACGTGATCAAGCCCAACGCGGCGGAACTGGCCGAAGCCGTCGGCCGCCCCCTGCCCACCCTCGGCGACGTCGTCAAGGCCGCCGAGGAACTCCGCTCGCTCGGCGCCGGATCCGTCCTGGCCTCCCTGGGCGCCGACGGTCAGCTCCTCGTCTGCGCGGAGGGCACCTTCCACGGCACCGCGCCCGTCACCGCCGTCCGCAGCGACGTCGGCGCCGGCGACGCGACCCTGGCCGGGTTCCTCATCGCGGGCGGCACCGGCCCCGCCGCCCTCGCCTCCGCCCTGGCCCACGGGGCGGCGGCCGTACAACTCCCCGGCAGCGCCATGCCCACACCCGCCGACCTCCGCCCCGCGGAGGTCCACGTCACCGCGGACCCGCCCCTGGACCTCCAGCTGACGGGATCCGCCACGCCCTGAACCGGCCCCCACCGTCCGGGCGGGGGCGTCACCTCACCCGCGCGCGAACCTCCATCGCCCCGCGCGCGGCGGCCTCGCTCCCGTAGACCTCGCACATGTGCCGACCGTCCGGCGTGGCCGTGTGCTCGACCTCCCACAGGCTGAACTCGTCGCCGTCCAGCAGCACGAACGCGTGCTCGTACAGGCTGAACCCCGCGTCCCGCCCGTCCGCGAGGCACTGGCGGCCTCCGAAGGCCTGCGTGATCCGGTGGGCGTACGCCGACCGCAGCCGCTCCGCCACCGCCTCGCCGGGGCGGTCGGGGTTCTCCGCACGCCGCAGCACCCGGCGGGCGTGGTCCGCGGACTCCTCCATGGCGTACTCCCGGTGCCGCTCCTCCGGCGCCGATGTCGCGAACAGCGCGCTCAACATGGAGAGATCGGACTCCACGTCACCGTCGGGGCCGCCCGCCCGCGACGGATCCGGCACCGCCTCCGCGGGCGCCTCGCCGAACAACCCCGTCACCGCGAGGCCGAGCTCGGCCTTGCTCGCGAACACCTCGCAGCGGGTGCCGCGGTCACCCTTCAGCCGGTAGGCCAGCTCCCACAGGGACGCCGAACCGCCGTCCGCCAGCAGGTAGGTGTGCCGGTGCGTCTCCCGCCAGAGCCCCGCCGCCGGGCTGTGGTGGGTGGTGTACAGCGAAGAGCTGTGGGCGAGCGCGGTGCCCAGGCGCTCGACCAGCGGGTCCGGCAGGTCGAAGGAGTTGAGTGCGCGGCCGAGGAGTCGGTCGAGGTGCGCCTCGGTTGTCTCGTACGGATCGCTCAAGGTGGGTCTCCAGGCCGTCGCAGGTTGTCACTTCGCAGACGCTCAAAGTAGCCCCTGGTTCTGGCATCACGTCCGGGGTTCGGTAAAACGTCCGGGAAGCATCAGGGGTTCCCGCCACACCTTCAGGTCAACTTCCGGCTGTATAGGCATGATTAGGTCCGCTCTGTGCAACTGCGGGGGACTATGGGTGACATGGCAACGAATACAGTGGGCGTTCCCCGTCAGCAGGGACTGCCCGGCGGTCGACACGAGGACGAACCCGCACCGGCCCCGAAGGGGCTGCCATGGCTGCTGGTGCTCACCGGGGCGGCGGGGCTGCTGGCCTCCTGGGTCATCACCCTGGACAAGTTCCTCCTGTTGGAGGACCCGGACTTCAAGCCCGCCTGCAGCCTCAACCCCGTGGTCTCCTGCGGCAGCGTCATGAAGAGCGACCAGGCGGCGGTCTTCGGCTTCCCCAACCCGATGTTGGGTCTGGTCGGCTACGCCGTCGTGGTCTGCGTGGGCGCCGGTCTGCTCGCCGGGGCCCGACACCGCGGCTGGTTCTGGCTGGGACTGAACGCCGGCACCCTCTTCGGCACCGGATTCTGCGCCTGGCTGATGGTCCAGTCGCTGTACGAGATCAACGCCCTCTGCCTGTGGTGCAGCCTGGCCTGGGTGGCGACGCTGCTGATGTTCTGGGCCGTCACCGCGCACAACGTCCGCGCCGGCCACCTGCCCGCGCCCGCACCGGTACGGGTCTTCTTCGCCGAGTTCGGCTGGGCGCCGCCCGCCCTGCACATCGGGGTGATCGCCATGCTGGTCCTGACCCGGTGGTGGGACTTCTGGACCGGCTGACGGACCCGCCCCACCACGCACGGGAGCCCCGGCAGCCACAAGCTGCCGGGGCTCCCCCCGCTCCCGGGTCGTGAGCGGGGCGTCCTCTGCTCCGCGGGCGTCGTGGGCCCGGCAGGAGGAGGCGGGGATCAGCTGCCGATGGAGCCGTTGCCCGAGAGGACCGGGATGTTGCTGAGGATGTGCGAGAGCGGCTCGTCGCCCTTGGCCTGGGTCGAGTTCTCGGCGCACTGCTGGTTCTGCGGGTTGGACAGGACGTTGATGTCCTGGACGCCCACGTTGATCAGGGCCAGGATCGACTGGGCGTTGACCTTCGCCGGCAGACCGATGCAGGGCTTGTTGAGCGTGCCCTGGACCAGGCCGAGCTGCGGGCTCTGGTCGCCGTGGGTCTTCTGGTTGCCGTAGATCTGCGAGGCGCCGTTGCCGTTGACGGTGTTGACCCCGTTGTCGTTGCCGATGGCCATGGCCGGAGCCGCGGCCGCAGCGCCGGCGCCGACGGCAACGGCGGAGACCGCGGCAGCAGTCATGATCTTCTTGAGCATCATTGGTCCTTTTGTCGCACGAGTGCCCGTTGGTGGAGCTCCCTGGTCAACTGCCGCCGGCGGGGTTGGTTCCGCTCCTTCACTCAAACGGCCCGTTCGCGCGGCGCTTTTCGCCGGAGCGGGTGAGGCGGCTCCGGACGCGTGCGCGAAGCCCGTACGCACCCACCGGGTCCACTCCGCCGTCGGCCGTCCGGTTGCGGTCCGTACGAGGTGTTCGCACGGTGGGTAAGGAAGCGGATCGCTCGGGTCCGTTTCTGAGCGACCACATCAGAAGGAACCCCCATGCGCACCAAGCCGTCCCGCTTCCGCGTCCTTGTCCCGTCGGCCCTCGCGGTCGTCATACTGTCCGGCGCGGTCGCCCCCGCGGTCGCCGCGGACGGCGAGGGCGCGGCCGCCCTCACGAAGAAGGTGGAGGCCGTCCAGGAGCAGATCGACGGCCTCGAAGCGCTGGAGTCGCGTGCGGCGGCCGGCCCGATCGACGACCTCCTGGCCGGCATCGGCACGACCCTGGCCGACCTCCTCAAGTCGCTCCAGGCGCTGCTGCCCGGCGTGACCCTGCCGGAGATCAAGCTGCCGACCCTGCCCGCCCTCCCGGCGATCCCCGCGATCCCGAACCTCCCCGCGGCCCCGAACCTCCCGCCCGTGCAGATCCCGCAGCTGCCCGTGGCCAACCCGGCCGTCCCCCCGGCGAACGGCCTCGTCCCCGCGATCCCGGAGATTCCGGCGATCCCCGACATTCCGATCCACTAGCAGTTACGACTATTGGGCTGAACAGGTCTGATCCGTTCGGCAGCCGTGTCGTCCGGGACGGTGGACCGTTTCGCTCGGTGTGAGCCCCGGCATCGGGGCAGGACATCGAACAGAAGGTGCACTTCCCATGAACTCTGCTGCTGCCAAGAAGGCCGCCCTGGTCCTGGCCACCGCTGGTCTCGCCGCGGCCGGTGCCGCCGGCTCCGCCGTCGCCGACTCGTCGGCCGAGGGCGCGGCCGTGGGTTCCCCCGGTGTCCTCTCGGGCAACCTGGCTCAGGTTCCGGTCCACGTCCCGGTCAACGTCTGCGGCAACTCCGTCAACGTGATCGGCCTGCTGAACCCGGCGTTCGGCAACGTCTGCGTCAACGACTGACGTTCGTCGCAGTCTGCGCACATGACTGTGGGCGCCCCCGGCCTCGCCGGTGGCGCCCACAGTCATGTCGGCGGTAGTTCAGTGCGCGCCGCCGTTGAGCTTCACACCGCCGAGGAGTTCCGGGGACGCCTGGGGGGCGAGGTTCGCGACCTCCAGCACCTGGCCCGGGAGGTTGTTGCGGGCCTCGTTGACCTTCTGGACGGTGCCGAACACCTTGTCGACGCTCTGGCCCTGCTCGGCGAGTCCGTTGCCCACCGTCTGGGGGAGCGCCTCGGTGACGGGGCCGACGGCGTTCAGCGCGTCGGACAGTCCGCTCGTCGCGCTCATGGGGGGCATCGACGCCGGGGTCTCGGTGGCGAAGGCGGGGGTCGCGGCGCCGAGGGCGGCGACGGAGCCGACGAGAACAGCGGCGACCTGCTTGAGCTTCATTATTCGAAATCCTCTTCTTTTCGTGGGCAGAGGCGTCAGCGGCGACCGTCGCGCCGCTTTCGACCTGGCTAACGATTACCGGCCGCTACGGAAACGCCGGGCTTCGGGGCACGGCAACGGCCGGAGAATCCGACAAGGCATTCTCCGGCCGATATTTCTTCTGATTACCGGCATTCCCGGTCAGGAGACGCGGGACCTCCGGTACAGAATCGCGCCGCCCAGGATCAGGGCCGCGGCGAGGGCCGCCGCGGCCTCCGGCCGGCCGGCTCCGGTCGCGGCCAGCTCCGGCGCCGCCGCGTGGGCCGGCGTGGGGGAGGCGGGGACGTGCGGCGCCGGGACGGAGGGGACCTCCGCGGCCGGGACGGGTGCCGGGGCCGCTACGGGAGGCAGCGGCACCGGGGCGTCACCGTCGGGGGCGGCCGGGGGCTGGTCGCCGGGACGTACGTGCTCCGGTACGGGGACGGGTGCCGGAGCGGGCAGTTCCACGGGCTGGCTGCCGTGCGGTGGCCGCGAGGAGGGGGGCTCCTGCCCGACGGGCGGCGCGGGGGCGGGCAACGGGGCCGGGAGCGTGTGGGGCTGCGGCTCCGGCTGGGCCTCCGGCCCGGGCTGCGGCTGCGGGACCTCCTGGACCGGTACCGGGACGGGCTCCGGCGCCGGCAGCGGCACGGGCTGCGGCTCGGGCACCGGCGGGATCTCCGGCACCGGTACGGGCGCCGGGGCGGGCAGCGGCGCCGGGTACTCGGCGGCCGGCTCCGGCTTGGGCTCCGGCTTCGGCTCCGGGAGGGGCGCGGGGTGGTGCGGGGCGGGCGGCGCCGGGTGGGGGACCGGCTGCTCGGCGTGCGGCGGGGGCCCCGCGGGGTGGTCGTCGCACTCCTCCTCGGGCTGCCGCTCCTCGCCCGGGCCGCCGTAGCCGCCGTCGTGGGACGGCTCCTCGTGGCGGGGCGCCGCGTGCCGCGGGAGGTGCTCGCGGGGGGTCTCGTAGCGGCGCTCCTCCTCGTGGCGCTGGGACGGCAGCGCGTGCCGGCCGCGGCTGCGCTCGTCGAGGTAGCGCTCGAAGGTCTCGGCGTGCTCGGGGCTGAGGTGGCGCTCGTAGTCGTGGTCGACGTCGGAGCCGGTCGTGGTGGCGCAGGTGTTGCCCATCGCCGGGTTGAGGGCCGCGCCCCCGTCCACGCTGTTGCCGCACACGTTCGGGGCGAAGGTGATCGGTACCGAGACGCTGTTGCCGGACAGCACACCCGGCGAATGCGAGGCCTCGGCCGTCGACCCGGGATGCGCGTAGGCCGCGCCGGTCGCGATCGACAGCAGGCTGGACGCGGCCGCCGCCGTGAGCATCCCCTTGCCCAGTACCTGTCGACTCAGTACCTGTCGCATGGGTCCTTCCCTGTCTACCGGCGCTGGGGCCGGTGCTGAATCGAAGGTGGCCCCGGAGTGCACCGCCGTGCACTCCGGGGCCACCCCGAGGAGGTTCGCCCCCGCGGGGCGCAGGCGCTTCGTCAGGCGTTGACGCAGGTGTTGCCGAACGCCGGGTTCAGCACACCGATGACGTCGACGGTGTTGCCGCAGACGTTGACCGGGATGTGCACCGGAACCTGGAGCAGGTTGCCGGAGAGGACACCGGGGGAGCCCGCGGCGACACCCTTGGCGCCCGAGTCGGCCATGGCGGGGGAGGCGACACCGGCGGCCATCAGCGCGCCGGCGGCCAGCACCACTGCCTTCTTGTACGTCATTTGATTTCGATCCTTCCCGCAGGGGCGTATCCACTGCACAAATAACAACGAGCGGCTCCGGGAAAAGAAACCGGAGATTTTGGGGGGCCGGCGGGCAATTCACTCCGATGCCCCCGGGTTTCGCGCGCCGAATTCCGGGATGAATCGTTCCGGAATTCGATGGGTCTTGCGCGAGGGGTCCTATACGCGGCGAGGCCGCCGCGACCCGAGGGTGCGACGGCCTCGCCGGGGCGGGGCTGAGGGGGTCAGCTGCCGGAGGAGACGTTGCCCGAGAGGATCGGGATGTTGTCCAGGATGTGCGAGAGGGCCTCGTCGCCCTTGGCCTGGGTCGAGTTCTCGGTGCACTGCTGGTTCTGCGGGCTGGACAGGACCGGGATGTCCTGGACGCCGACGTTGACCAGGGCGAGGACCGACTGCACGTTGGCCTTGGCGGGCAGGGCGATGCAGGGCTTGTTGAACGAGCCCTGGATGAGCGCCATCTGCGGGCTCATGTTGCCGTACGTGGCCTGGTTGCCGTAGATCTGCGAGGCGCCGTTGCCGTTGACGGTGTTGATGCCGTTGTCGTTCCCGATCGCCATCGCCTGCGGGGCCATCGCGGCACCCAGACCCACGACGGAGGCGGCAACCGCTGCGCCAGCCACAAACTTCTTGATCATTTTCGTCCCTTTTTTGCAGGATTGCCCGGTACTGGAGCACACGGAACAACGGCCCCGCCCCGTCCCGGGTTGCGTCGATTCACCCGGATGCCGACGTTTCGGATCGGAAGGTTGACGTTCAGGCGTTCCCGCGCCGGCTCCCGGAGGGGCGAACGGGCAGGCCCGGCGCGACTTCCGCGACTTTCCCGGCGGTTTCCCTTTTTCGGCCGCGCGGTGCTGCGCGGCCTTAACGACCCGCCCACCGCGAGGGTGCGTACCGTCGCCCAAAAGGCCGTACGAGCGAGTCCGACGTGATTTCCAGCCTGATTTCTGACAAAGTTCACTCCTGTTTTGTCCCCTTGATCGAAAATGGAGACAGGGACATGGGTTCACCCCGCAGAATCCTCGGCACGCTCGGCCTGCTGTCCTGCCTCGCACTTTCCGCCAACGCCCCCGCGGCGCAGGCGGCGGAACCGGCCGGGCCGCGCGAATTGCCCCGGGTTCCCTTCACTCAGCGTTATCAGGCCGTCCAGCACGGAGGGCTCGTCCGGGCCTCGAACTCGGGCATCAGTTGCCGCAAGGAGGAGGTTCCGCAGGCCGAGCCGTGCGCCGAGGTCAAGCGGGGCGCGGCCGGGGTCAACAGCGACTTCGAGATGTTCTACAGCGAGGTCGACAAGGACCCGGACACCTACAACTCCACCCGCGCCGAGCTCAAGGTCCCGCAGGGCGCGAAGGTCTCGTACGCCCGTCTCTACTGGGGCGGGAACCTGCGGGTGGGCGAGCAGAAGCCGCCGCAGGACAACGGGCGGGTGCTGGTCGCCGAGCCCGGGGGCGCCTACAAGGCGGTCCTGGCCGACACCGTGATCGGGCACCGCACCGACGCCGGGAGCGACGCCTACCAGGCCTCGGCCGACGTGACCCCGCTGGTCCGCAAGGGCGGCGCGGGTCTGTGGACCGTCGCGCAGCTCAACATCGCCATGGGGCACTCGGACGTGGGCGCCTGGGGCGGGTGGACCCTGGTGGTCGCCTACGAGCACCCGCAGGAGCCGCTGCGCCGGATCTCGCTGTGGGACGGCTTCGAGGGGTTGGCGGCAGGGGGCGGCGAGGCGGCCGGCGAGACGGTGGAGATCACCGGGCTGGACGCCGCGGCCGGCTCCGCGGGGCGGGCCGGGGTGGTCGCGTACGACGGGGACCGCGGGACACTGGGGGACTCACTCACGGTGACCGCCGACAGTGGGCGCCGGATCAGCCTCAGTGATGCAGAAAATCCTTTTAATGATGTTATGAATTCCACGATCACGGAATTCGGACGTCCCTCGTTCGTGCGACAGCCCGAACATATTAACAATCTCGGATATGACGCGGACGTGTTCGACCTCAGCCCCGCGTTGTCCGGTGGTGCCCGCAGCCTGAGTTTCAAGTTCACAGGCGAAAGTCAGGGTCAATTCCTCGGTGTGCTCTTCGTTCAGACAGACGCGCGCCGCTGAACGCAGGAGTCCACTCCACGTGCCGACACAACCATCAGCACAGCCTTCACCAGCACGGCCTTCACGTGCGCCCGCCGGATCCGCCTTCACCGTCCTGCACCTCGTGCAGCCCGTGGACGGCGGCGTTGCCCGGGTCGTCACCGACCTCGTACGGGCACAGGCCGCCGGCGGCCTGCGCGTCGTCGTCGGCTGCCCGCGCGGCGGGCGGCTCGCCGACGACGCCCGGGACGCCGGAGCCGAGGTGCTCACCTGGCGCGCCGGGCGGGCCCCCGGCCCCGGCCTGCCCGCCGAGGTCCTCGGCGCCGCCCGGCTGGTCCGCCGGGTCCGCCCCGACCTGCTGCACGCCCACAGCGCCAAGGCGGGCCTCGCCGGACGGCTCGCCGTACGGGGTTCCCTGCCCACGGTGTTCCAGCCGCACGCCTGGTCCTTCGACGCCGTCGGCGGAGCCACCGCCGCGCTCGCGCTGCGCTGGGAACGCCTCGGCGCCCGCTGGGCCGACCGGGTGCTCTGCGTCAGCGAATCCGAGCGCCGCGCGGGGGAGTCCGAGGGCATCGCCGGCCGCTGGTCGGTGATCCGCAACGGCGTCGACCTCGACCACTTCCGCCCCGGTCGCCCCGACCCGGAACAGGACCGGGCCGAGGCCCGCGCCGGGCTCCCGCTGCCCGACGGGCTCCGGGGCGGCGGGCCGCTCGCCGTCTGCGTCGGCCGGCTCTGCCCGCAGAAGGGGCAGGACATCCTGCTGCGGGCCTGGCCGGAGCTGCTCGGGGCCGTTCCCGAAGCCCGGCTGGCGTTGGTCGGGGACGGCCCCGACGGCGAACGGCTGCGCCGTACGGCACCGCCCGGCGTGTTCTTCGCGGGGGCCGCCGCGGACATCCGACCGTGGCTTCGGGCCGCCGATCTCGTTGTACTGCCGTCGCGGTGGGAAGGAATGGCGCTCGCCCCGCTCGAAGCCATGGCCTGCGGCCGACCGGTCCTGGTCTCCGACGTCAGCGGTGCGCGGGAGAGCCTGCCCCCCGGCCAGGGACGGCTCTGCCTGGTGCCACCGGAGGACCCGACGGCCCTGGCCAAGGCCCTGGGACGGCTCCTCACCGAACCGCGGCTGCTCGCCGAACTCGGGGAGCAGGCCCGGCAGCACGCCCGGACCGACTTCGACGTGCGGCGGACCGCGGACGCGGTCACCGGCCTGTACCACGAACTGCTGGGCAGGCCCCGGCCCTCGAACCAGGAGCGCATCAGCCGATGACGATGGACAGCGCACCCGCCCGGCACGGCGGGCAGGGCGGCACGGGGCCCGCCGGCGGCAGCGCCTTCGCGCCCGCGCCGCCGGCGGAAGCCCGCCGCTCCGTGACCGC
>NZ_JANFAK020000153.1 GCF_024721315.2 Streptomyces sp. Isolate_45
GGGGGGGGGGGGGGGGGGGGGGGGGGGGGGGGGGGGGGGGGGGGGGGGGGGCGCGCCCGCCGCGCGCCCCCCCCCCCCCCCCCCCCCCCCCCCCCCCCCCCCTCCGGTGACTGCCGCTGCGGCCCTGCGCGTCCGGCGCGAAGGCGCGAAGGCGCTCAGGCGCTCAGGCGCTCAGACGCCGCGGGGGCCGTCGTAGTAGCCGCCGACCTGCCGGTGGTAGTCCGCGTCGCCGAGGTGCTTGTCCTTCTCGAACTCGGGAGCGTTCTTGATCTGCTCCTTCGTGCGGTCCACGTAGATCTTCTCCTCCCCCGGATCGATACGGGTCACCGTGCCGGCCGGGAGGAGGACCTCCTTGCCGAAGATCCACGGGCCGGTGTCGACCACGATGTAGGCGGAGCCGACCTCGTCCGAGTGCTTGTCGACCTTGCCGATGGAGCCATCGGCGGCCTCCACCTTGTAGCCCGTCAGGTCGGCACCCGTCAGACGGCCGGTCGTTTCGCGGTAACCCCACACGTTCTCGGTCATACGAAATCCCCTCCAATGAGCTGAGAATCAGCGCCCGTCCCCCGAATTCTTGGGCGACGGACAGCCTCACAAAAAGTCGCCTGCCCCGATGAATTCACTTCACACCCGGAAGTTCGGTGGATCTTTCTGGTGCTCCGGGGCCACCCGCGCGGCTACCCGGGAAATGTCGTCCATAACGGAGAACGGCAATCGCCGCGTACATGAGTGTGGGGCCCGCCCCCTCGACCGGGGCGGGCCCCACACCACATCGCCGCAGAACAGCGGCGTGTCTACCAGCGGTACCACCGACCGCTACCGCCCTTGGGGCGGGCCACGAAGCCGACCAGCCACAGCACCAGAACCGCGATGGCGACCCACCAGAGGATCTTCACCGCGAAACCGGCACCGAAGAGAATCAGAGCGAGCAGAAGAACAAGAAGCAGGGGAACCATAGTTATTACCTCCGAGACTCCGAATGCCCCCACCGCCCCTGATCATGCATGCGGCGCTTTTCTGTTTGTCATCGGCGCGGGAGGCCGACGGTCGCTCTCTCGCCTCGGCCGTCGAGGCACGCTCCTGATCATGGAGGGCGCCACCGGCATCGGCCCGGGGCGGCGTTGGCGTCCGGCGCGAAGATCAGGGAGACTCGCGCCATGGTTTCGGTGGTGCAGAACGTGGCGATCGACTGTGCTGACGCCTACGGGCTGGCGCGGTTCTGGAGCGGTGTGACGGGCTGTCCGCCGGACCCGGAGGACCAACCGGGCGCCCGGGAGACTCAGGTGACGCTGACGGAGGGCCCGGTGCTGTACTTCAACCAGGTGCCCGAGGCCAAGACGATCAAGAACCGGATCCATCTGTGCCTGCGCCCCGAGACCTCCCGCGATACGGAGGTCCAGCGGCTGATGGGCCTCGGTGCCACCCTCGTCGCCGATCGCCGCGATCCCGACGGTTCGGGTTGGGTGGTCCTCGCGGATCCCGAGGGCAACGAGTTCTGCGTTCTGCGCAGCGCCTCCGAGAAGGCCGTCGCGGATCTCTGATGCCCGCGTGGCGGCCCGGCCGTGCCCGATCCGTGGCCGACTACGACCTGGACGTGCCCGACCGCGGCTGAGACGTGCCCGACCCCGGCTGACCGGCCCCGTTGAAGTTACCGGGGGGTAGCCAGGTGGGGCGTCCGGGGGTAGCGTCGGCGGCCGAGAGGGGAGTCCCATGCCTCGTACGTTCACGGTGTCCGACAGCATCGTCGTCCTTGCCGAGCCCGCCGATGTCTACCGGAAGGTCTCCGATCCCGCCCGCATGGGCGACTGGAGTCCGGAGAACCTCGGCGCCACCGTTCACGGGGGCGCCGCCGAAGCGCGCGTGGGCATGGTGTTCGACGGTCACAACAAGCGCGGCGCCTTCCGATGGACCACCCGGTGCACCGTGACGGCGGTCGAGGAAGGCCGCCTGTTCCGGTTCCGGGTGCACGCGATCGGCGTCCGACAGCCGCGCGTCCGCGGCCCCATCGCCACCTGGGAGTACCGCTTCGAGCCTGCCCCGGAGGGCACCCGGGTCACCGAGACGTGGACCGACGACCGCCGCTCGTGGCCCGACTTCGTGGCCAACGCCTTCGACCGGATCGCCACGAAGGGGCACACCTTCGCCGACTTCCAGCGCCGGAACATCCGCACCACCCTGCGCAACCTCAAGCGCGCCCTGGAGCAACCGGCCACCGCCGAAAGGTGATCCCGCCGCAGGCCCCTCTGCCGTGACCGGCAGGGCCGGTCACGGCCGCCGCACCCCGAGCAGGTCACGGCCGCCGCACCCGAGCGGGAGGGCTCGCTGACGGTGTCGGCCGGGCGGCCCCGGCGTTCCGGGCGTCGGTGCGTTCGGGTGTTCGGGGTGTTCGGTGCGTTCGGCTCATCGCCCCGGCTGCACGGGCCGTAGACGGGAGACGGCGTGTTCCTGGCCGGTCGTGCCCTCGCGCATGACCTGCGCCCGGTCCATCACCGCCCACCCGGCATCGCCCTCGGCGTTGACCTCGTCGCGTGCGGGGCGCACTCCGTAGTGCCCGTACAGCTGCTCCTCCTCCGACACGGAGAGCACGCTTCCGCAGTCCAGAGCCGCGCAGGGAGCCTGCTCGATCACCGTCACCGGATACGGCACCACCAGGCGCCCGTCCTTCCACTCCGCCTTCCGCAACGGAACGAACACACCGCCCAGCCCCGAAGCCCGGTCGGTGATCCTCGCCCATTCGGGCCTGCCGGTGGTGTCGTCCACCAGGACGTACTCCACCTGTCCCAGGCGCTGCCCCTGGTCCGTGTGCGCCGCGCATCCGGCCATGCCCGTGAGCTGGTCCTGAGTGATCACTGCTGCTCCTTGTCCGACTGCCGTGTGCTGTCGCCTGTCGGCTACCCGCGCAGGCCGCCGGGAAGCACGACCGCACCGCCGTACGCGTACTGGCGGGTATCCGGGCCTACGCGACGCATCCGACGGGTTCCTCTTCGGCTTCCGGTACGGGGGCGGCCCGCTCCCGCGTGCCGTTGGTGGGAGGCGGCGCGGGCGCCGGCCATCATCGCCCGGTACGGGACGTCCTCGGCGACGACGTAGCGCTCGCGGCGTTCGGTGGGCCGGTGGGCCGCGTCGGCGCGGTAGGCGGTGGGGCCGCCGTTGCGGCGAGCACCTCGCGCGCGACGGCCGAGGTCGGCCGGTCGAGACCGAGCACGAGCTCGGCGCAGGCGAGGCCCTCGACGGTTCCCATCGCGATCCGGTGGCGTTCCCGGTGGGTGAGCCCGCCTCCCGACATCACGGGCTCCTTCGGGTCGGTGCTGTCGTCGGCAAAGCGTTCACCTTCAGCTCATTGCAACACGCGAAATCCGGATCGTTGCGTTAGGCAGTGAGATGTTGCAACGAAATCACCGCCCCGACCTGCGGTTCTACAGTTGTGATGCAACGAGCAAGTTGCCCAATCGGTGAACGCAACTTAATGTTTCCCTCATCAGAAACAACGAGCTCAAGGAGAGCACCATGCAGAAGTTCGACACCCCCGCTCCGGTCGCCGCCGTCCTCGACATCCCCGCGGGACGCATCCGGCTGATCGCCGCCGACCGTCCCGACACCACCGTCGAGGTCCTGCCCGCCGACCCCGGCAAGGCGCGCGACATCAAGGCGGCCGGACAGACCGGCGTCGACTACCGTGACGGCATCCTGCGGATCGCCGCCGCCCCCGCCAAGAACCGCGTCCTCGGCAACCCCGGATCCGTCGAGATCACCGTCCAACTCCCCGCCGGCTCCCACGTCGAGGCCACCCTCGCCGCCGCCGAGTTCCGCGGCGTCGGACGTCTCGGCGACGTCACCCTCGAAGCCGCACAGGCCACCGTCAAGCTCGACGAGACCAACGCCGCCCGACTCACCCTCCACGCCGGGGACATCACCATCGGCCGCCTCGGCGGGCCCGCCGACATCAACACCCAGCAGGGCAACCTCCACATCACCGAGGCCACCCACGGCACCGTCACCCTGCGCACGGAACACGGTGACATCGCCATCGGCGCCGCCCGCGGCACCTCGGCCACCCTCGACGCCGGCACCCGGCACGGGCGCATCCACAACACCCTCAACAACGCCGACGGCCCCGCCGCCACCCTCACCATCCACGCCACCACCTCCTACGGCGACATCACCGCCCGCAGCCACTGAAAGAGCCCCGTGCCGGCGCTCGTACCGCCCCCGAGGACGGCGAGGAACATGAGCACCACTCAGGACCACCAGGCCGCCGGCCCGCGCTCGGCCGAGGCGGGCTGTCCGGCCGACCGCGTCGCGGCGCTGCGGCGGTTGGCCGGGAGCCGGCCGTGGATGGACCTGGACCGGATCGGCGCGTTCGATCCCTCCGGGGGCGGTTCCGCGGCGGCGCGGGGTGCCGGCCTTCCCCGAGGTGTTCAAGGCGGGGGCCGCCCCCTCCGGCTCGCACGACGCCCCCTTCTTCCACCCGGGGTTCGTGGAGACCTACGACGGCGCGGACGATCCCGGGGCCCGGGGCCCGTACCTCCAACGTCGCGATCGCGGACCGGCGGCGGGCAGGTGCGCAGCACACACCCATCGCCTGCCAGGCCCGCGTCCGTACGCGCGCGGCGAAAGGCCCCGTCCCGAGCCCGGGGCCGTCGCATCCTGGTGGGCATGCTGAGTCGAGTAGCCGTCCTTCCCGACATCCACGCAGTGCTGCCGGCCCTCCGAGCGGTGCTCGATGAACCGGACGTCCGCGCTGCGGACCGCATCGTGGTCGCGGGCGACATCGCGGCCGGGCCGCAACCCGCCCGCGTCCTGGATCTCCTGACCGGACTGGGTGAGCGCGTCGTCTGGATCAACGGCAACGCCGACCGCGAACTGCTCGAATATCGACGCGGTCAACGCGACACCATTGCCGACCCCATCGCCCTCTGGGCCGCGGACCAACTGCGTCCCGACCACCTCGAACTACTGGCCCGCCTGCCCCGGTCCCGCCGTCTGCCCCTCCGGGGCTTGGGCGACGTCCTGTTCTGCCACGCGACCCCGCGCGACGACGAGGAGGTCGTACTGGTCGATTCCCCCCTCGCCCGCTGGCAGGAGGTCTTCGGCGGCCTCGACGCCACCATCCGTACGGTGGTCTGCGGCCACACCCACATGCCGTTCGTACGGCTCGCCCACGGCCGGCTGGTGGTCAACCCGGGCAGCGTCGGCATGCCCTACGGCAGAACGGGCGCGCATTGGGCGCTGCTGGGACCCGGCGTCGAACTGCGGACCACCGACTACGACATCGACGCCGCCATCACCCACATCACCGAGGACTCCGGCTACCCGGAGATCGCCGAGTGGGCCGACTATTTCGTCCGGGCACGCGCGAACGACGGGGACGCCCTCGCGGCCTTCGCGCCACGGAGCGGCTGCTGACCGCCGGCTCGTCGACCCAGAGGAATTCGGCCCGCGGCAGCTGGGCTATGCGGCTGCGGCACCCCGGAAGTCCTGGGCGGCCCGGCACACCGCCGCCGAGACCGGGGCGGCGTTCTCGGACAGGGCCGTCAGGCGGTCCGTGAGCACGCGGCGGCGGTCGGACGACAGGGTGGTGGAGAGTTGGCCGCCCGCGTGCGCGAGTCCGGCCAGCAGCGCGGCCCGGCCACCCGCGGCGGCGGCCGGTTGGTCGGCCGCGGCGACCACCGCCGCGCGTACCTCCCCGGCCGCGGTGAGGCCGTCCGCGGTGAGGTCGGCCCGGTTCAGGGGGAAGACGCCGAAGACCCGGGTCGTCCTCTGTTCCAGCAGGCCGTCCTTCTCCAGGCCGCTCAGCACGTTGTGGATCGACTCTCGACCGTCCCTCCGGACCCAGTACAGCCACTTTCGACCGGGCTCCGCGGCGATCCGCTGCCACACCTGCCGCAGCACGGCGTCCTGCGGAGCGTCGCCCGCCGCTTTCGCCGTGCCCGCCTCGTCCGTCAGGGCGCCACCGTCGAGCAGTTCGGCCAACATCGCACCGCGCACGGCCGGGGCCAGGTACTGACGGACCGGAAGCTCGCCGCCCTCCTCGTCGAAGGCGAGCAGGATCATTTCGCCAGCCAGGGTCATCTCAGGTGTTCCTCTCGTACGGGCACCGCACCGGCAACGACCACCGGGTTTCCGGCAGTCTGCCCTGCGGGGGCACGTCGATCACACTTCCTCCCCTCCGGTTCGACCTCACAGGGGCCTCCGCACCATCCGACCCGCCCGACCTCGCCCGGGACGGTTTCGGTGCGAGGGCGGGGTGCTGCGGGCGTCGGTGGAAGTCGCTCGCCGTCGGGTACGGGTCCTGGCACGCTGAACGGCATGGATGCCCCTCGTACCCCTGATGCCCCTCATGTCGAACAGGCCCGCCGCCTCGTCCGTGACCGGTTTCCCGACGCGCTCTCGATCGTCCTGGCCGGATCCACGGCTACCGGGCGGGCCACCGCGAGCAGCGACCTGGACATCGTGGTGCTCGTCGAGGGCGGCGGCGTGACCCACCGGGAGACCGTCCGGTTCGAGGGGCGGGTCGTGGAGCTCTTCGTCCATACCCGGGCCGGTCTCGTCGAACTGTTCGCGGCGGACGTCGCCAACCGGCGGGCAGCCATGCAGAACATGTACGCCTCCGGTCTCGTCCTGGTCGATGTGGACGGCGAGGCCCGCCGGGCCCGCGCCCTGGCCGAGGCGGACCTGCGCGGAGGTCCGCCGGCGCTGGACCGGCCGGCGGTCGAAACGAAGCGCTACGGGTTGACGGACTCGCTCGACGACCTCGTCGACGCGACCGACCCCGTCGAGGGCCTGGCCGTGGCCGGGTACGTCCTCACCACGGCGGCCGACCTGCTCTGCGACCACCATCGGGCGTGGACGGGGGGCGGCAAGTGGCTGCCGCGGCGCCTCCTGGGGGCCGACCCGTCCCGGGGGGCCGCCCTGCTGGAGGGGCACCTGCGCATGTGCCGGGCGGGCGACCCGACGGCCCTGGTCGACGCGGCGTCAGCGGTCCTCGGCCTCGTCGGCGGTCCCCTGCGCGAGGGCTACCGCAGGACTTGGCAGGGCGCGGCGCCGTCGGTTCCCTAGTGCTGTGACCGGCGACCGGTGTGGGCGTGCCCACCCGGGACGGCCCGGGACGGAACCCCGGGCGGGTGCACGGGGTGTGGTGGGCGGGTGATGCTGGGGCGCGGGCGGTGGCGTCGGCGGGCACCTCGTGCGTGCGCCCCGCAGGATGGGCGCGTATCCCCGCCTCCCCCTGTCTGGAGCCCGTCGTGCTGGAACGCACCCTGCGCAAGGACCGCACCAAGATCACTTTCGTTCTCCCCGCGGACACCCCGCCCGGCCCGGTCAGCGTGGTGGGCGACTTCAACGACTGGCAGCCCGGCGTCCACACCCTGGAGCCCCGCAAGGACGGCAAGCGCGCCGTCTCCGTCGAGCTGCCCAGCAAGAGCAGCCATTCGTTCCGCTATCTGGCCGCCGGCGACTACTGGTTCAACGACGAGGCCGCGGGCGACCACGACGGCCCCAACAGCCGCCTCCACACCTGAGACCCGCTCCCGGTCCGCGGGCCCGAAGGCCCCCGGACCCGGCGCGCGGGTCCGCCGCCGCGCCCGGCCGCGGTGGCCGTGGGCGGGCAGCGGGTGGCCGGGGCGCCGGTGGTGGGCGTCCGCTAGTGGACCTTGAACATGTAGCCCTTGACCGCCGCGGCGTCGAGGTTCCAGAACGTGACCATGGGGTTGGAGTCGATGTTCACGAACCCGCCCTGGGGCAGCTCGACGGAAACCGACCCGCCCACCTCGTCGTTGGGCGTGCGGTCGTGGAAGAACACCTTCACCGATGTCCTGTTCTCGGTCCGCGAGCCGCCTTCCCGGTAGAGGCGCAGGGCCGAGTACGCCTTCTCCCCCGGGCGGATCGTGGCGGCCGCCCGCGCCGGGGACTCCATCGGGGGCGGCTGGACCTCGGTGTCCGTGACGAAGCGGACGATCGGGTAGGAGTACAGCGTGCAGGTCGTGTCGCCGGTGTTGACGGCCGTCATGAACAGGTTCCGCTCGGAGTCCTGCCGCTCGAACGACCCGGTGATCGACACGTTCGCGGCCGTGCAGGGCGGGGGCGTGCTCCCCGACCCCCCGGGCTTGGCCGACCCCCCGGGCTTGGCCGACGCGCTCGGCTTGCCGGACGCTCCGGGCTCGGCGGAGCCGCCGGAGCCCGCCGAAGGGGCGGTCGTGCCCGACGCGGACGCGCTCGGGCCGGCGGACGCGGATCCCGACGCGGGCGCGGACGCGGGTGCGGACGGGGACCCTGACGCCCCCGGGGTACGGGACGCGGTACCCCCGGCGCGGTTCGCACCGCCACCCGCCTCGCAGGCCACGGACGACAGGAGCGCGACGACCGTCGCCGTCCCGAGAACGCAGTACTTCAAACCCATGCGAGCTGCACGCATGATGAACCCCCGTTCGTGCTGTCACGTGCTTCGTCGACGTGGCTGAAAGATAGGTGCGCGGGGGGTCCGTGCGCGGCCCACCAGGAGGTGACCGTCGGCTGCCACCCGTGGGGTAGCGGATGTACCACCGTGGGTGTACGAGTGTCCGGACCGGGCCGTTTACGCTCGGGGCATGGCATTTCGGGGAGGGCGGTGGGGGGTCGTTCGCGCCGTGCTCCCCCAGGTGGCCGACGCGGTGTACGCGGTCGGGTCGCTGGCGATCTCGGCGTCGATGCTCCACAACTGGCCCGACCCGACGAACCACTGGCGCGACTCCGACGCCCTGGCCTACGCCCTCGTCGCGGCCGTGTACCTGCCGCTGGCCGTACGCCGTCGCGCGCCCCTGCTCGTCTTCGCCGGGAACGCCGCGGTCGTCCTCACGTATCTGACCCTGGCGTACTACCACCCGGTGGTGGTGTGCGGTCTGGCCCTCGCGAACTACACCGTCGCCGCGCACCGTCCGCGCGAGGTATCCGTCCCGTGCGCCGTGGTCACCTGGCTGGTCCTCCTGTGGGGGACGCGGCTGGCCGAGCCCGGTATCGGCGCGCTCAGCGCCGCGTTCGTCACGGCGACCGCGGCCGTCACCTGGGTCACCGGGGACGTGTCGCGCCGTCTCGGGGAACGCGGCCGACGGCTGGCCGCGTTGACCGAGCAGCTGCGCCGCGAGCAGGAGGAGCGGACGCGCCGGGCCGTCTCGGACGAGTGCATGCGCATCGCCCGCGAACTCCACGACGTCATCGCCCACCACGTGTCCGTCATATCGATCCAGGCGGGACTGGCCGACTACGTATTCACCACGGACCCGCCGACCGCGCACAAGGCCGTCGGCGTCATCACGGACAGTGCCCGGGACGCCGGTGACGAGATGCGCCGGATGCTCGCCGTCCTGCGGCACGGCGTCCGGCACACGGCGAACGACCGCACCGACGCCCTGCCCGACGCGGACGGCGCTGCTCCGGGCATGGCTCGCCTCGCGGAACTCGCCGACCGGGTCCGGGCGGCGGGCGTTCCGGTCCGGATCACCGGGGACGCCGTCGCCGACCCGCTGCCCGCCGGCCTGGACATGTGCGTGTACCGGGTCGTGCAGGAGGCCCTGACCAACGTGCTCAAACACGCGCCGACCGCCACGGCCACCGTCAGCCTCTCGCGCGGCCGCGGCACGATCCGGGTCCGCGTCACCGATGACGGGCCCTCCCGGCCGGCGACCGGGCGGCGGGACGGCCCGGGGCACGGTTTGATCGGCATGCGTGAGCGGGCAACAATCTACGGCGGGACCGTCACGGCCGGTGCCCGCTCGCAAGGGGGATTCGAGGTCGATCTCGTCATGCCCGTACCGGACATGTGACGACGGGTCGGCGACGAGGAGAGCCGTCGTCTGGGGGAACACAGCACATGCCCGAGGTCCTCGTGGTCGACGACCAGATCCTCGTCCGCTCCGGGCTCGCCGCACTGCTCCGGGCCGCCCCGGACATCGAGGTCGTCGCGGAGGCCGACAGCGGCGAGGAGGCCGTGGCGCTGGCCGCCGAACTGCGCCCCGACGTGGTCCTCATGGACGTCCGCATGCCGGGCATGGGCGGTATCGCGGCGACGCGCGCCATCGTCGAGCAGTCACCGGCCCCGCACCCGAAGGTCATCATGCTGACCACCTTCGACCTGGACGTGTACGTGTACGACGCGCTCCGGGCCGGCGCCGGCGGCTACCTCCTCAAGAACACGCCGCCGCAACGCCTCCTGGCGGCCATCCACACCGTCCACGCCGGTGACACCCTGCTGAGCCCCGCGGCCCTCGCCGGGCTCATGAAGGCCTGCGGCCCCGGCCCGGAACGCGGCCGTCCGCGCCCCGATCTCGGTTCCCTGACCCCGCGCGAGGTCGAGATCCTGACCCTGGTCGGCACCGGCCTGTCCAACAGCGACATCGCGGGCCGCCTCGTGCTCAGCCCCGCGACCATCAAGACGCACGTCCACCGGTGCATGACCAAACTCGCCCTCACCAGCCGCGCCCAGGCCGTCGTCTTCGCCTACGAGGCGGGCCTCATCACGGCCTGACGGGATCACCGCCCGACGAGCGGCCGGTCCGGGTCCGTCACCCGGTCATTCCGTGGCGGGGGCGGGCCGCGGGACGACGAGCGCGCGGCCGCCGCACCTCGGACAGACCACGAGCATCCGCCCCGTGAAGGCGACGAGCCACGTGCCGTGGTCGTGGTGGCGGACCGGTCGGGGGTGTTCGGGCTCGACGTCCATGACGCCCACCCTGCCGGCCGGGCCCGGCCCGCCGCGGGTCGGGGCGGGGCGGGCAGGGGTGGGTGCGGTCGGGAAAGGTCAGTCCCACTGCTCGTCCGCGAGGGAGGCGACCGGGGCCGGCTTGCCGATGAGGGCCAGGGCGATGAAGAAGTTGATCTGTCCGATCGCGATGGTGAGGGTGGCGAGGGCCTTCTCGTCGTAGTGCTCGGCGGCCTCCGCGTACAGCTGGTCGCCGACGCGCTCCCGGCCGCGCGGGGCGGGCTGGAGGACCGCCTCGACCAGGGCGAGCGCGGCCCGCTCGGCCCCGGTGAAGTACGGGGCGTCCTGCCAGGAGGACACGGCCGTGATGCGCTCCTCGGACTCTCCGGCCTTGCGGAGGAAGCCGGTGTTCAGAACGGTCAGGTAGGTGTTCCCGACGATCTGCCCGGCCCGCAGGTGGACCAGGCTCATCGTGGCGCGCGGGACGGAACGGTTGCCCGTGGCGCGGAACAGGGCGGCGCTGATGTCGTTCAGTTCCGGAACGAAGTCGGCCGGGTTCGCCATCCGTGAGATCGGGGCGGCGGGCGCCTTGCTGTCGGCATTGGTGTGGGCGTTGGCGTTGGTGTTGGTGTTGGTGTTGGTGTTGGTGTGCGTGTTCGTCATGGCGGTCTCCGGTGGCTGGGGCCGTTGCTCGCTGCCTCGGCTTCACCTCACTGACGGACGGGCCGCCGGGAGTGTGACAGCTCCGGAGAAAAAACTTCTGCCGGTGCCGCCGCCCGTCACCGGTCGCCGTATCGGGGCGGGGCGGTGGGGCGGGTCAGCGGCGGGTGAGGAGGCCGCGTTCGAGGGCCACGACCACCGCGTGGGTGCGGTCGCTGACGTCGAGTTTCGCGAAGACCCGCAGCAGGTGGGTCTTCACCGTGGCCTCCGCGATGACCAGGCGGCGGCCGATCTCCACGTTGGAGAGCCCGTCGGCGACCGCGTTCAGTACGTCGACCTCGCGGGCGGTCAGCGGCACCACGGCGGGCCTGCGCATCCGGGCCACCAGGCGGGCCGCGACCCGGGGGGCCAGGACGGTCTCGCCGCGGGCCGCGGAGTGGATGGCGTCGACGAGCTGCTCGCGGGTGGTGTCCTTGAGGAGGTAGCCGATCGCTCCGGCCTCCACGGCGCGCTCGATCTCCTCGTCGGTTTCGTAGGTGGTGAGGATCAGCACCCGGGTGCTCGCCGGGCCCGCGACGATCTCGGCCGTGGCGCTCGCCCCGTCGAGCAGGGGCATCCGAAGGTCCATCAGTGCCACGTCGGGCTCCAGCCGCTCGACGAGTTCCACTCCGGCGCGGCCGTCACCGGCCTCGCCGACGATCTCGACGGTGGGCTCCTGCGCCAGCAGGGCCACGACGCCCGCCCGCATCACCGTGTGGTCGTCGACCACGATCACCCGCAGCGGGTGCGGGTGCGCCGCGCCGGGCGCCGCGTGCTCGGCCGCTACGACGGGCCGTCCGGGCCGGGCCGGCTGTTCGGGCTGGGCGCGCTGTTCGGTCATGTCAGTCCTCCGCGTTCGTGGGGATCAGTGCGAGGACGCGGGTGCCGTCGCCGAGCGAGCTGGTGAGCGTCAGGTCGCCGCCCAGCTCGGCGAGGCGTTTGCGCATTCCGTTGAGTCCGAAACCGTTGGAGTCCGCGACGACGAAGCCGCGCCCGTCGTCGGTGATCTCCAGTTCCACCCCGTAGGGGCGCTGTGCGAGGACCACGTCGACGATGGAGGCGTCCGCGTGTTTGCGGACGTTGGCGAGCGACTCCTGGGTGCAACGGAGGAGGGCGATCCGCGTGGGTTGGTCGCACTCGACCTCCTCCAGTTCCGCGGTGACGGGCAGTCCGGTGTCCTCGGTGAAGCGGTCCAGGGTCCTGCGCAGGGTCGCGGCGACCGATCCGGGAGCGAGCCCGCTCTGCGGGGCGGAGCCGACGAGGATCCGGGCCTCGGCGAAGTTCTCGCGCGCCGTCTGCTCGATCGAGAGGAGTTGCTGGGCGCTGCGGGCAGGATCGTCCGCCAGGCCGGAGCGGGCCGCCTCGGCGAGCACGATGATGGAGGCGAAGCCCTGCGCGAGGGTGTCGTGGATCTCCCGGGCGAGCCGCTCGCGTTCCTCGGCCGCGCCCTGGAGCCGGTGGGCCTCGGCGAGGCTCAGCTGAGTGCTGGCCAACTCGGCCCGCAATTGGGCTCGTTCGTCGCGCAGTTCCAGGGCGCGGGGGGTCAGGAGCGCGACCAGGACGCTCACCGCGTAGACCGCGAGGGAGGAGATGGTGTTGGTGGTGAGGTGCTCGGTGTTCCAGCCGGCGCGCAGGGTGCCGCCGACGGTGATGGCCGCGGCGCCGATGCCACTGAGGACGATCGCGGCGCGCAGGCTGTCGACGAAGATCACGAACTGCGGGAGGGCGAGGGTGTAGAGCACCCCGTAGCCGTCGCGGAGGTAGGAGAGTCCGGCGAGCGCCACGAGGAGCACGCCGAGGTGGACGTACCCGCCGCGGACGGGGTTGCCGGGCAGTTTCCGGACGGTCCCGTAGCTGGCGCCGAGAGCGGCCAGCAGCGCGAGCGACCCGTACTTCGCCGTGTTCGAGAGGTCCGCGAAGACGGTGGTCAGGATCAGGATTCCGATGACCGCCCAGGACAGGACGTCCCACCAGTGGAGCATCCATATCCAGAACGGGTCGCCGCGCCGGGGCCGTTGAAGCATGATCGTCAGCCTACGTTCTCCACCGCGCGGCCGTCCGGGCCGGCGGTGGGAGCGGCGGTGGGAGCGACGCCCTGAGCCCTTCGTCGTGAGCGGCGCAGCGGGTTCCAGGCCCGCTCGCCCAGGAGGAGCAGCAGCGCGGGCAGGACCATGAGGCGGACGACGACGGCGTCCAGCAGGACGGCGAGGGCCAGGCAGAAGCCCATCTGCTTCATCTCGGTGAGGTGCAGGGCGACGAAGGCGCCGAACACGGTCACCATCACGATCGCGGCGCTGGTGACCACCTTCGCGGAGCGTTCGATGCCGTCGAGGACGGCCCGGCGGGCGGTCATGCCTGCGTCCATGGCCTCCTTGATGCGGCTGACCACGAACACCTGGTAGTCCATGGACAGTCCGAAGAGGATGACGAAGAGGAACAGCGGGACCCGGGAGGCGATCGCGCCGAGGGAGTCGAAGCCGAGGAGCCCTTCCGCCCAGGTTCCCTGGAAGACCACGACGAGGGCGCCGAGTGCCGCGCCGGCGGAGAGCAGGTTGAGGACGACGCCGATGAGGGCGATGACCACCGAGCGGAACGCCCACAGGGTCATCAGGAAGGTCACGAGGAGCAGGAAGCCGAGGACCAGGGGGAGCTTCGCGTTCTCGTGGTCCACGTAGTCCCGGCCGCGCGCCACGTCGCCGGAGACCGCGCTGTCGATGCCGGACACCCGGCCGAGCGCGGCGGGCAGGTGGACCTGTCGGAGGCGGGTCAGGGACTCCCCCGCCTTCTCGGACGTGGCGGTGTACGGAACCGCCACCTCCAGGACGCTGATCCGCCCGTCGGCGGAGGTGAGGATCCGCGGCTCGGCGTCGGCGGCGAACAGGGGGTCGCCCTGGGTGCGCCGGCCGAGGTCCGTCAGGGCCCGGTGGACGTCGGCCGTGCGGTCGGGGCCGGTGGCGCGGACGGTGACGCGGTGCTGGGACGACAGCTCGGGGAAGGCGGCGTTGAGCCGGTCGTAGACCTGGACGGCCGGGATGTCACGGGAGAAGGTGTCGCGGCCCGGGTCGACCAGCTTCAGGCCGAGGGCGGGCGCGGCGAGGCCCAACAGGAGCAGGACGGACAGGCACAGGGTGAGTGCGGGGCGGGTGCGGGCGGGCTTCAGCAGGGCGCCGGTGAGCCGTCCGGGGCGGTCCTCGCCGTGCGCACGGTCCTCGCCGCCGTCGCGCCGGGCGGCGCGGGCCGGCTTGCCGCGGCGGGCGCGGCGTTCGGCGCGGCGTTCGGCGCGGCGGGCGCGGCGTTCGGCGGTGTGGGCCGCGCGGCGCTCCGCCCGCTGTCCGATCTTCACGAGCAGGGCGGGCAGCACGGTCAGGGAGCTGACGACGGCGACCGCCACGACCAGGATGGTGCCCGTCGCGAGGGAGGAGAAGATGACGTCGGTGGCGAGGTACAGGGTGGCGGTGGAGACGATCACGGCGAGGCCGGAGACCACGATGGCGCGGCCCGCGGTCGCGGCGGCCAGTTCCACCAGCGCCTCGGAGCTCAAGGTGCCCCGGGCGCGGGCCCGTTCCTCGCGTTCGCGCTTGAGGTAGAAGAGCGTGTAGTCGACGCCGACCGCGAGGCCGACGAGCAGGATCATGTTGGTGCCGACGCCCGCGTCGGGCAGGAAGTGGGAGGCCGCCATGGACAGGCCGAGCGCCGCCGCGATCGAGGACAGGGCCAGCAGCAGCGGCACGGCGGCCATGACCACGGAGCCGAAGACGAGCAGCAGGGTGATGAGGGTGACCGGGAGGGTGATGCGTTCGGAGAGCGCGAGGTCCTCGTCGCGCTGGTCGTTGACGCCCTTGCTGATGGCGGGCGAGCCGGTCTCCTCCACGATCAGGCCGGGGTGGGCGGCGCCCACCGCCGCGGTCTGTTCGAGGAGCGGGACGACGTTCTTCCTGCCCTCCAGTTCGGGGCCGTGCATGACCACCGACACCATCAGGACGGTGCCGTCGCGCGAGCGGACCGGTTCGGCCACCGTGTCGACCTCGGGCAGGGCGCGCATCCGCTCGGTGAGGTCCCGGGCGGCGGCGCCGGCCCGGTCGGTGTCGAGGGGGAGGGCGGCGTCGCGGGAGCGGATCAGTATCTGCTCGGTGGGCCGGCGCTCCAGGCCGCCCTCGGCGGCCATCGCCTCGGCGCGGCCCGCCTCGCCGACGCGGAAGTCGACGGAGGTCGCCTGGTTGGTGCCGACGGTGATGCCGACGCCTAGGCAGAGGATGACGAAGGCGAACCATCCGGCGATGGCGGCCCAGGCGTGACGGGCGCTCCACCGGGCCGTGCGAACGGGAAGTGAGGTCATGTCAGGAGCATGCGCGGCGGGGTGGTGCGGGCATGACGTCCTGCGGACTGAACCTGTTGTCCACCGGTCGGTGGACAAGACCCCGCAGTCTCCCGTGGACCACGTACGCCGCGGATCGCGTACGCGGCTCCTCGGGCGGCGGCGGGCGGCGGGCGGCGGGCCGCCTCAGGCTGCGATGTCCTGCGGATCGATGTCCTCCGGGGCGCGGGACATGCCGCGGGCGAAGGCCGCCTCGGACACCGCCGGGCCGGCCGCGGCCAGGCAGGCCGTCCACACCCGGTCGACGTCGTGGCGTTCCGCTTCGGGCAGCGGGGCACCGGTCGAGAGGCGGGCCGCGTGTGCGGCGCCGAGCAGCTCCGCGGCCCGTTCCGCGGCCCCGCCCGCCACCGCGGCGCCGGCCAGTCCCTCCCACGCCAGGGCCTGCGCCCGTACGTCGCCCAGCTCGCGCGCCACCGCAAGCCCCTCGGCGTGCAGCGCGCGGGCCCGGGACGGTTCGCCCCTCAGCTCGGCCGTGAAGCCGAGTTCGGCGAGGGCCAGGGCCGCGCCGGGCCCGTACCCGGTGGCGCGGAACCAGGCCAGGACGGCGTCCATGTGGTCTTCCGCCCCACGGAGGTCCCCGGTGCGCCGCGCGATCATGCCGAGGCCGATCCTGGCATCGGCCTCACCCGCGCCGTGGTTCTGCTCCCGTGCCAGCTTCCGGGCACGGTCGTGCCGCTCCCGGGCCGCGGTGAGGTCGCCGGTCAGGAGGGCCAGTCTGCCGAGCGCGCACAGCCGTTTGGCGGCCTCCGTCCACAGCCCGAGCTCCTCAGCGAGGGCGAGCCCCTCCTCGTGCAGCCGGGCGGCCCTCGGGTGGTCGCCGGCGATCTCGTGGAGGGCCGCCCGAGGGAACACCGTCTGGAGCTGACCCCAGCGGTCGCCCAGGGTGGAGAACAGCCGGGTGCTGCGCTCGGCGTCGCGGCGCACCCCTTCGAGGTCGCCGTGCGCGAGGGCGTGCCGGGCGCGGACGCTCAGGACGGCCGCGGTTCCCCAGGTGTGGCCGAGCTCCTCGGAGGCGGCGAGGGCCCGTTCGGTGAGTTCCTCCCCGGCGGTCACCTCTCCCGCGCCCATCTGCGCGGAGGCCAGGAACCACAGGGCGATGGCCCGAGCCTGCGGGTCCCGGACCGCCACCCCCGGCATGTCGAGGGCGTCGACGGCTTCCCGTACGGCCTCCGGGCCCGTGGCGGGCGAGGCGCCCTCGCTGAGGGTGAGGCCGGTCCGCCAGGCGGCCGCCGAGGCGACGGCCGCGTCCCGTTCCGGCTCCCCTCCCGGTGGGGGCGGCAGGGCCCGCGCGGCGGTGAGGCACGCGTCGAGGAGCCGTCCCGCCACGGCGGGCCTGCCCCGTAGCAGCCAGTACCAGGTCAGGGCGCGGGCGGCGTCCAGGGCCTCGACGACCGCCCCGCGCGCGAGCGCCTCCTCGACCGCCGGACGGAGGTCGGCCTCGGCCGCGTCCAGCCGCGTCAGCCACTGCCGTTGCCGCGGGCCGCGCAGCAGCGGCTCGGCACGCAGGGCCAGTTCCCGGTGGTGGACGCCGTGCCGGGCCAGGGCGTCCGGCTCCTCGCCGGCCTCCCGGAGCCGTTCCAGGGCGTAGTACTTGACGGATTCCAGCAGCCGGTACCGCGTTTCGTCGGGGCGGTCGACGAGGACCAGGAGGGAGCGGTCCGCGAGGCGGGCCAGTACCTCCGGAACGTGGCCGGCCGGCACGTCCGTACCGGCGCAGACGGCGCGGGCGGCGGCCGCCGAGGCGTCCCCCGCGTGCACGGACAGGCGCCGCAGCACCGCCTCTTCGGCGGGGTCGAGCAGCCCCCAGCTCCAGTCGATCACCGCGCGCAGGGTCCGCTGGCGTGCGGGAACCCCGCGCAGGCCCCGCGAGAGCAGAGCGAACCGGTCGTCGAGTCCGGCGAGCAGCCCGTGCACGCCCAGGGAGCGGACCCGGGCGGCGGCGAGTTCCAGGGCGAGGGGGAGTCCGTCCAGGCGGGCGCACAGGGCTGCGACGGCGGCGGCGTCCGCGCTGCCCGCGCCGTCCGCGCCGTCCGCGGGCGCGGTGCCGGTCGGGATTCCGGAGCGGGCGGTGAACAGGGCCACGGCATCGGCCGGCGCCAACGGAGCCAGCTGGTGCACCGCTTCCCCCACCAGCCCGAGGGGCTCCTGCCCGGTCGCCAGGACCGACAGCCCCGGAACCCCGGGCAGCACCGCCGCCAGCAGGTCGGCGACCGAGCCGGCGAGGTGCTCGCAGTTGTCGAGCAGGAGCAGGACGCGCCGCTCTCGGAGCGCGCCCGCCAGCAGGTCCACGGCCGTCGGCGCGGACCGCGCCGCGCCGACGGCGGGCTCGGGGTCGGGGTGGGGGTGGGCGGTGTGTTGTACGCCCGGCCGCGTGTCGGGCCGTGCCGTGTGCTGTACGCCCGCGTGTACGTCGGGCCGCACGTCCCGCTGTATGGCTGGCTGTACGTCGGGCTGTATGGCCGGCTGTACGTCCGGCTGGCGGACCCCCAGGATCCCGAGGAGGGTCCCCGCGACGGCCTCGGCGGACGAGCCGGCGGGGAGCGGGGCGAGTTCGGCGAGCCAGACCCCGTCCGCGTAGCGGCCGGCCGCCCGGTCCGCGCACTCGAAGGCCAACCGGGTCTTGCCGACGCCGCCGGGACCGGTCACCGTCACCGCCCGGGAGTGCTCCAACAGCGCCTCCACGGCGGCGAGATCGGCGGCCCGTCCCACGATCCGGGTGAGGGGTGCGGGCATCCGCCGCCCGGCCCCCGCCCCCGCCTCCGCCTCCGTGCCCGCCGTGCCCGCGACCGGGGCTCCGGCTCGCGGTGCGGGCGCCGGCGGCGCGACCTGCGCCGCGTGCGGGTCGGGCG
>NZ_JANFAK020000154.1 GCF_024721315.2 Streptomyces sp. Isolate_45
GCAGGGGGACGCCGGCGTGGGGGGGGGCGCGGGCGGGGGCGTGGGGGGGGGCGGGGGCGGCGGGCCGCGCGCCGCCCCCCCCCCCCCCCCGGGCGGCCGCGATGAGCTGCGCCGTACGGGTCGCGGTGCCGGAGGGCGCGTCGACCTTCTTCGGGTGGTGCAGTTCGACCACTTCGACGGATTCGAAGTAGCGGGCGGCCTGGACGGCGAACTTCATGGTGAGGACGGCGCCGATGGAGAAGTTCGGGGCGATGAGCACACCGGTCTCCGGGGAACCGGCCAGCCAGGTGTTCAGCTGCCCGAGGCGGTCCTCGGTCCAGCCGGTGGTGCCGACCACGCCGTGGATGCCGTGGCGGACGAGGAAGTCCAGGTTCTCCATCACGGAGTCGGGGGTGGTCAGCTCGACCACGACCTGGGCGCCGGCCTCGGCCACGGTCTCCAGCTTGTCGCCGCGGCCGAGGGCCGCCACCAGCTCCATGCCCTCGGCGGCCTCGACGGCCTTGACCGCCTCGGAGCCGATGCGGCCCCGGGCGCCGAGGACCGCCACGCGCAGCTTGCTCATGTTCCGTCCTTAAGTATGTGCAGCCTTGATACGGGTACGGGCCGGGGCCCGTACGGAGCTAGGCGACCGCTTCGTCGAGGCGGGCGGCCTGCTTCTCCTTCAGCGGGCCGATCACCGCGAGGGAGGGGCGCTGTGCCAGGACGTCCCCGGCGACCGCGCGGACGTCGTCCGGGGTCACGGCGGCGATCCGGGCCAGCATGTCGTCGACGGACATCTGGTCGCCCCAGCAGAGCTCGCTCTTGCCGATGCGGTTCATGATCGCGCCGGTGTCCTCCAGGCCGAGGACGGTGGAGCCGGAGAGCTGGCCGATGGCGCGGCGGATCTCGTCGTCGTCGAGACCGTCGGCGGCGACCTTGTCGAGCTCGTCGCGGCAGATCCGCAGGACGTCGTGGACCTGGCTGGGTCGGCAGCCCGCGTAGACGCCGAAGAGGCCGGTGTCGGCGAAACCCGAGGTGTACGAGTACACGCTGTAGGCCAGGCCGCGCTTCTCGCGGACCTCCTGGAAGAGGCGGGAGGACATGCCTCCGCCGAGGGCGGTGTTGAGGACGCCCAGGGCCCAGCGGCGTTCGTCGGTGCGGGCGAGGCCCGGCATGCCGAGGACGACGTGTGCCTGCTCGGTCTTGCGGTTGACGAGCTCGACCTGGCCGGAGGTGCGGATCCGCTTGGTGCCGGTGCGCGGGCCCACGGGTTCGGCGTCGGTGCGGGTGAGCGCGCCGGCCTTCTCGAAGGCGGCGCGGACCTGGCGCACGACCTTGTTGTGGTCGACGTTGCCCGCCGCGGCGACGACCAGGCGGGTCGGATCGTAGTGCTTCTTGTAGAAGCGGCGGATCCGGTCGGCGCCGAGGGCGTTGATCGTGTCGACGGTGCCGAGGACGGGGCGGCCGAGCGGCGAGTCCCCGTACATGGTCCGGGCGAACAGGTCGTGGACCACGTCACCCGGGTCGTCCTCGGTCATCGCGATCTCTTCGAGGATGACACCGCGCTCGGCGACGACGTCCTCCTCGCGGATCAGCGAGCCGGTGAGCATGTCGCAGACCACGTCGATGGCCAGCGGCAGGTCCGTGTCGAGCACCCGGGCGTAGTAGCAGGTGTACTCCTTCGCCGTGAAGGCGTTCATCTCGCCGCCGACCGCGTCGATCGCGGAGGAGATGTCGAGGGCACTGCGCTTGTCGGTGCCCTTGAAGAGGAGGTGCTCCAGGTAGTGGGTGGCGCCGTTGAGCGTGGGCGTCTCGTCCCGGGAGCCCACGTTCGCCCAGATGCCGAAGGTGGCGGAGCGGACGGAGGGCAGCGTCTCGGTGACGATGCGCAGTCCGCCGGGCAGGACGGTGCGTCGGACGGTGCCGATGCCGTTCTGCCCCTTGAGCAGGGTTTGGGTACGGGCGACGGCCCGCCCCTCCGAAGAGGGGCGGGCCGTCACACGGGAACTACGCGACGTCACTTGTCGGAGTCGTCCTTGTCAGCGTCGTCACCGGCGGCCTCGCCGTCGATCACGGGGATCAGGGACAGCTTGCCGCGCTGGTCGATCTCGGCGATCTCGACCTGCACCTTGGTGCCGACCGCGAGCACGTCCTCGACGTTCTCCACGCGCTTGCCACCGGCGAGCTTGCGGATCTGCGAGATGTGCAGCAGGCCGTCCTTGCCGGGCATCAGGGAGACGAAGGCACCGAAGGTAGTGGTCTTGACGACCGTACCCAGGTACCGCTCGCCGACCTCCGGCATGGTCGGGTTGGCGATCGCGTTGATCGTGGCGCGGGCGGCCTCGGCGGCCGGGCCGTCGGAGGCACCGATGTAGATGGTGCCGTCGTCCTCGATCGTGATCTCGGCGCCGGTGTCCTCCTGGATCTGGTTGATCATCTTGCCCTTGGGGCCGATGACCTCACCGATCTTGTCCACCGGGATCTTGACGGTGATGATCCGGGGGGCGTTCGGGGACATCTCGTCCGGCGTGTCGATCGCTTCCATCATCACGTCGAGGATGTGGAGGCGGGCGTCACGGGCCTGCGTCAGGGCCGCGGCCAGGACGGAGGCGGGGATGCCGTCGAGCTTGGTGTCCAGCTGGAGCGCGGTGACGAACTCCTTGGTGCCGGCGACCTTGAAGTCCATGTCGCCGAACGCGTCCTCCGCACCGAGGATGTCGGTGAGGGCGACGTAGTGGGTCTTGCCGTCGATCTCCTGGGAGATCAGGCCCATGGCGATACCGGCGACGGGGGCCTTGAGGGGCACACCGGCGTTCAGCAGCGACATGGTGGAGGCGCAGACGGAGCCCATGGACGTCGAACCGTTGGAGCCGAGGGCCTCGGACACCTGACGGATCGCGTAGGGGAACTCCTCGCGGGTCGGGAGGACCGGCACGATCGCGCGCTCGGCGAGCGCGCCGTGGCCGATCTCGCGGCGCTTCGGCGAACCGACGCGGCCGGTCTCGCCGACGGAGTACGGCGGGAAGTTGTAGTTGTGCATGTAGCGCTTGCGGGTCACCGGGGAGAGGGTGTCCAGCTGCTGCTCCATGCGGAGCATGTTGAGGGTGGTGACGCCCAGGATCTGGGTCTCGCCACGCTCGAACAGCGCCGAGCCGTGCACGCGCGGGATGGCCTCGACCTCGGCGGCGAGGGTACGGATGTCCGTGAGCCCGCGGCCGTCGATGCGGACCTTGTCCTTGATGACGCGCTCGCGGACCACGGCCTTGGTGAGGCTGCGGTAGGCGGCGGAGATCTCCTTCTCGCGACCCTCGAAGGCCGGGAGGAGCTTCTCTGCGGCGATGTCCTTGACGCGGTCCAGCTCGGCCTCGCGCTCCTGCTTGCCCGCGATGGTCAGCGCCTGGGTGAGCTCGCCCTTGACCGCGGCCGAGAGGGCCTCGAACACGTCGTCCTGGTAGTCCAGGAAGACCGGGAACTCGCCCTCGGGCTTGGCGGCCTTGGCGGCCAGGTCGGCCTGGGCCTTGCAGAGGACCTTGATGAAGGGCTTCGCGGCGTCCAGACCGGAGGCGACGATCTCCTCGGTCGGCGCCTCGGCGCCGCCCTTGACGAGGGCGATGGTCTTCTCGGTGGCCTCGGCCTCGACCATCATGATCGCGACGTCGCCGTCTTCGAGGGTGCGGCCCGCGACGACCATGTCGAAGACTGCGTCCTCGAGCTCGGTGTGCGTCGGGAAGGCCACCCACTGGCCGCGGATCAGCGCGACGCGGACGCCGCCGATCGGGCCGGAGAAGGGCAGGCCGGCCAGCTGGGTGGACGCGGACGCGGCGTTGATCGCGACGACGTCGTACAGGTGGTCGGGGTTGAGCGCCATGATCGTGGCGACGACCTGGATCTCGTTGCGCAGGCCCTTCTTGAAGGACGGGCGCAGCGGGCGGTCGATCAGGCGGCAGGTGAGGATCGCGTCCTCGGAGGGCCGGCCCTCACGACGGAAGAAGGAGCCGGGGATCTTGCCGGCCGCGTACTGCCGCTCCTCGACGTCCACCGTCAGGGGGAAGAAGTCGAGCTGGTCCTTGGGCTTCTTCGACGCGGTGGTGGCGGACAGCACCATCGTGTCGTCGTCCAGGTAGGCAACGGCGGAGCCGGCGGCCTGGCGGGCCAGACGGCCCGTCTCGAAGCGGATGGTGCGGGTGCCGAAGGAACCGTTGTCAATGACGGCCTCGGCGTAGTGGGTCTCGTTCTCCACTAGCGTTTTCTCCATTTTCGTCGTCTCCGTCCGCCACCCGTGTGGTGGTGGACGGTTTCGGAGAAGCGCTCCTGGCGTGCGGGCCGGTCTTCGATCGAAGCACCCGGTTCTGAGCCCCGGCGCGGGGCTTTCCGGATACCACTACCGAGGACCGGCGGCGTAGGGAGGGCGCTCCTCCTCTTCCTCTTGTGCGCTGTCTCCAGACTACAAAGCGTCCGGTACGTCGCGCACGTACAGCAAAGGGAGCGGCCCCATCGTTGTGGGGTCCGCTCCCTTCACAGCGTCTTTACTTGGCGCCGGCCGCACCGCGACGGATGCCGAGGCGCTCGACCAGCGCACGGAAGCGCTGGATGTCCTTCTTGGCCAGGTACTGCAGCAGGCGGCGGCGCTGGCCGACCAGGATCAGCAGACCACGACGGGAGTGGTGGTCGTGCTTGTGGGTCTTGAGGTGCTCGGTCAGGTCCGAGATGCGGCGGGACAGCATCGCGACCTGGACCTCGGGGGAGCCGGTGTCGCCCTCCTTGGCACCAAACTCTGCGATGAGCTGCTTCTTCACTGCGGCGTCGAGCGGCACGCGTACTCCTCGTAATAGGTCTTCGTTGCCATCGAGTGCCCCAGGTCGAATTCTCTGGGGATCTTCCGTGACTCGGGAGGCGGGGTCCGCTGAGCGCAGCCTCCAGAGGATCTCCGGGGGCGCGTACACAAACGGCCGTCACACAGCGTACCAGGCGTGCGGGTCCCGCCGTCTCAGCTGGTGAGCGCACGGGCGCGGTCGTAGACGTCGAGCACGGCCAGGGTCAGCGGGACCAGACTGAGCAGTACCGCCGCCTCGGTGAGGTCGAGCAGCCGCCCCCAGAAGGGTGACAGGCCCTTGCGGGGGATGACAAGCGCAATTCCCGTGAGGAGGGCCGCGCCGGCGGTGACGGCGGCGCAGAGGTGGAGCGTACGGAGGTCCCTGCCGCCGTCCCGGTGGGGGCCGGCGGGCTCCGGGAACGGGACGTCGGGGGCGTGCACGGCCAGGGCCAGGATCAGCAGGCCGATCGCGGTGATGCCCGCGGTCAGGGCGCAGACGACCTGTGCGGTGTGGCGGAAGAGGCGGGCCCGCAGGAGCATCGCCAGGCCGGTGGCGAGGGCGAGCAGCCGGGCCCACGGGTCGGCCGAGGCGCCGAGGATGGCCGCGGAGGCGACGGCGACGGCCGCGCAGCCGCCGAGCAGGCCGAGGAGCAGTTCGTGGCCCCGGCGGGCCCGGGCGGCGATGAGGTCGGCGTCGAGGGGTGCGGCCGGGGCGGGACCGGCACCGTACGGATCGGTGTCGGGGCCGTCCGGGGTGGTGGCGTACCCGGTGTCCTCGGTCGCGCTCCGGGGGGCCTCGTAGCCGATGGGCAGCCGGGCGGAGCGGGCGGCGAGGCCGGGGAGGAAGGCGACGAGCCCGATGGCGACGGGGGCGCAGACGGCGGCGGCGGCGGTCGCGGACGCCCCGGTGGTGAGGGTGGCGAAGGCGGCGAGGCTTCCGGTGGCGGCCAGGAAGGAGGCGGCCACGAAGGGGGCGTCGCCCTGCGGGGTGACGGCGACCAGGGCGGCGGAGGCGACCAGGACGCAGACACAGCCGAGGAGGAACTGGAGGCGGCCCGGTCCGGCGCCGGGTGCGGGGGCGACGAGACCGGCGCCCGCGATCATGAGGAGCGGGAGGGCGCCGAGGCCGAGGGCGGCGGCGCAGGCCCGGTCGCGGTGCACGCGGGCGCGTGTCCCGGCGGCGGCGGTGAGGACGAGGCCCAGGGACCCGGCGACGACGGCGGGCAGTCCGTGCACGTCGTGGCGGACCGGGTCGGCGTACCGGAGGACGAGGGCGAGCAGGACGAGGAGCAGTGCGGCGCCGGCCAGGCCCGCGCCGCGCAGCATGTCGTCGTCCCAGCGCCGGCGGTCGCGGACGACGGCGGAGGCGACGGCGTCGCAGACGTCGTCGAACACGGCGGGCGGCAGCGACTCGGCGAAGGGGCGCAGGCCGAGCACCTCGCCGTCGAGTACGTGCTGGGCCGCGAGGGTGCGGGCGCCGTCGAGGACGGCGCCGGAGCGGCGTACGAGGTGGAAGCCGGTGGGTGCGCCGACGGGCTGCGGCGGGCGGGTCAGGCGCAGCAGTTCGGGGTACACGTCGGCGACGGCGACGTCCTCCGGAAGGGCGACGTCGACGCGGCTGTCGGGAGCCACGACGGTGACCCTGCGGAATCCGGTCGCCCCGGCCGTACTCACCTGTGTGACCCCCTTGTCGGCGCCTCGCGGCGGCCTCCGGTTCGGTTGTCCGCGCGTGCTGCGGGCGGGCTGCGGGCGTCACCCTAACCGGGCCGTCGGCGGCCGTTCGGCCACTAGGATCACCGGCCCGCGACGGAATTCCCCTTCCGTGTGCGGGATTTGGGGGCGCCGGTCGTGGCGGCCCGGCCGTCGTCAAGGGACTGGTGCTCCGGTGAGCCAGATCGTCGTCAAACGCCCGCCCCGGTCGCTGCCGCCGGAAGTTCCCTCGGAAGAGGTGCGGTTGGAGCCGCCGCCGGTCCTGCCGCGGGGGCAGCAGGAGGGCGTGCTGATGCAGCTGCTGCCGATGCTCGGCATGGGTTCGTCGGTCGTGTTCTTCTTCCTGCCGACCGGGGGGCCGTTCATGCGCGTCATGGGCGTGCTGATGCTGGTGTCCACGGTGGGCATGGTCATCGCCCAGTTGGTGCGCCACCGGCGCGGTACGCAGGGGCAGATGGCGGACGTGCGCCGGGACTACCTGGCGTACCTGGCGCGGACGCGCCGTCGGGTGCGCGGGACCGCGCGGGCGCAGCGCGACGCGCAGTGGTACCTGCACCCGGCGCCGGAGCAGTTGTGGGCGGTGGTGGCGGGCGGGTCCCGGGTGTGGGAGCGACGCCCCGGGGACGCGGACTTCGGGCAGGCCCGGCTGGGACTGGGTCCGCAGCGCCTCGCGTCCGCGCTGGTGGCGCCGTCGACGGCGCCGGTGGACGACCTGGAGCCGCTGGCGGCGGGCGCGTTGCAGCGCTTCCTGAAGGTGCACTCCTGCCTGGACGGGCTGCCGGTGGCGGTGTCGGTGCGGGCGTTCTACCACCTGACGGTGTCGGGGGACGCCGGGTCCGCGCGCGGTGCGGCGCGGGCGTTGGTGGCGCAGCTGGTGACGCTGCACTCCCCCGACGACCTGGTGGTGGCGGTGGTGGCCGCGCGGGACGCGGCGCCGGTGTGGGACTGGACGAAGTGGTTGCCGCACGCGCAGCTGCCGGGGCGGTTCGACGGTGCCGGTACGAGGCGGCTGTTCGGCGACGATCCGGGTGAGCTGGAGGGGCTGCTGGCGTCCCGGCTGGAGGGGCGGCCGCGGTTCGGCAGGGACGCGCCGCCGTTGCTGGACCGGCCGCACCTGGTGCTCGTCCTCGACGGGGCGGCGGTGGCGTCGGACTCGGTGTTCGCGGCGGCGGAGGGATTGCAGGGCGTGACCGTCGTGGAGGTGGTGGCGGGCGAGCTGGACGAGCCGCGCGGCGGGCTGTCGGTGGTGGTGCGGCCGGGGCTGCTGCGCCTGGAGGCGGGTACGGGGGACGTGTACGAGGGCGTACCGGACGTGCTGTCGCTGCCCGCGGCGCAGGCCCTGGCCCGACAGTTGGCGCCGCTGCGCACGGGCGGCGGGGACGACGACGAGCCCCTGCTGGCGAACCTGGACTTCACCGACCTGCTGGACCTGGGTGACGCCGCCTCCGTCGACGTGGCGCGGACCTGGCGTCCCCGGTCGGCCGGTGAGCGGCTGCGGGTGCCCATCGGCGTGGGCGAGGACGGAGCGCCGGTGATGTTGGACCTGAAGGAGGCCGCGCAGGAGGGCATGGGGCCGCACGGGCTGTGCGTAGGGGCGACGGGGTCGGGCAAGTCGGAGCTGCTGCGGACGCTGGTGCTGGGGCTGGCGGTGACGCACGACTCGCAGACGCTGAACTTCGTCCTGGCGGACTTCAAGGGTGGTGCCACGTTCACCGGAATGGGGCGGCTGCCGCACGTATCGGCCGTCATCACGAACCTCGCGGACGATCTGACGCTGGTCGACCGGATGGGCGACTCGATCCGCGGTGAGCTCCAGCGGCGCCAGGAGCTGCTGCGGTCGGCGGGCAATCACGCGAACGTCCACGACTACGAGCGGGCCCGCGCGGCCGGTGTGCCGCTGGAGCCGCTGGCCTCGCTGGTCCTGGTGATCGACGAGTTCTCCGAGCTGCTGACGGCGAAGCCCGACTTCATCGACATGTTCGTCCGGATCGGCCGCATCGGGCGTTCGCTGGGCGTGCACCTGCTGCTGGCCTCGCAGCGGCTGGAGGAGGGCAAGCTGCGGGGGCTGGACACGTACCTGTCGTACCGGATCGGTCTGCGGACCTTCTCGGCGGCGGAATCCCGGACGGCACTGGGCGTGCCGGACGCCTACCACCTGCCGTCGGTGCCGGGTTCGGGGTACCTGAAGTGCGGTACGGACGGGATGACCCGCTTCAAGGCGGCGTACGTGTCGGGTGCCCACCGCGCCGGCGGCCCGGCCCCGGCGGCGGGGCCGTTCCCGGCGGAGCGGCGGCCCGTGCTGTTCACGGCGGCGCCGGTGGCGGTGGCGTACGCGGACCCGGACGCGGCGGACGGGGCGGATCGGGTGCCGCGGGTGGACCCGGCCGGGGAGGACGCGCCGGCCGACACGGTGCTGGACGTGGTCGTGCGTCGGCTGGAGGGGCAGGGGGTGCCCGCGCACCAGGTGTGGCTGCCGCCGCTGGACCAGGCTCCCCCGCTGGACCGGTTGTTGCCCGCCCTGGCGGTGGCCGACGGGCGGGGGTTGCACGCGACGGGGTACGAGCGGCCGGGCGGGCTGGTGGTGCCACTGGGCCTGGTCGACAAGCCGTTCGAGCAGCGGCGCGAGGTGCTGATGCGGGACTTCTCCGGGGCCGCGGGGCACCTGCTGGTGGTGGGCGGGCCGCGGTCGGGCAAGTCGACGCTGGTGCGGACGCTGATCTCCTCGTTCGCGCTCACGCACACCCCGCGCGAGGTGCAGTTCTACGGGCTGGACTTCGGCGGTGGCGCCCTGTCGTCGATCGCGGAGCTGCCGCACGTCGGCGGGATCGCCTCGCGGCTGGACCCGGAGCGGGTGCGGCGCACGGTCGCGGAGGTGGCGGGCGTCCTCGGCGGGCGCGAGGAGTTCTTCCGCGCGAACGGCATCGACTCCGTCGACGGATACCGGCGTCGGCGTGCGGCGGGCGAGCTGCCCGACGAGGCCTGGGGCGACGTCTTCCTCGTCGTCGACGGCTGGGGCGGCTTCCGCGTGGAGTACGAGGGCCTGGAGCCGGTGGTCACGGACATCGCGTCCCGGGGACTGGGATTCGGCGTCCATGTGGTGGTCACCGCGTCCCGGTACATGGAGGTCCGGCCGGCGTTGAAGGACCAGATGCCGGGCCGACTGGAGCTGCGGCTCGGGGACGTCATGGACTCCGAGTTCGACCGGCGGGTCGCGGCTAACGTGCCGGCGGGCGTCCCCGGGCGCGGTCAGGTGCCGGAGGGGCTGCACTTCCTGGGGGCCTTGCCGCGGATCGACGGGTCGCACGACACGGACGACCTGGGGGAGGCCACGGCGGCCTTCGTGGCGGCGGTGCGGTCGGGCTGGGCGGGCCCGCCGGCTCCCGCCGTACGGCTGCTGCCGAGGTCGCTGCACGCGGACCGGCTGCCCAAGGGCGGGGAGTTCCCCGAGCGCGGCATCGCGATCGGCATCGGCGAGACGGACCTGGAGCCGGTGTTCGTCGACTTCGCGTCGGACCCGTTCTTCCTGGTGTTCGGCGAGAGCGAGTCGGGCCGGACGAACCTGCTGCGCCTCATCGCCCACCAGATCGCCCACCGGTACACCCCGGACGAGGCGAAGCTCGTCGTCGGGGACTACCGGCGCGGGCTGCTCGGGGCGCTCCCGGAGGAGCACCTGCTGGAGTACGCGCCGACGGCGAACTCGCTGCACCTGCACATGGAGGCGCTGGTCGGGGTGTTCTCCCGGCGTCAGCCGCCGGCGGACGTCACCCCGCGGCAGCTGCGGGACCGCAGCTGGTGGACGGGCCCGGACGTGTTCGTCATCGTCGACGACTACGACCTGGTGGCCACCGGCCAGGGCAATCCGTTGGCGCCGCTCACGGAGTTCCTGCCCTTCGCCCGGGACACCGGCGTCCGGTTCGTCATCGCCCGCAACTCCGCGGGGGCCTCGCGCGCGCTGTACGAGCCGTTCATGCAGCGGATCAAGGAGTTGGGCGCGCAGGGCGTGGTGCTGTCGGGCGACCCGTCGGAGGGGGACCTGCTCGGGACGGTCCGGCCGCGCCCGATGCTCCCCGGTCGGGGCCACTTCGTCCAGCGTCGGCGCGGGACCTCGCTGGTGCAGCTCGGGCGGATGCCGGGCCTGTAGCGGGGATCACCCGGAAAACGGCACCTGGGAGCCGCGTTCCGCCGATAATCGGCAGCGAAGAGCCGAGCAGCACCGCACGACCGAGGGAAAGGCCGCACATGGGCACCCAGCAGGAGAAGGACGAGCTGTACGCGCTCGACATCAGCGGCGTCGAGTGGCAGGGCCCTCCGGGGACCAGCCCGGACGAGGAGCGGGTCGAGATCGCCAAGCTGCCCGAGGGCGCGGTGGCCATGCGGTCCTCGCTGGACCGGGAGACCGTGCTGCGCTACACGGCCGCCGAGTGGGAGGCCTTCGTGCTCGGTGCGCGGGACGGGGAGTTCGACCTCACCTGAGGTTCCGGCGCGGGGGACCCGCGCGTCGCGCACCTGCGCGGGGGCGCGCCCGGTGCGGGTGCGCCCCTTCGTGCGCCGCGTGCGGGTTCAGAAGGCCTCGGTGAACAGCCGCGAGGCCTTCAGGTCGGTGGCGCGGTAGTCGCCCTTGCCCTGCTCGATGAGCCGGGCGACGGACTCCAGCTGCCTGCGCATGTGGTCGGCCCTGCGGTGGTACTTCGTCTGGAGGGCGACGTACCCCAGGTGCGCCTCGCCGTCCCAGGTGTCGGTGACCACCTTCACGGCCTGTTCCATCTCGGCCAGGTCCTTGACGATGTTGTTCGCAACGGTCCGGATGCGGTCCGCCATCTGCTGGACGCTCTCGTACCGGACCCGGGTGTAGCCGTCGGTGCCGGACATGTTCTTCTCCTTCGGGCGGTGGGTTGCTGGAGGTGCGGGGGCGGGGTGGGGGCGGGGCGGCGGGGTCAGACGCCGTTCAGGCCGGACGGGCCGCCGGGGGTGATCGTGCGGAACACCGAACGGACCTCCTCGTCCTGCGCGTTGGTGAGGTTCTTGGTCTGCGAGACCGCGTGGTGCAGGACGCCGAGCAGGCGGCGGATCTCGTCGTGGTCGATGTTCAGGTCCGCCTGGGCCTTCTTGAACCCCTCGGCACCGGCACCGGTCCAGCCCGCGCCGGCGGTGGCGAGGATGTCGGCCAGCTCCCGGGACTGGGTGGTCACGGCATTGGCCGTCTCGGAGATCTTGTTGGCGGCCCTGACGACCGGATCGTCGGCCAGTCCGAAGGTGTTCGTCATCCGAAGCTCCTCGCTTCTCGTATTTCCATGGAGGGGGGCGGGCCCCTGCGCGTGGCGCGTGGCACGTCACGCGCGGCTCACCGCGAACGGCTCGGGCGGGCCCGGGAGTCGCGGATCACCATCGCCGTCCCGGCGATGACGGCGACGAGGAGCCCGCCCGCGCCGAGCGCGTACGTACCGAGCCGCACCTCGCGTTCCCGCGCCGTCTCCGTCAGGATCAGCGGCGCCGCCCGCGGGGCGGGCGCCGGGGGCGGGCCGGGGTCCGGGGCGGGAGGACCGGGCGGTACGAGGTCCCGGGTGACGGCGCGCACCGGGTCGACGACCCCCCAACCAACTTGGTCGTCACGGCCGTTGACGCCGCGTTCGGCCGTGTTCTGGATCTGCCGGACCACTTCCCGGGCGGTCCATCGGGGGTGCTCGGCGCGCAGCAGGGCGGCGACGCCCGCGACGTAGGGCGCGGAGAAGCTGGTGCCGCTGTCGACGCACTGGCCGAAGCCGGGAACGGTGGAGACCATGTCGACGCCGGGGGCGGCGACCCCGATGAAGTCGCCCGGCTGGGAGAAGGCGGCGCGTTCGTTGTTGCGGTCGGAGGCGGCCACGGCGATGACGCCGGGGAAGGCGGCCGGGTAGGTCCGGCGTCCGTGCCCGGCCAGGCCGTCGTTGCCCGCCGAGGCGACGACCACGACGTCCTCGTCGAGGGCCCGTCGGACGGCACGGGCCAAATCGGAGTCGGGGGTGAGCGGTGCGTCGGTGTCCTGGGAGATGTTGATGACGTGGGCGCGCGCGGCGACGGCGTGGTCGATCGCCCGGGCGAGGGTGGCGGCCTTGCCGTTGCCCCGGCCGTCGTTGTGCCGGATCGGGATGACGGTGGCCTCGGGGGCGAGGCCGACGAAGCCGGTGCCCGGCCGTGGGCGGGCCGCGATGAGTCCGGCGACCCTGGTGCCGTGCCCGACGGTGTCGTTCGTGCCGTCGCCGCCCTTCGGATCGAGGAAGTCCCGCCCGGCGGCGGTGTCGAGGGCGCCGGCGAGCTGCGGGTTGATCCGGTCCACGCCGGTGTCGATGACCGCGACGCGCACGCCCTTGCCCTTCGTCCCGGCCCACAGGGTGTCGAGGAGGAGCCGCTGGAGGGCCCACGGCCGCTCGGCGATCTGCCGCTTCATGGGGAAGGCGCACTCGCCCGAGCCGTCGAGCCCGAGCCGGTGCTCGTGCTCGTGTCCGTGTCCGTATCCGTATCCGTATCCGTACGGGGACTGTGGCGCGGGCGCTCCCGCCGCCCCGAACGCCACGAGGAGCCCGCAGGCGGCCGCGAGCCGGGCGGCGCCCAAGGGCACCGCGCGGGGCGGCGCGGGCCGCGAGGTCCGTCCTGCGGTTGCCGTTTTCATGAACCCTGCGTCCTACGCGCCGAGTTGGTGTCCAGACGCGGCCCCTTGGACAGGAACTCCGACCAGGCGATGGGTACCAGGACCGGGACCACGCCGGCGTAGCCGAGCCGAGCCTGGGCCTGACCGGGCTCGGCCCGCCCGGCCCCCGCCCCGCCCTCGTCGCCGTCCCCGCCGGCCTGGACCGCGTAGCGCAGGCCGGTGTCCGTGACCAGGAACAGGGTGCCGCCGGCGGTGGTCTGGCGGCCCTGGACCTGCGTGTAGAGGAGGCCGGAGCCGGGGGTGACGTAGGAGCCGGTGCCGCTGGCGGTGATGTCGACCGGGAAACCGGAGCCCGCCCAGGTGCTCAGGGTCGGGGCGCCGTGGGCGTCGACGGAGCGCAGGACGTTGCAGACGGTGTCGCGCCGCGCACCTCCCCGCGCGCCGCCCGGGGCGGCATCGACCCCGTTGACCTGGGCGCCCCGGTGGCGCGGCCACCGGTTCCGCGACCCGAAGGCCGTGGCGTCGGGGTTCAGGGACTGGAGGTCGACCTCGCGCGCCTTGCCGCGCATGTCGAGGGCGTCGGTGGCGGGCGCCGCGATCAGCAGCCGGGCGACGAACTCGGTGACGGGCGCGACCCGGCCGGGCAGGACGACGTAGTACTGGGTGCCGGAGCCGGTCTGGGCGCTCAGGACCATGCCGACCCGGTTGTCCGCCGCGGCCAGCCCCCGGACGCCCGCGTTCGCGCCGGGGGTGCCGGGCAGGCGCGGGAAGCCGAGGTCGTCACCGGAGCCGAGGGTGGCCAGCCACTGCTCGGTGACCGGTTGGGGGGTGGCGCCGGTGCCGACCAGGGCGGTGGTCAGGGTGCCCGCCTCCGGCCCGCCCTCGGGGAACGCGTACTTGGTGCCGGCCGCGTCGACCAGGTACCGCTGCTCGGCGGCGCCGGTACTGCGGACGTACAGCGCCTGCGCGCCGGTGGTGCGGCGCGCGTCGTCCAGTAGCCCCGCCTCGCGGTCGGCGAGGACGAAGACGGCGCTCTGCACACCGTGGCCGTTGCCGCCGGGCCGCTGGCAGACGGCCCAGCGTTTGCTCTTCCCCGCGTCCTTCCCGTCGGGCAGTCGGTCGGGGGCGTAGGGGATTCCGATGATGGGCCCGCGCGGCGGCCGGCCCGCGTCCAACACCTTGTCCTCGACGTGGACGACCTTGAACTTCGCCGGATCGAGGAGGAGTCGGGCCGACGCCAGGTTCAACACCGGGTGCAGCCGCGGCCGGCTCCCGCCCGCGACCTCGGTGGAGAGGACCACGTACCGCGTCGTCGACTGCTTCCCGACGATGACGCGCGCGCCGGGCTCGTTCCAGTCCTTGGGCGCCTGCGGTCGGAACATGCCCCAGACCCCGAAGCCGACCAGGACGAGGGCGCCGACGATCAGGGAGGGCAGGACCGCGCGCAGCGGCCTGGGGGCGCCCTCCTCGCTGCCGGTGGCGGAGGGCTGGAGGAACGCGGCCACCGTTCGATGCTTCGCAAACGTGTACGCATTGAACTCGTCGCGACGTGATGCCAAGACCGCCCGCTCCCCCCACCTCACCCGGTCCGCGCGCCCGACCCGGGCCCCGACTCCCTGACCGGGCCCCTACTATGCCCCTTGATGGGGAGGCGACCTGGCGGCGGCGGCCGCCACGCCCTCCCTCCGGATGCATAATTCGGATGCTGTCAGGGTGGATTGAGAGCTGAGCGAGGTGGGGCGGCAGCGGCCCCACCCCGCTGGAACCTCCTGTTCCACCGGTTGCGGAGGGGGAGGTGAGCGTGTGGGATCCGGCGTGACGGAGCCGGGTGGGGCCGTGGCCGCACCCTCGCACGAAGGGGTGACACCGCGTCCGGTGTCACCCCCCGGAGCGTACGGGCCGTTCCGATTGCAACAGCTCGTGCTCCTCCAGCTGGCGTGCGCGGCGGCGCTGGTGGCACGGGTCCTGGAACGGGAACCGCTCCTGATGGTGTCCGCCGCCGTGGCGGCCCTGGCCCTGGTGCTCCTCGCGGTCGTACGACGCCACCGGCTCTCCCTCCCCGAGTGGCTCGGCAGCGTCCTCGCGCTGCGGGCCCGCCGCCGTCCGGCCGCCGCCACCGCGCCCGCCGGCGCCGGGCCGGCGACGGCGCCGCCGGTGGAGGCCGATCCGGCGCTGCGGACGCTGACGTACGGCGGACGCGACCGCAGGCCGGTCGGAATGGTCGGCGACGGCACCTTCCTGACGGCGGTGCTCCGGGTGGACGCGGACGCCACCGCGCTGCGGGCGGACCGGGCGGCGCACCCGCTGCCGCTGGGCGCCGTACGGGACGTCCTCGACGTGGACGGGATCCGGCTGGAGTCGGCCCAGTTGGTGCAGCACACCCGGCCCGCCCCGGCGCCCCACCTGCCGGCCGGGTCGGTGGCGGCCCGCTCCTACGCGCCGCTCCAGGCCCTGACGGGCACCCCTGCCGTACGGCTGACCTGGATCGCCCTCAAGCTCGACCCGGAACTGTGCCCCGAGGCGGTCACCGCGCGCGGTGGTGGGATCGAGGGGGCGCAGCGCTGCCTGGTGCGGGTGGCCGACCAGTTGGCCAGCCGGCTGGCCGGGCACGGTTTCCGGGCCACGGTGCTGACGGAACAGGAACTGACGGCCGCGCTGGTCACCTCCGCCTGCGCGAACCCGACGGCTCCGCCCCGGACCGCGCGCCCGGCGGGCACGGGCCGCCGTACGGAGGAGACCGCCCGCGCCTGGCGCTGCGACGACCGGCAGCACACCACGTACTGGGTGCGTCGCTGGCCCCTCCTGGGCGGCGCGGGGGCTCAGCTCCCGCAGTTCGTCGCGCTGTTGACCTCGCTGCCCGCCCTCGCCATCAACTTCAGCCTCACGATGGCCCCGGCCGGGCGGCGGGGCGTGACGCTGATCGGGCACGTCCGGGTGACGGGGCGCGGTGACCGGGACCTGGCCGCCGCGTGCCGCGAGTTGGAGCGGACCGCGCGCGGCGTACGGGCCGGGTTGGTGCGGCTCGACCGGGAGCAGTTGCCGGGGCTGCTCGCCTCGCTGCCGCTGGGCGGTGTCCGGTGAGGGGCGGGGCGGAACGGGCCGCGGCGGGGCGGCGGCGCTTCTTCGGCCTGCCGGCCCCGCGCCGGGAGCGGCACGTCGTCACGGCGGCGGAGCTGGACCGGTTGGCGGTGCCGCTCGGGGACGACGGGGTCGTCATCGGCGTGGACGCGGAGGGCCGTCCGGCGGTGCTCGGCGTCAACCGCCCCATCCCGTACGAGGTCACGCTGATCGGCGGCCTGTGGACGGCGCAGGTGCTGGCCCTGCGCACGGCCGCCACGGGAACCCGGGTCGCGGTGGAGACCGGGCGCGGGCGGGCATGGGCGGATCTGGCCCGGGAGGCGGGTGCCGGGCAGCAGTGCGTCACCCTGCACGAGGTGGGACGCGTACCGCCGCAGGGTGCCTCGGCCGGCGGTCCGGTGCTGGTGGTCCGCGACTGCGGGATGCGGCCGCCGCGGGGTCGGGTGGCGGCGGGCGCCTGGCAGTCCGTACTGACCCTGCTGCCGTACCTGAGCCCGACGGCCCCGCGGCTGCTGCGGAGTTCCGCGCTGGTGGGGGTGCAGCGGATGTCCCCGGACGAGGCGGCGCGGATCGGCGAACTGATGCGACTGCCGCCGTCGGCGGTGGAGGCGCTGCCCACGCTGGGGGACGGCGTGACGCTGTGGTGCACGCCCCGGGACCGGAAGTTCGTACTGACCCGGGGGACGGAGCAGGAGACGGCCCTGTTCGGGGCGGCCCGGCGCGTCGACTGACCGGGGACGGGGGCTCTTCGAGCGCGGTGACGGTTGCTCAGGGCCCGGGGTCCCTGTAGGCAGGAGTCCGGGGGCGCCACCTCGCGGGATATTGCTTGCGGACCGCGATTAGGCTGGGCGCGGGGCGCGGCGTCGAGTGTCGAAAGTCGAGTGTCGAGTTGGGCGCCCGACCGTGTTGGACAGACCAGGAGGACCAGTGACCGGCGATCGGAACGAGAGGCGCGGCGGGACGTGGGACGTCCCGACGGACGATCAGTCCGACGCGGAGCCCGAGGGGACGGGCGAGTTCACCATCGACTACACCCCGCCGGCCTGGTACACCCAGGGCGCGCCCGCCCAGGACGTCCCCGGCCTCCCCGAGGGCAGCGGCTTCGAGCCGCACCGCCCATCGGACGTGGTGTCACCCCCGACGATGCGGATCACGCCGTCGGCGATCCCCCGGCAGCCGCAGGCGCCGGGGCCGGTGACGGCGGAGGGGGGTCCGGAGGTCACGGACGCCGTGGAGGCCGTGGAGGCCGTCGGGGCAGCCGAGTTCACCCCGACGCCGATCGAGGTCCCGCCGCCCTTCCCGCCGCCCTTCCCGCCCCCGCTCTTCCCGCCGGCACCGACCCACACCCCGGACCCGGCGGGCGCGGGCAGCGCCGACGCGCCCGGAGCGGCCGGAGGCACGGCGGCGAACACCCCGGGTGGGGCCGGCGGCGCGGACACGGCCGACGCCCCTGCCGCAACCGGTTCACCGGTTCCTGCGGACGCCCCGGGCCTGCCCGGCGTGCCGGTCCCTGCCGGCACCCCGATCGCGGCCGGCCCGCCGGTCGCCACCCACACCCCGGCTCCGGCCGACGCCCCGGCCGTGGCGAGCCCCCCGGAGGCGCCGCGCACCGAGTCCCGTGTGCAGAACGCGCCGCCCGCGCCCTACTCGGCTCCGGCACCGGCGTTCCCGGCGGCACGGGCCACGGAAGCCCCCATCGCGGACGCCCCGCCTGCGGCACCCCCGCACCCGACCGCACCCGCCGCCGTCGCGGACGCGCCCCCCGTGGCACCCGCATACCCGACAGCGCCCGCCCCCGAAGCCCCCATCGCGGACGCCCCGCCTGTGGCACCCCCGTACCCGACAGCGCTCGCCGCCGAAGCCGCCGCCTCGCCCGCAACACCCCCGTACCCGGCCGCACCCGCCCCCGGAGCCGCCGCCGCGCCGCCCGTAGCACCTCCGTACCCGGTCGCGCCCGCCACCGGAGCCGCCGCCGCGGACGCCCCGCCCGCTGCACCCGGATACCTGGCCGCGCCCCGCTCGGAGACGCCCCGCGCCGAAGCCGCTGTAGCCGACGCCCCGTCCCCCTACCCGGCCGCGCCCACCGACGGACCGCACACCGAAACCCCCGTCGCGGACGCGCCGCACGCTGAAGCACCGCTCGCAGCGCCGGTGTTCCCCGTGGCGGAGACGGCGGCGGTGCCGGTCGCGGACACCCCGCCCAACCCCTACGCACAGCCGATCGAGGCGGCCGCCGAGGAGCCCCCCGCGCACGCGGCACCCGCCCACCCCGCCGCGCAGGCACCGGCACCGGCACCGCCCG
>NZ_JANFAK020000155.1 GCF_024721315.2 Streptomyces sp. Isolate_45
CCCGGGGACCGGCCCGGGAGTTCCGCGGGATGTGGATCGCCTCGGTGGAGAACGTGGACTGGCCCTCCGCGAGCGGACTGTCGGCCGCGACGCAGCGCGCGGAGCTGCTCTCGCTGCTGGACACCGCCGTCGAACGCCGGCTGAACGCCGTCATCCTCCAGGTCAGGCCCACGGCCGACGCGATGTGGCCCTCGACGCGGGAGCCGTGGTCGCAGTGGCTGACCGGGCAGCAGGGGCGCGACCCGGGCTGGGACCCGCTGGGCACGGCGGTCACCGAGGCGCACGCGCGCGGCCTGGAACTGCACGCCTGGTTCAACCCCTACCGGGTCGCCAACCACACCGACCCCGGCCGGCTGGTCGCCACGCACCCCGCGCGCCGCAACCCCGGCTGGACCGTCCCGTACGGAGGCAAGCTCTACTACAACCCGGGGCTGCCGGAGGTACGCGATTTCGTGCAGCGAGCGATGCTCGAAGCCGTCGAGCGCTACCCGGTGGACGGGGTGCACTGGGACGACTACTTCTACCCGTACCCCGTCGCCGGGCAGTCCTTCGACGACGACGAGGCCTTCGAGGAGTACGGCTCGGGCTTCGCCTCGCGCGCCGACTGGCGCCGGAACAACACCGACACCCTCGTCCGCGAGATGTCGCAGAGGCTGCGCACCGTGCGGCCCGCCGCGCGGTTCGGGGTCAGCCCGTTCGCGGTCTGGCGCAACTCCGACCGCGACCCCGCGGGCTCGCCGACCCGGGCGGGCGTGGCGACGTACGACGACCTCTACGCGGACACCCGCAAGTGGGTCACCGAGGGCTGGCTCCACTACATCGCGCCCCAGGCGTACTGGCACATCGGACACCCGACCGCCGACTACTCCGCCATCGTGCCCTGGTGGGCGGACACCGTGCGGGGTACGGGGGTCGACCTGTACGTGGGGGAGGCGCTGTACCGCTGCGACGCCCGCAGCACCACGCCCGCCTGGCGGGACCCGGCGGAGCTGTCGCGCCACGTACGGCTGGCCCGGGACCACGCGGAGGTCCGCGGCCACGTCTACTTCTCGGCGAAGCAGGTGGTCGCGGACCCGAACGGGGCGATGGCCAGGGTCATCGCCGACCATTACCCGACAGCCGTGCCGCCGCGCTGAAACCGAAGCCGCCCGCCGTCAGTGGGCGGGGTCGGCGGGGTGCCGGACCACGCAGTCGGGTCCGGGAGCCATGAGCGCTTCGTGCCCGTCCTGGAAGCGGACCCGGTAGGGCGGGGTTCCGTTCTCCCCCAGGATCTGGGTGATCTCGCCGACCTTGTCGTTCTGTCCGACCACCCTGCCGTGCTGCACGATCTGGTCGCCCTCGGTGGCGTGCATAGTGACCTCCTCGACGGTGGTCCGATCCGATCCGGTGATAGCAGTTTAGGGCGGTTCGCGGCTATTTGACCCGCTGGGTCGCGGTGATGCAGACGAGTACGGCGCAGGCGGCCAGCGGGGTGGCGGGGGACAGCTCCTCACCCAGCAGGACCACCGACCAGAACAGGGTCAGCAGGGGCTGGGCGAGCTGGAGCTGACTGGCGCGCGGGGCGCCGATCGCGGCCATGCCGCGGTACCAGACGTACAGCCCGAGGAAGGTGGATCCGGCCGCCGCCCAGACGAGCCCGACCAGGCCGTGGCCGGTGAGGTGCACCGGCTCGTACGCGAGACCGAGCGCGGAACCGGCCGCGCTGAGCGGCAGGCACAGCACCAGGGCCCAGCCGATCACCTGCCAGCCCGGCAGCGTCCGCGCGAGCCGGGCGCCCTCGGTGTACCCGGCGGCGCACACCAGCAGCGCCCCGAACAGGTAGGCGTCCCCGGTCGAGACGCTGCCGCCGCTCTGGGCGAGGGTGAAGCCGAGCACGATCGCGGCCCCGGCGACGGCCGCCGCCCAGAACCGGCGCGAGGGGCGGGCGCCGGTGCGCAGGGCGGACAGCGCGGCGGTGGTGAGCGGCAGCAGCCCGACGACGACGGCCGCGTGCGAGGTGGTGGAGGTCCGCAGGGCCAGGGTGGTCAGCAGGGGGAAGCCCACCACCACCCCGCCCGCCACGACGGCGAGCCCGGCCCAGTGCTCACGGGCGGGCGGCCGGACCCGGCCGGCCAGCAGGAAGACCCCGGCGATGGCCGCGGCGAGGAGGCTGCGCAGCGCGACGAGCGACCAGGGGCCGAAGCTCTCCAGGCCCCAGGCGGTGGCGGGGAAGGTCAGCGAGAACGCGACGACACCGAGCAGGGCGAGCAGCGTGCCCGAGCGGCGGCCGCCGATATCGGTGCCGGTGTCGCTGCCCGTGCTGTTGGTGGTGGCCGTAGCCGGGCCGCTCACCCCACCCGCGCTGCTTCCCGTGCCGGATGCCTGACCGGCGGTGGGCCGGACCGCTATCGAGGTGGAGTGAGTAGCGCTATTCTGTGCTGTCATGTATGAGCGTAGCAGTGTGGCGGAACTCGCGGATTCCTTGCGGTCGGAGCTCGACCGCTACCCGGTGGATGGAAAGCTGCCGTCGAGTCGGTCCCTGGTGGAGCGCTATCGGGTCAGCCCCGTCACCGTCACCCGGGCCCTCGCCCAGCTCGCCGCCGAGGGGCTCGTCGTCACCCGCCCGGGCGCCGGGGCGTTCCGGGCCCGGCCGCGTACGACGGCGCCCGCGCCGGCCGATACGTCCTGGCAGGAGGTCGCCCTCAGCGCCGAGGGCGCCGGGGACATCGTGCCGCGTTCCGTGGACGCCTCCGGGGTGCTGATCTCGCTCGCCGCTCCGCGACCCGGGGTCATCGAGCTCAACAGCGGCTACCTCCACCCCTCGCTGCAGCCCGAGCGGGCCATGGCGGCGGCGCTGGCCCGGGCGGGACGCCGACCCGGCGCGTGGGGGCGCCCGCCCGTCGAGGGGTTGCCCGAGCTGCGCGACTGGTTCGCCCGGGAGATCGGCGGCGCCGCCGGGTCCGTGCGCGCCGCCGACGTGTTGATCTCGGCGGGCGGCCAGAGCGCCCTCACCACTGCCCTGCGGGCGCTGGCCCCGCCCGGCAGCCCGGTGCTGGTCGAGTCGCCCACCTACCCCGGCCTGCTGGCCATCGCCCGCTCCTCGGGCTGCCGGCCCGTACCGGTTCCGGTCGACGCCGAGGGGGTCCGGCCGGAACTGCTGGCCGCCGCCTTCGAAGCCACGGGTGCGCGGGTCTTCGTATGCCAGCCGGTGTTCCAGAACCCGACCGGGGCGGTGCTCTCCGCCGCGCGGCGGCCCGAGGTGCTGCGGATCGCGCGCGCCGCCGGGGCCTTCGTGGTGGAGGACGACTACGCCCGCCACATGGCCCACGACGACAGCGGCCCGCTGCCCGCCACCCTCGCCTCGGAGGATCCGGACGCCGTGGTGGTGCACGTCCGCTCCCTCACGAAGCCCACCTCGCCCAGCTTGCGGGTCGGGGCCATCGCCGCCCGTGGCCCCGTGCTGGACCGGCTGCGGGCGATCCAGATCGTGGACAGCTTCTTCGTGTCCCGGCCCCTCCAGGAAGCCGCCCTCGAACTGGTCGGCGCGCCGGCCTGGCCCCGCCACCTACGGACGGTCGCCACCGAACTGCGCCACCGCCGGGACGTGCTCGCCGGGGCCCTGCGACGCGAACTGCCCTCGGTCGGGTTGCCCCATCTGCCGTCCGGCGGATACCAGTTGTGGGTGCGCCCGGAAGGGCCGGGCGACGACTCCGACTTCGCGGCGACGGCCCTGCGCGCCGGGGTCGCGGTCGCGCCGGGCCGCCCCTACTTCTGTGCCGAGCCGCCGGCGCCGTACGTCCGTCTCAGCTTCGCCGGCGTCCCGGGATCCGGTGAACTCGTCGAGGCGGTGAGGCGGTTGCGGACCGCGCTGGATCAGGAGGCGGGCCGCGAGGATCAAACCGGTTGAGCGCCCCGGGGCGCGCTCCTAGCCTGCGGGCATGACCGGTACGCAGATCGACTCGCTGGCCCGTTGCCCGGAACTGGCTTCCCGCCTCCACGAGATGGAGGACTCCTGGCCGGAGTTCTCCACCCATGACCCGCTCGCCTGGCTGCTCTACCCGAGCATCGTCACCGAGTTCCCGGAGTTCGTCTGGGTCGCGACCGAGGACGACGAGGTGGTGGCCCGGGCCTACGGCGTGCCCTTCGCCCTGCACGCGGCCGGACGGGACGGGGTGCTGCCCGCCCAGGGCTGGGACCGCGTCCTGATGTGGGCCTTCTCCGACCACCGGCGCGGCGTCCGCCCCGACACGCTCAGCGCCATCGAGGTCAGCGTCGCCACCGGTCGGCAGGGCGAGGGCCTCTCGGGCCGGATGCTGGCCGCGATGCGCGAGGCCGCCCGCGCCGCCGGGTTCGCCGAACTGGTGGCGCCGGTCCGGCCGAACGGAAAGCCCGCGGAGCCGGACGCGCCGATGGCGGAGTACGCGTACCGGACCCGCGAGGACGGCCTGCCGTACGACCCGTGGCTCCGGGTGCACGTGCGGGCGGGAGGGGTGATCGACTCGGTGGCCCCGCTGTCGATGACCATCAACGGCACCCTCGACGAGTGGCGGGGGTGGACCGGTCTGCCCTTCGACGAGCCCGGCCCGGTCCACGTGCCCGGGGCGCTGGCGCCCGTCCACTGCGAGCCGGAGCGCGGCCACGCGGTCTACGTCGAACCGAACGTGTGGGTCCGGCACGGGCTCGGCGCCACCGGGTCGACCGCCGCGACTCAGAGCAGATGGACCGGGGCCGTCGCCGAGGAGGCGAGGTAGATCCCGCCGATGCCGGCGTACGTCGCCCGGTAGCCGCGCAGGATCTCGTCCAGCGGGACCGTCAACCGTGGCGGGCTGTCGCAGCGCGCCGCCCCGAACTGGTCGGTGACGGCGGTGCACAGCTGCCGGCCGCCGATCGTGGTGAAGGTGACGGGTACCCCGTCGAGCCCGGCGGGGGCGTCGACGATCCGGACGGTGGCGTTCAGGTTCTTCACGCCGAACAGCAGGCCGTTGAGCTTCGCCGGTCCGGCGCCCGCCACGGTGGCCGCGGCGGGGCGGACGCGGTCGGGGGTGTCGCAGATCTGCGGGCCGGGGGAGAAGACCTGACCGGTGGGACAGGCGTGCACGGTGGCGATCCCGGCCGCGCACTGCACGTAGAAGCGGTGGTCCTGGGGCCTCGGCAGCCGTCCTTCGGCCCCGCACCCGCCGACGCCGGCCGCGCCGACGGCGGGTGCGGCGGCAAGTCCCAGTGCGAGCAGTGCTCCGGCGGCGGTCGCTGCGATTCCGCGGTGGATGCGTGACACCATTCCCCCTGTAACCCTGAGTAACTAGCTGGATGCGTAGTGACTATATGCACGGCCTCCCGGTGGGCACAACGGCGTCCCGGCTAGCTCGCGCGTGCGAACCTCCGGTAGCTTGAACGTGTTCAGTTGAACGTGTTCACCGATGCGGCGCAGTCCGAGGTGAGGGGGCGGCCGTGGGGGCCGGAGTGGTGACGGGCGGGGGAGCGCACGCCGGGTTCGGCGACGGCGCGCGCGACTGGGCCCACCCGTGGCAGTACGCGCTCGCCCTGTGCGCGCTGCTGTCCCCCGTGCCGCCGGCGCTGGGCTGGAACCCCTTCATGGACGGGCCCGGGTACCTGGTGGTCTGCGCCGTGGTCGCCGGCCTCGTCGCGGTCCCGCTCCTCCTCGGCAGGCGCCGGGCCTCCTTCGTGCGGGCTGCGGTCGTCGTCGGGGCCGTCATGGTGCCCTGGTCGGTGCTCGGCTCCCTCGGCGGAATGATGGTCTTCTTCATGTCGGCCCCGCTGCTGTGGCTCGCCGCCGTCGCCGACCCCCGCCGCCGGCCCGTGTTCGGGGCCGTGGCGGCCGGGGCCGGAGCGCTGCTGGTCGCGGCCATGGTGGCCGTCCCCGGCTTCTGGTGGCGGCAGGCCTGAGCCGCTACGGGCGGGAGCCGGTGCGGCCGCTCGGCCCGTGGGCCCGGCCGGCCGTGCGGGCTCAGTCCTTCGTGTCGGGAGCCGGTGCGAGGCCGTCCGCCACCAGGCCGGCCAGGACCGCCCGCCCCAGCGTCTGTACGGCGGACTGCGGGCGGACCATGACGGTGAACTCCTTGATCCGCCCCTCCTCGTCGAACTGGAGGAGGTCGATGCCGTGGATCTGCTTGCCGTTCACCAGGGCCCGGAAGGGCAGGACCACCGACGGCGCCTCCTGCCCGTCCGTGCCCGTCTCGGCGGCGCCGTCGAGACGGCCGAGGTAGCGCAGGTCCTCGAAGGTGCGCAGGAGGACCCCGAAGAGCCCCAGGACCATGTCCTTGCCCTCGAAGGGCTTGAACTTCACCGGGCTGTAGAGCCGGATGTCGTCCGTGAACAGGTCGTCCAGGGCGCCCAGGTCCCCCTTCTCGACGGCGGCGCGGAAGCGTTCGGCAGTCTCCATGACCCCTCCTCCTACTCATCAATATGACTAATCACATTCTTGAGTATCATGCGGCTGACGGACCGGAAAAGGGAAGGGGCTGAGCCTCGATGGCCTTGCGGCATGCCGTACTCGCGGCGCTGCTGGACGACGAGTACAGCGGGTACGAACTGGCGAAGGAGTTCGGCGTCGGCGTGGCGAACTTCTGGCACGCCCTGCCCCAGCAGGTGTACGCCGAACTCGCCAAGCTGGAGAAGGCCGGGCTCGTCGCGGGCCGGGAGGTGGTCCAGGAATCCCGGCCCAACAAGCGGCTGTTCCGGGTCACCGACGCCGGCCGCGGCGAGCTGGAGGCGTTCGCCGTGGCGGACGTGAAGAGCTCCGTCATCCGCGACGACCTCCTCGTCAAGGTCCAGGCGTCCGACAGCATCGGCGCCACCGCGGTGATCGCACAGCTGGAGGAACGGGCGGTGGCCGCCGACCGCAAGATCGAGTTCCTCCGCAAGCTGCTGCGCAACCTGCGCGGGGACACCGCCGAGGAGGAGTACCTGCGCACGGGCCCCCGGGCCGGCGCCTATCTGACCTGCCTGCGCGGACTTGCCTTCGAGCAGGGCCACCGCGAGTGGTGCCTGCGGGCGGCTGCCGTCCTGCGCCTGCGTGAAGGGGGAACCACCCATGTCGAAGACTGAGTACGCCCGTTACGTCGCCCTCGGCGACAGCCAGACCGAGGGTGTCGGCGACGGGGACGACACCGTCGGCCTCCGGGGCTTCGCCGACCGGCTCGCGGAGCACCTCGCGGCGGCCAACCCCGGCCTGCTGTACGCCAACCTCGCCATCCGGGGCCGGCTCGCCGGCCAGGTCGTCGCGGAACAGGTGGAGCGGGCGGTGGCCCTGCGCCCCGACGTGGCCACCGTCGTCGCGGGGGTCAACGACCTGCTCCGGCCCGGGTTCGACGCGGCGCGGGTGGCGGGGCGGCTGGAGGAGGCCTTCGCCGCCCTCTCCGCCGCCGGGGCGCAGGTCGCCACCGCGACCTTCCCCGACATCGGGAGGATCGCCCCCGCCGCCCGGCCGCTGCGACCCCGCGTGCTCGCGCTCAACGCCCACATCCGCGAGGCGGCCGCCCGGCACGGGGTCGTGGTCGCCGAAACCGGACTGTCCGACGTCGCCGCCGACCCGCGCCTGTGGGCGGTCGACCGGCTCCACGCCGGCCCCCTGGGCCACGCGCGGATCGCCGCCGCCCTGGCCGAGGCGCTCGGCGTACCGGGCAGCGACGACAGCTGGTCCCACCCGCTGCCGCCGCGCCCGACCCCCTCGGCCCTGCGGACCGTCTCCACCGAGGTGGCCTGGGTGGCCGGATTCCTCGGCCCCTGGCTCGGCCGCCGGCTGCGCGGGCGTTCCTCCGGCGACGGCCGCACCGCCAAGCGCCCGGAACTGCTGCCGGTGCTCCCGGGCCCGGCGGTGCCCGGCCCCGTCGTCGTGGTGCCCGCGCCCGTCGCTCCGGTGCCCGCGCCCGTCGCCGGGGAGTCCGCCGCCGCGGAGTCCGCGCGCCGCGTCGCCGAATCCGCGTCGGGGGCCTCCTAGGGCCTGTGGTCGAACTCCCGTCCGCCTCGCGGCGTCCGGCACGCGCTCCCGTCGCACCGGGCGGAAGCCCGAGTACGTCCGGTACGTCCAGTACGAGTCGAGGCCCTCCGCCTTGCGACGCACCGCACCGGACACCACGACCCGGCGAACCTTTCCGGCCACAGCACCGGCGGGCGATCGGCCGAACGGAGGTCAGTCGCAGGGCCAGGCGGCGGCCGCCGCCCCGCGTCGGTCGGCGGGGAGGGCGGAGAGTTCGCGGGCGGTGAGCGGCTCGGGTGCGGTCCGACAGGCCTCGGCGACGAGTTCGTCGCCGTCGGGCAGCCCGCGTCCACTCGTGCCGTCCACGCGGGTGGCGTCCACGACGGTGAGGGCGTCGTCCGTGATGACGATCATCCGCAGCGTCTTCCCGTCCTCGCGGACGGGCACCACCACGGTCCGTCCCCCCTCGCCGACGTCCGCGACGCGGGAGCCGGCGGGGAGCACCGCCAGGTACGTGCGGCCGAGCCGCGGGACGGTGACGCGCACGGCATGGGCGTCGTCGGCGGGTCCGCCGCGTTCCACGACGTACCGGGACGAGGCGTCGGTACGGGTCCCGCTCGCCGGGCCCACCGGGACGCGGTCGCCGTAGCGGTTCAGGATCTCGGCCCCGGCGCCCACGGGCAGGGCGACCACCGTGGGCCCCGGGCCGTCGAGCCGGACGTCGCGCACCTCCTGGCCGCGGGGGATGTCGACGTCGCCCTCGACGACCGGTACGGGTTGGTGCACGGCGACCACCTCACCGCGGAGCGCGTCGCGCGGCCCGTGCGCGTACAGGAGGCGGTGGGTGTCGTCGTTGAAGTCCAGGAACTGGCGCTCGCCCGCGGAGCGGTTCACCCCGCCGCCGTTCGACTCGAACACCTTCACCGGCTCGGCGCCCATCATGTTCCACACCTCACGGTGGCCGTTCGGCTCGGCGAAGGCGAGCATCCCGCCGCAGTCGCTGATGGCGAAGGCCGAGGACGGGTCGACGGCGGGGCCGACCGTCGACCACGTGGGGGCGGTGGCGTCCCCGCCGAAGGCCAGCACCTGCATCCGCGCCCGCTCCGAACCCTCCTGCCTGGTCAGGACGGCCAGCTTGTGGCCCTCGGGCGCCACGTCCGCGGCCGGCACCGCGCCGCGCGGGGCGAGCCCGACGTGCGTCGTCGCCGCGTCGTCGTACGCCCCGCCGGAGCGCAGCAGCGCGCCGTACAGCGCGTCGTCGCCGGCCGGGCGGCCCGTCGCGGCCCAGGCGGCCAGCGCGTAACGGCGGCCGTCCCGGCGGGCCTTGGCCGGCGCGCTGCGTTCGGCGGGGTCGCGGCCGACCGTGACCCCGGGGGCGTAGCCGATCGCGACGGCGGTCAGGGCCATCGCACGGAGCACCGCGCCGGCCTCGCGCCCGGCCGGAGCCGCGCGGAGGTCGCCCGGGAGCGATCCACCGGCCGCCGGCTTCGCGTTGCCGTTCGCCGCGTCGAGGGCGAACGGCGTGGCGACGGCGACCAGCGCGATGCCGCAACCGGCGGCGAGCGCCACCCGGGCCCGGCGCGACCGACGTTTCCCGGTCGCACGGTCGGCACCGGCGTCGGCGTCCGCATGGGCGTCGGCGTCGGCACCGCCACCGGCGTCCGCATGGGCGTCCGTGTCGGCGTCGACGTCCGCGACGGCGGCAGTGGCCGGCCCGACGGCGCCCGCGGTACGGGCGATCACCCGGCCGTTGCGGCCGAGGGCCGGGCCGGAGTCGGGGGGCGCGGCGACCGTGGACGATCCGTCGTGGCGGGGATCCCCGCCCGAGGGGGCGGCGGCGGGATGGCCGGGGTCAGTGCCGGTGCCGGGCTCGGTGTCCGCCCCGGACTCCCCGCCCCCGCCGTCCTCGCCCCCGCCGTCCGAGGCGTCCGACGCACCCGTGCGGTCGCCGTCGCCGTCGCCTGCGCCGCCCGGGCCCCGGTGCTGGGCGGGGACGGTGGCCTTCGGCCCGCCTGCGGCCGGGCCGGACCCGCCACCGCCGGACCCGTCGGACCGGGGGTCGGTCGGGGCGGTGGTGTCCTCGGGCTGCGTCGCGCTGGTCACGTGGGCTGATCCTCCATGGATGGCGTCGCGTCCGTCGTCCGCCGAGCCCGACTCCGGGGGCGGTCCGCTGCCGTCCACGGCCTCCCGGACAGCGGGTGCTCACCTGCTTGGATGCGGGCGGACCGGTATCAACGGACCATTGCAGGCAACCCGGGCCCACGGGGCAACCCCGCTCCCCGTTCGGGTGAGCGCTCCCTCACGCCGCCCGGCGCGGCCTCCCGGGGTGGCGCCGCAGGTCAGGCCCCTCGGCAGAAGCGTTTCCGCGACGCTCCCGTCGCGGCCCCCGGCCGGGTCCCGCCGTACCCGGGGGGTGCGACGTACCGATCGGGGCTGCTCAGCTCCCGCGGGAGCGGGAGAATGGATGTCCGCGGCCCGACGGTCACTCCTCGGAGGGACGCCTTGACGTCGACCGCTGACGTCGCCGGGCCGGGCCGCCGGGTGATGCCGCCGACCGAGGTCGAGGTGGGGCGACCGAACCCGGTTCCGGGATCCGGGTCCTCGACCGCGCCCGGCCGGAGCGGGCACGATACGGGCTTTGCATAAAAGTGCAGGGCTACGTATAGTCATGCCATCGATGAGGAGGATCCGATGGTGGTACGTGTAGCGGTGGCCGGTGCGAGCGGATACGCGGGCGGTGAGGTCCTGCGCCTGCTCCTGTCGCACCCCGAGGTGCAGATCGGCGCGCTGACGGGCAACTCCAACGCCGGACAGCCCCTCGGCCTGCTCCAGCCGCACCTCGCGCCGCTCGCCGACCGGATCCTGGAGGCGACGACGCCGGAGGCCCTCGCCGGCCACGACGTGGTGTTCCTCGCCCTGCCGCACGGCCAGTCCGCCGCCGTCGCCGCCCAGCTCGGCGAGGAGGTCCTCGTCATCGACATGGGGGCCGACCACCGACTGAAGGATGCCGCCGACTGGGACGCCTTCTACGGAGCCCCGCACGCCGGAACCTGGCCCTACGGCCTGCCCGAACTTCCCGGCTGCCGGGCCGCCCTGGAAGGGGCCAAGCGCATCGCGGTGCCCGGCTGCTTCCCCACGGCCGTCTCCCTCGCCCTGTACCCCGCCTACCAGGCCGGGCTCGCCGAACCGGAGGCCGTGATCGTCGCCGCCACCGGCACCTCCGGCGCGGGCAAGGCCCTCAAGGCCAACCTGCTCGGCTCCGAGGTGATGGGCACCGCCACCCCGTACGGGGTGGGCGGCGTGCACCGGCACACCCCCGAGATGGTGCAGAACCTCTCGCCGCTGGCCGGGCAGCGCGTCAGCGTGTCCTTCACCCCGAACCTCGTGCCCATGCCGCGCGGCATCCTCGCCACCTGCTCGGCCAAGGCCCTCCCCGGCACCACCGCCGAATCCCTGCGCGCGGCCTACGAGAAGGCGTTCGCCGACGAGCCGTTCGTCCGGCTGCTCCCCGAGGGCAGCTGGCCCACCACCAAGGCCGTCACCGGCTCCAACGCCGTCCAGATCCAGGTCGCCCTCGACGCGGCCGCCGGCCGGATCATCGCCATCAGCGCGATCGACAACCTGACGAAGGGCACCGCCGGTGGCGCGGTGCAGAGCATGAACATCGCCCTCGGCCTGCCCGAGGCGCTGGGACTTTCCGCCATCGGAGTCGCCCCGTGAGCCCCGCCCGGCAGGGCCGGACCGGCGATCGCGACACCAGCCGCAGCGGCGGCGGAACGAACAAGGAGATGCAGTGAGCGTCACGGCAGCACAGGGATTCACGGCGGCGGGCATCGCCGCCGGGATCAAGGCGAACGGCAACCCCGACCTGGCCCTCGTGGTCAACCACGGGCCGCGACTGGCAGCCGCGGGCGTCTTCACCTCCAACCGCGTCAAGGCCGCGCCCGTGCACTGGTCCGAGCAGGTCCTGCGAGGCGGCGTGGTCGGCGCCGTCATCCTCAACTCCGGCGGCGCCAACGCCTGCACCGGCCCCAAGGGCTTCCAGGACACCCACGCCACCGCGGAGAGGACGGCCGAGGTCCTGAACGCCCACGGACTCGGCGCCGAGTTCAACGCCGGTGAGATCGCGGTCGCCTCGACCGGCCTGATCGGCGTACTGCTCCCCATGGACAAGCTGCTGCCGGGCATCGAAACGGCCGTGGCCACCCTCGACGCCGACGGCGGCGAGGCCGCAGCCGTCGCCATCAAGACCACCGACACCGTGCACAAGACGGCCACCGCCGGCCAGGACGGCTGGACCGTCGGCGGCATGGCCAAGGGCGCGGGCATGCTCGCCCCGGGCCTGGCCACCATGCTCGTGGTGCTCACCACCGACGCGGACCTCGACAGCGCCACCCTGGACAAGGCCCTGCGCGACGCGACCCGCACCACCTTCGACCGGATCGACTCCGACGGCTGCATGTCGACCAACGACACCGTGCTGCTGCTGGCCTCCGGTGCCTCCGGCCGGGTCCCGGCGTACGCGGACTTCGCGCGGGCCGTACGGACCGTCTGCGACGACCTCGCCCGCCAGCTGATCGGTGACGCGGAGGGGTCGAGCAAGGACATCCGCATCGAGGTGATCGGCGCGGCCACCGAGGACGACGCGGTCGAGGTCGGCCGGTCCATCGCCCGCAACAACCTGCTCAAGTGCGCCATCCACGGCGAGGACCCCAACTGGGGCCGGGTGCTCTCCGCCATCGGCACCACCGGGGCGGCCTTCGACCCCGACCGGCTGAACGTGGCCATCAACGACGTCTGGGTCTGCCGGAACGGCTCCGTCGGCGAGGACCGCGACCTGGTCTCGATGAAGGACCGCGAGGTCCGCATCACCGCCGACCTGTCCACCGGCACCGAATCCGCCGTCATCTGGGCCAACGACCTGACGGCCGAGTACGTCCACGAGAACAGCGCGTACTCCTCATGAGCGGCGCCACCGGAAGTGCCCGCAAGCACACGGCCCTGCCCAAGGCGGAGATCCTCATCGAGGCCCTGCCCTGGCTCACCCGGCACAACGGCAAGATCGTCGTGATCAAGTTCGGCGGCAACGCCATGATCGACGAAGAGCTGAAGGCCGCCTTCGCCACGGACGTCGTCTTCCTGCGCCAGGCGGGCCTGCGGCCCGTCGTCGTGCACGGCGGCGGACCCCAGATCAACGCCCAGCTCGACAAGCAGGGCCTGGTCAGCGAGTTCAAGGCGGGCCTGCGCGTCACCACGCCGGAAGCCATGGACGTCGTACGGATGGTCCTGGCCGGCCAGGTCCAGCGCGAGCTGGTCGGGCTGCTCAACCAGCACGGGCCGCTCGCCGTCGGCATGACCGGCGAGGACGCCCACACCATCACCGCCACCAGGCACAGCCCGGAGATCGACGGCGAGCTCGTCGACATCGGCCGGGTCGGGGAGATCACCGCTATCGACACCGGGGCGATCGAGGCCCTGCTCGCCGACGGCAGGATCCCGGTCATCTCCTCCATCGCGCGCAGCGCCGACGACCACCACGTGTACAACGTGAACGCCGACACCGCCGCCGCGGCGCTCGCGGCGGCGCTCGGCGCGGAGACCCTGATGGTCCTCACCGACGTCGAGGGCCTCTACGCGGACTGGCCGAACAGCGACGAGGTCATCAGCCGGCTCACCGTCAGCGAGCTGGAGAAACTGCTGCCCGAGCTGTCGAGCGGCATGGTGCCCAAGATGGAGGGCTGCCTGCACGCCGTCCGCGGCGGAGTCGGCACCGCCCGCGTGATCGACGGTCGCGTCCAGCACTCGATCCTGCTGGAGATCTTCACCGACGAGGGGATCGGCACGATGGTCGTGCCCGACGGCCGGCAGGACGCACAGCCCGCGCGGCACCACGGACAGCAGGGGGGAACGGCATGACGACGGCAACGGGCAACGAGGGTTACGGCGCGCGCTGGCAGCACGCCCTGACCAACAACTACGGCACCCCCGCGCTCGCGCTCGTACGCGGCGAGGGCGCCCAGGTCTGGGACGCGGACGGCAAGCAGTACACCGACTACGTCGGCGGCATCGCGGTGAACGCCCTCGGGCACGCCCACCCGGCGATCGTCGCGGCCGTCACCGCGCAGGTCTCCACCCTCGGCCACGTCTCCAACCTCTACGCCTCCGAGCCGGTCCTCGCACTCGGCGAGCGGCTGCTCCAGCTCTTCGGCCGCGACGGTCGGGTTTTCTTCTGCAACTCCGGCGCCGAGGCCGTCGAGGCCGTCTTCAAGATCGGCCGGCTCACCGGGCGGACCCACATGGTCGCCACCGCCGGTGGCTTCCACGGCCGGACCATGGGCGCGCTCGCGCTCACCGGTCAGCCGACCAAGCAAACCCCCTTCCTGCCGCTGCCCGGTGACGTCACGCACGTCCCGTACGGCGACGTGGAGGCGCTGCGGGCCGCCGTCACCGAGGAGACGGCGCTCGTCCTGATCGAGCCGATCCAGGGCGAGAACGGCGTGGTCGTCCCGCCCGCCGGGTACCTGACGGCCGCCCGCGAGATCACCCGGGCCACCGGGACGCTCCTCGCGCTCGACGAGGTCCAGACCGGCATCGGCCGCTGCGGCCAGTGGTTCGAGCACCAGGCCCACGAGGGCGTCGAACCCGACCTCGTCACGCTCGCGAAGGGTCTGGGCGGCGGTCTGCCGATCGGCGCCGTCGTCGCGTTCGGCGAGAGCGCCGGCCTGCTCCAGCCCGGCCAGCACGGCACCACCTTCGGTGGCAACCCCGTCGCCTGCGCCGCCGGCCTCGCCGTGATCGACACCATCGCCGCCGACGGACTGCTCGACCGGGTGAAGGCGCGCGGCGAACGGCTGCGCTCCGGAATCGAAGGCCTGCTCGACGGCGAGGGCCACCCGCTGGTGTCCCACGTCCGAGGCGCCGGTCTCCTGCTGGGTATCGTGCTGACCGGGCCGCTCGCCGCGAAGGTGCAGCAGGCGGCCCAGGAAGCCGGATTCCTGGTCAACGCGCCCGCCCCCGACGTCGTACGGCTGATGCCGCCGTTCGTCATCACCGAGGACGAGGTCGACGCGTTCCTCGGGGCCCTGCCCGGCATCCTCGACGCAGCGGGACGATCCGGAGAATGAGACGACGATGAGCCAGGCGCAGGAACACGAGCAGAACGGCCAGTCCGTCCCGCAGACCCGTACCGCCCGCCACCGCCGGATCGTGGACATCCTCAACCGGCAGCCGGTCCGCTCCCAGAGCCAGCTCGCGAAGCTGCTCGCCGACGACGGCCTGAGCGTCACCCAGGCGACGCTCTCGCGCGACCTCGACGAGCTCGGCGCGGTGAAGATCCGCAACACCGGCGGCGAGCTGATCTACGCGGTGCCCAGCGAGGGCGGCTTCCGCACTCCGCAGGCCCCCCTCGGGGAGTCGGCGAAGGAGGAACGGATGCGGCGCCTGTCCGGGGAACTCCTGATCTCGGCGGAGGCCTCCGCGAACCTCGTGGTCCTGCGCACCCCGCCCGGGGCGGCCCAGTTCCTCGCCTCGGCGATCGACCAGGCCGAACTCCGGGCGATTCTCGGCACCATCGCGGGCGATGACACGCTGATGCTGATCAGCCGCGACCCGGCCGGCGGCCAGGCCCTCGCCGACCACCTCCTGAGGCTGGCCCAGAAGGAGAGCTGAGGCCCCGCGCCGGGAGTCTCGGTACCGCGTCACGTCCGGGCGGGCGTGTCGGTACCGCGTCACGTCCGGGCGGGGCGTCTCAGTACCGCGTCACGTCCAACGGGCCCGACCCCGTACCGATCGCGAGGTGCGGGGCGCGGCGGGGTTCGGCCCAGCGGAGGATCTCGCGCATGGCGCCCTCCGGCACGGACACGCAGCCGGCGGTGGCGCCCTTGCCGTTCACGTGCAGGAAGATGCCCGCGCCCCGACCCCGCACCGGCCGGTCGTAGTTGAAGCCGACGACCAGGGCGTGGGCGTACTGCCGCGCGTACGTCACCAGGTGCTCCGCCTCGGCCGCCGCGCAGTCGGCGGGAAGGGGCTCGACCCAACGGTTGTAGCTGCCCGAGGCGTTGTCCTGGCACCACCACGAACGGTCCGTCACGCGCCGGTAGGCGTAAGCCGTCCCGGCCGGCGCGCGCGCGATGCCGAAGGCGTACGGGAGGTCGTACAGGCCCGTCGGGGTGGTGTTCGTGCCCTGGGTCCGGGTCGCCCCGTCGGTCAGGCCCTTCGCGCCGAACCGGGCGGGCGCGCTGCCGGCCTCGTACCAGCGGCCCGCGCGCCGATCCCACCAGGTCAGCAGCCCCGTGGTGGAGCCTGCGTCGGGCGCGACGGCGGTGATCAGCTGGCTCCCGCCGCCGGTGTCGGCGAGGCGGGAGGGCAGCGGTCGCGGGCCGGGCGGGCCGTGGGGGGCCGGCGGGAGCAGGGCGGCGGCGATCAGCGAGCCGGTGACGAGGACGGTACGCAGCACCCGTCAGACGGTACGGGCGCGAGCCGCGGGGACGACGCAGGCAGGCCGTCGAGCCGCGACCCGGTGCACCCGTACGCCCCGCCGGGCCGGGCCTCAGTACCCGCGGAACCGGCGCAGGCTCTCCGACCGGCCGTTTTCCGAGGCGTACCGCCGGAACAGCCCGCGCAGTTCCCGGGGATCGAATCCGCCCCGCTCCGCCGTCGCCGGCCAGTCCCACCGCCGCAGCAGCGGCAGCGCCGCCCGGCGCAGCGCCGGGTCGGGATCGTCCAGCAGGGCCACGGCCGCGCGCAGCCCGTCGTCCGACCCCTGTACGGCAAGCAGCCGTACGGCGGCCCGGCGGGTGTGCGCCGGCCGCCCCCGGCCGGTACGGGAGGCCAGCCAGTCGGCCGGCAACAGCCCCGCCACCGGCAGCAGCGACAGGGTCACCTCGCGGGCCACGGCCGGAGCCGGATCGTCCAGCAGCGGACGCAGCACCTCCGGGCGGGAGCCCGGACCGCCGAGCAGCCGGAGCGCGGCGACGGCGGCCGCCCGCACCGGCCCCTCGGGGTGGCCCAGCAGGCCGAGCAGCACGACGGAGTCCTCGCGCCGGGCGCATTCCGCGAGGCCGAGCACGGCGCCGGGGGAGGGGGCCTCGGCGCACCGGCGCAGGTAGTGGGCGCGGGCGGCGTCCGCGCCCTGCCCGCCCCGCTGCCCGATCAGCCACCGGGCGCAGGACCGGACGAGCGCGGCCGGGTCGGCGAGGTGACGCTCCGCCTCCCCGGCCCGGCCCGCCGCCCGTAGCGCGGTGACGCCGGCGGCCCGTACGGAACCGGAGCGGGCCCGCAGCAGGGCGTCGAGCGCGGCCGTGTCGGGGCCGTGCGCGGCCAGGGCGGTCAGGGCGGCGTCCGTCCACAGGTGACGCAGCACCGCGTCGGGTTCCCGGGCGGCCCGCCGCGCCGGCTCGGCCGCCGTGGGCGGGGTGGCTTCGAGGCCGATCCGTACGGCCGTCCGCCGGGTCGGCAGGTGGTGGTGGCGGTACAGCCCGGTCAGGACCTCCGCGTGGGCGGGATCGCGCAGCGCCGCCTCGAACGCCTCGACGGCCCAGCGGCCCTCGCGGCGTCCGCGCAGGTGCGTCGCCATTGGCGTCGCCGTACGCAGGGTCCGCGGCCCGGCGTCCCGCAGTGCGCCGAGCAGGACCGACCGGGCGGCGTCGCGCACCTGCGGGGCCCAGTCGGCGCAGCGCAGCACGATCAGCGGCAGCAGCTCGGGGTGTCCGCAGGCCGCGCGAACGGCGGCCTCCCGGATCCGGCCGTCAGGGTGGCAGAGCGCGGTCCCGGCCCGTTCGCTCAGACGCTCGTGGTCGCTCAGCAGGCGGACCCCGAGGTCGAGCGCGGCCCAGGCGTCGGGGTCCTCGGTGTCGATGGCCTCGTCGAGGGGGGCGCCCCGGCCGTCGATGAGCTTCAGGGCCGCGTCGACGCCGGCGCGCAGGTCCCACTTCAGGCGCTGTTGCAGCAGCCGCCGGGCCCAGCGGCGGACCGCGTGATCGGGGTGGGAGGTCAGGGACCGGGCCAGCCGGCGGCGGACGAGCATCGGGTGCTGCTCGACCAGCGACAGGGCCGACATCCGCACGCGGGCCGGCCGGTCCGGCGCGAACAGGGCCAGGAGCCAGGACGCCGGTCGGCTGCGGGCGTACGGGAGCACCGCCGAGCGGACCGCGCGGCGGGCCGGGGCGTGCGGGTCGCACAGGAACGGCAGCAACTGTTCCGGTGTCGCCGCGCGTTGCCGGCGCAGGCCGCAGAGGGCGGCGGTGCGTATCCGGCCTTCCGGATGGCAGGCCAGCTCCCAAAGCCGGGGCAGGTCCGGGGCCCCACCGGTCTCGGCCAGTCCGAGGACGGCCGCGGGCTCGGGCGCCGCCGGGGCGCAGGCCGCCCGGTAGTGGGCCGCCGGGTTCCCGCCGGCCGCCCGCAGCTCGTGGC